>NZ_SJPV01000001.1:596938-752235 GCF_007860135.1 Novipirellula artificiosorum
TTCAACTTGGCGATACGAAAACGGGTCGCGTGTCGGTTGTCGACAGCGATGGCAATCCCGTCGAAAACGCTTCCTTTGCGGTTCAGCTTGGGTACCCAACAACGTTGACGGAAATGGCAACCGACGCAACCGGCATGATCACCTTTCGCTACCCCGAAGCGTCCCGAATCGAAGCCATCGTCGCCTGGAAAAAGGACTTCGGATTGGACTATCGCGTCTATCGATTGCCGCGGGCTCAACGTGCAGATGCATTGGCAGATGTGCCAGAGTTTCCGACCGATGAGGGGGAAACACTCTCGCTTGACGGCGCCACGCCGTTTCGTATCCGCGCTGTCGATGATGCGGGACATCCGATTTCGGCAATCCGCTTTTACCCCTGGCTGTTGCAAAAAGATCCCCAAGGCGAACATTTGAATCTGAGCTACTTCGCGGATGAGTTCAGCGAAACAACAGACGAGGATGGCGAGGTTGAATTCCAATGGATGCCCGCTTGGCAAAAGTCTGCGGTAACGGTTTGGCCGATGTCGGAGGAGTTCGTTCACACACGAGGCAGCTATGACCCGATGAGCGGCCAGGGATTGTTAGAAATGAAACTTGACCGCCTCGTCCCCCTGCGCGGCCAGGTGACCAATGGGGAAGGCAACCCGGTTGCGGGGATTACGGTCGCGGTTGCCGGCAAAGGCTATTCAATGGACAGCGTCCGAAGGACGACGACAACCGATGAGCTGGGGAACTACGAGCTGCTTGTTCCACCCGAGATGATCTATTTGGTGGTCGTCAAAGATGATCAATGGGCCTCGAGCCCGCAGGATGGGTTTGCCGTTCGTGCGAACCAGCCGGTCGAAAACAAGAACTTTGAACTGCGTAAAGCGACTCGCGTGTTCGGCAAGCTGACGGAGACAGGAACCGGCGAACCGATCCCAACGCAGCGAATCTATGTGTACCAATATGGCGCCGACCTCCCCTCGCTTGAGGGCGTTGAACTCGCCAACCCGGAAAAGAGCCGCTATTGGGTCCAGCCGATGCAGGTCTATAGCACGATGACCGATGAAAAAGGAGCGTTCGAATTCTCACTGGGTAACGGCAGCTTTGACATCCGTCCGCCGCAACAGGGAAAAGCTGAGAAGTTTGAAATTGACGGTGAACCAGAACTGCAGTGGAACCTAGCAACAGTGCTCCCCCAAGAAGTGGAGCTGACCGGCATCGTTGTCAAGGACGAGGATGAGAAACCGGTGGGTTCCGCAAACCTTGAAGGAGTGCCACAGGACTTTGGAAGCAGCGATTGGCGAGCAACCACAACGGAGAACGGAACGTTCCGCGTGATGCGAAAGAAGGAATCAACCTATGTGCATGTCCGAAACCCCGGCAGAACACTTGCTGCGATTGCGATCGTGAAGCCGGAAGATCGAGAGGTTGAGATTCGGGTCAAACCAACGGGTACGGTCCGCGGGAGACTTTTGTCGCCGGAAACCCAGGAACCTTGGCCGGGTCAAAAGTTGGCCTATGGCATTGATGTCCCTGATGAGGGCAACCGGACTTGGAGCACCCGTTTCGGCGGCAGCGTTGTGACGGACGAAAAAGGGAATTTTGAAATCAAAGGATTGGTCGGCGGATTGGATTATTCGGTGAACCTCGGAACAACGGATGAGGGGAGGTATCACACGTTGCCGAACTTTGCTGTTGAGCCCGGAGAGTCCAAAGACCTGGGTGATGTTCAGGCACCTCCACCGCCGCGACCGTACGTTCCACCCACCTTGGAAGAACGAATCGCGAAAGCGTTTGAAGTCGAGGGGACGCCGACCGAGCGATACGCTAAGGCGCTTCGATCGATCAAGCTGGTCAAGCAACACCTACTGATTGTGTTCGGTAAGCCAGAGGATCCCCGTATTCATCGACTGATGGAAATTCGCTATCAAGACAAGGACTTCTACAGCGTACGCGACGAGTTTCGCTTCATGGCGATTCCAACCGATCAGGAACGATTGGAAACGGCTCGGACGTTGGCGAAACAGATTGGCGAACCGATCATAGGTGACCGAGGTAACTTTTTCCTGGTCTTATTTAATTCCGACGCGGAAAAGGTGGACCAAACCGAGGGAAGCGAGCTTTGCGTGGCCGACGAACTCTCGAAAGAGAAGTTGATCGATTGGTTACGCAGTCATCAGACGGAAATGCCAGACGCTCGCACGGTACTTGACAATGCACTGAAACAGGCAAAGGAGCACGACAAACGAGTGATCGTTCAAGAAACGGCAACGTGGTGTGGACCTTGTCACATGTTGTCGCGATTCCTCGAAGACAACCGCGTTTGGGAAACAGACTATATTCTGGTAAAGATGGATCACCGCTTACCCGGTGCCCGAGACGTGATGAAAGAGATCCGCGATGGAGCTGATGGAGGCATTCCTTGGTACGCGATTCTTGATGCGTCGGGCACGAAGCTTGTTACATCGAATGAACCCGATGACGGACAGAACATCGGTTACCCTTCGAGCAAAACCGGACAAGCCCACTTCGCCAACATGCTTAACCAAACGCGACAACGTATGAGTGAAGAGCAAGTCAAACAGTTGGTCAGCAAATTGTCACGTGACGACAATCCGTAAGGGTGGCTGCTGTTCCGACGAATCACAGAACGACCCCAAGAAACGATCGGTTGTTTTGTCTCATGGGTTCCGTTGGGTTGAAACAAGAAAAATGTGGTTGCGGATGCCATCGGCGGTCTCGATGGCTCGGACAAAGGCGATGTCGCGACCATCGGGGGAATAGACGACCGCTTCGCCACGCGGCGGGCTGTCGGTTGGCTTTGTCGGTTCGCGAGTCAACGGCACGACGCCGCCGCTTTCCACGTCGACCTCGCAAACTCGGTCCCCAATCACACACGCAATCGCTCGACCATCGTTTCGAAACGTGAACGCAGACTGAACGGGTTGGTCACCGTCGGTCAGTTGGCAAAGCGATTCGCCACATGGATCGACGAGCCACAATTGGTTCTTACCCAAGTCGTCTTTCATCAAGAACGCAATCTTGCATCCATCGGGACTGCTTCGTGGCCAATGCCGAACGTCACCCAGGCCGGGATAGCGACGGTTGCCCGTGTAGGTGAGTCGGCGCTGCGTCGTTCCACGGGGCGGGGCAGGGCGGGTCGTCGGTGTGCCACAAACGAGTTCGTCATCGGACAGACCCACATCGTTGGCAACATCAACGACAAACAACTCCGACAACTTAGCGCCCGACGCATCGACGGTATCACCGATAAATGCCAATGCTCGGCTCTGACGCGACCCCTCTTTTCGGAGATAACCATGGGTACCAATCCATGCGTCGCTATAAGCACGGCTGATTTCGTCACTTCCAGACGTGGGTGTGTCGGTTGTCCGTGTGACGAGTACGCTAAACATTGCGCCGTCGTGATTGCGAGGATGCGACTTTGGCACCGAAACCGAACGCGTTGGCAGCGAGACACCGACGTTTCGCTGATTCAACTGCGACAGCTTTCGGTGCTCCGCATGGGCGAGGACATGATCCTCGTACGTGAAACTGACGCAAGCACCGTCACCACTAAAAACATGCAGGTGCGTCCCACCGCGCAGGGCGCCGGGAGTGAACGGAGCGACCAAATCACGGGCGTCAAGATTCTTGGCAGCTTTCGTCGAGGGTTGGACCAAGACACCACGACGATGGCAAGCGGCATACTGCCAGTCCGGCGTCGGATTTTCAGGGCCGTGAATGAAAACGATTTCGTCGCGTACAGGGTTCGCCGTCACCACACCAACGTTGGCACCGCGATTCGCAGCGAAAACGAGTTCGGTTTCTCCGGATTCGACACAGACCCGCTCAATCCGATTCCCATCGAATTGGGCACCCGATCGATCACTGCGAACATCGTAATAAATCCATCTGCCGTCGTGCGACCAGACAGCGGCATTGGTCAAGAGATGATTGGTCGATCCAGATGTGAGTTGTCGCGGATTGGTCATTTTTGCATCGCGCGGCGAGCATGCATTTGATCAAGCGTTTGCTGAAGTTCCTTCGTTAGCCTTGCCGTGAGAGCGGGTTTCGCATCGCTTAAGTCACGCTGCTCGGCAAGGTCATCGTTCAGATCGTACAGTTCACTTCGTTGATCTTCGTCAAAATAGATGATCTTCAAATCTCCTCGACGCATTGCCGATTGAGGACGGGTCTTGCTGACCGCAAAATCATCGACACCAATCGTATCAATCGCCTTGGCAAAACCCGATTCGGGATGATAGTAGGGAAAATGCCAAACCAAGTTGCGGCTGGGTAGCAAGTCCGCGTTCTCAAACAAGGGTCGAAGGTTGATTCCGTCGAGTCCGCGATGTTCCCCGGACGTTCCTCCTGCAATGTCAACGAACGTTGGCAACAGATCATACCCAATCACGGGCGTATCACACTGTGATGCGGCAGCAACTTTGCCTGGCCACCGCACGAGCATCGGAACACGAATGCCGCCCTCGTAGAGATTCCATTTGGAACCGCGGAGCGGGGCGTTGCTGGTGAATTCGGGATGGCCACCGTTGTCCGATAGAAACACAACGAGCGTGTTGCTGCGCTGCCCTGAGTCATCGATGGCTTGTAGCAACCTACCGACATGATGATCAAACGTTTCGAGGAATGCGGCGTACTCAAGCCGCTGGTTCCGCTTGGGGGCATCCGCCGGGATTCGGCTTTCATACTCGTCGACCAACCATCGACATCGATTCTTGACGGGCGTGTGAACGTAGAACGACGACGCAAACAGGAAGTACGGCCGGTGGTGTTTGGATGCGACGAAATCGATGGTTTTTTGCACGAGCGTATCCGCTGCGAACAGCCCCTCCGCGGTTGGCTCGGGATGCTCCTTTTCGGCTTGGGTCCATCCATAGGGATGAGCACCAAAGTCTTCAACCGCCACGTCGAAACCCTGCTTGGAAGGAGCAAACTCGGGATGCCAGGCTTGATAAACACCGTTGTAGTGTTGGCTGACGTGCCATTTCCCGAAAAATGCGGTTTGGTAACCCAACGGCCCAAGCGTTTCAGCGATCGTGGTTTCCGACAATGGCAAGTTCAACGTAAACGGTGGTGATTGCAGTGGATAGTTCTCGCCAAGTTCTTGTTGGCCAGGATTATTCTTGGTCACAAACTCGAAACCAACTCGCGGCACCGCTTTCCCCGTCAAGATACTCGCACGCGCCGCCGAACAGATCGGGGCGGGCGAGTAAGCGTCCGTGAACCGCATGCCCTCTTTAGCCAGACGGTCGATGTTGGGGGTCCGGTGATAGGAATGACCGTAACACCCCAGGTCGGACCAAGCTAAATCATCGGCCAAAATGAAAACGATGTTCGGCTGCGGAGACGCACCAAGACAAAACGACGGCGTGGCAAACAAAGCGAGCCAGAGGAAGGGATAGAATCGTTTCATGGTTGCTCCAAGATCATGGTTGCTTCAAGAATCGAAGACACGGCTCATTGCTACGGAAGCATGGACGACTGGGGAACCGCGCCACGATCCAAAACCGGCAAGCCACGCCAGACACAAAAGACGTTCTCACCCTGTTTCAGATTTTGAAAGGGCCCGGGCCGTGCATGGCCGTTGGGGGCAATGGGACTTCCCCAGTAATCCTCGTCGATGGACGGGTGATCGTTGCTGCCAACCTGATCAGGGTTCAAGGGAACGAACAAGGTCAACTCGTGCGTTTGTGGCTTGTAAGAGACCGAAATCCCCTGCGTCAGCACACTGTGCTGGTCGTTCGCTAGCCCATGGCTTTGCCAAAATGCCTGCCATTGATCAAAGGTCAACTTCGCTTTCTTGCCATCATCGATCGATGCTTCCCCCGTGGAGAGGTGCCCCAAGTCTTGGTCGACCAAAGCGATGAACTCCGCTGGGTTCCAAGGTGACGGCTTGTCACTGGCACTATTGACGATAAAAGCCCGTTGGTCGGCACTGGCATCGTAAACGTTGTGATCCAACCGTTGAGGCCCACTGAGATGCGATGGGTAATTGATGTCCATTATCACACGGTGGTTGACAAACAGGTTGTTGAAGAGCGAGTGGTGATAGGTTCGTGTTCGCGATGTCACTTGGTAAATGTAGGCTCCCTGACCATTGCGGCTTTCCGTGGGACTGTTTGCGAACAGATTGTGGATCACGGTCGATCCCGATGCATCGTGAACATAAAACTGGTTTAGCGTGTTTCCGATCACAATGTTATGGTCGACGAAGGCGGAATCCCAATCCTGGTCGCTCATCTCCAAGAAGATCCCTTTAACGCCGTTGTTGACAATTAGATTTCGAGAGATTCTCGTGCCAGGAAAGCGATTGTCGAGCCAGACACCGTCGTTCAGTGGGTTGTTAGCGATGTAGTTTCGTTCGATCCGTCCGTCACGAATGTCATGGCACTTGATGCCGGCATGTTCGTAACGTTTGTTTCCAATGAAACCGAGTGTATTGTTCCGCATGATCACGTTATCACAAACCACCATCTCGATGCTGCCCGAACCAATCAGCCCGGCCGCGCCATTGTCGACCAAGTAATTGGCTTCGATTCGATTGCTTGTGCCGAGTGAGTCTTGGTCCGTTTCGATTTCGGGGGCGGGTTCATTGCTGCCGCCCTTGAATCCCACATCGATGGCCACCGTGTTGGCGTAGCGAATCATGTTGTTTCGGACGATCCAATGGTGCCCACCGCGAAGGCCCAACGCTCCGGATTGGGCCCAAATGGGCGTGCTCCAAAAATTGGTTGGATAGTTGTTCCCACAATGTTCGAGCACAAACCCTTCGACAACGATGTGCCCGAGTCCGAGCCGATGCGGCGCGAAAATTCGACGTCGAGTCGTGATTTCTACCACGGATTGTGACGGGATCCGGTCGCCGAAATGAACGTAGATGCGACCCGAGTCCGAGTCGAACGTCCAGCTGTCCGCTTGAAGTTCCACCTCATCGAGAAATGGCTTTTGCTCAAAGAGTTCATCGCCGACAATGATTTGGCCACAGTTGTAGACTAGCTTTGGGTCGCCATAGCCAAAACGATCTTTTTCGGGCTTGCCGTTACGATTGTAGGGAGTCGACGCCATCTCGACACGAAAGGGGTTTGCGCTATCGAGGTAGACATCGTCGGTAAACACCGACTCCTCCGGTACGGCAAAGTAAACGCCATCGGCGTGCTCGGTCCACGTTGGCTGCCAGAGGTCCGAACCCTTGATCAAGACACGCCCCCACTGCTCAGCTCGATAGGTGATCGGTTTACCCGGTTGGCCACCGCGTGGTGGTGAGACCCGTTCGCGATAGATTCCCGCGCGGACCAAAACCGTGTCTCCCGGCATCGCCATCTCGGCTGCGCGGCTGATGGTCCGTACCGGCGCAGATGCGGTCCCTTTCGCATCGTCGGAACCGGTCGTTGCAACGACGAAGGTGTTGGCCAAACAGGGCGAGAGCATGGGCACAAACGAGGCGATGCAAAGGCCGATGCACAGCGAGCGAATCATGGCAAACTCAATAAGAAACTGGCTATCTAAGAAACTGGCTATCGGAGGGTACCGTTGCGGGTGTGGCTTCATTTGGGGGCGATGCGTATCGCTTGCCCACCTTGCGAAGACATTTCAACACGAAGCACGGACGAAGCATCGACGGGGGTGCGTACGATTTGGACCTTCGTCCGGGTGTCGATGGACGGATTGTCGACATAACGGTGCGCAACATAGGAGTGGCCGGAGGCAAGAAAATCCAGCGGAACAATTAGCGTGCGTTCCGTGCCGCTATTCATCGCGCCGATAAACCACTGCTCACCCTTGCGCCGAGCGATCAAGGCGTAGCGACCGATCTCGCCCTGCAGCACGCGAGTCTCATCCCAGGTGGTTGGCAACGCATCAAAAAACTCCAATTCCGGTTCATCCGTAATAAACTTCTCGGCTCGATCCTCATCGGCTGCTGCGGGACGGTCGTACCAATACAAATACTGCCACGGACTGTAGATACAGACGGCCTTGGCAAGTTGGTAGGCGTGAGTGGCATTCTTGTCGACGCGGGACGAGAAATAGCAGACCGTGTTGTCCGCAGGCCCACACAGCATGCGGCTGTAGAGAAGCGTCAATGTGTTGCGATTCGTAGGTGAAGTCTCATCGCCCGCGATGCCCTCGGCGGTCATCAGGTTCGGATACGTCCGCTCGAACCCGGTGGGACGATACTCGTCGTGAACATCGACCATCAATTGATGATCCGCTGCTTTGCGAATCGCATCGTGCAACCAGGTGGTCCATTTTTGCGAGCCGACATTCACGAACCCATACTTCACTCCCGCGATACCCCACGATTGGTAGAGCGGCAAGATTTCATCAAGCTGCTTTTCCAACGCCCGTCGGTTGACATACAAAATCACACCGATCTCGTGCTGTTTTGCGTAGGCAATCACTTCTTGTAACGCCAAGGGTCCCGCGGAACGCTTGGGGTCAACGGTCACGGTGGTTGCATCGGACGCATCGTCGTACTCGTGGCCGTACCATCCGGCATCGAAATGGATGTACTGCAAACCTCGCTTGACTGCAAAATCAACCAGGGCCTTGCCGCCATCGGTCGTCAACGTGACCTCTCGAATGACTTTCCCTGGCTTGATCCACGAAGGTTCCGCGATCGCACAGGGTTCATTCAGGTTCAATACAAGACAGTTGTTTTCGATCAACTCACCCGGTCGGCTCGCGACCATCACAAAACGCCATGGTGTCGATAGGGGAAGCTTCGCCTGAACTTGCCCGTCGAGATGACTGACCAATCCAAATGGCGACCCCTTCAACGGTGCGAACTTCATTCGGGCGAAATCGACGAGCCCGGCTTCACCGATCGCAACATACCGGTCCTCATCTGCCTGGATCGTCAGCGGCCGTTCACAGCCCGGTTTGACTTCACTCAGCCGCGCTTCCTCATAGTCGGCTTGCGCACGGTAAGCGACCCATGTCTTGTGATCGGCCGGAAACTGAAACTCACTCCATTCCGCCTCAATCGTTACCTGATCCAAACCCGATTGCTGAGGTAGGGTGTAGCGAAACGCTAACCCCTCATTGAATGCGCGGAAGGTCACTTGAAGGGTACAGGGTCGCTGACCGAGTGCTTGCAGCTGCAAGCTGACTTCGTTGTAGTGATTACGAACCATGCTTCGTTCGCCACAGATCGGCGTCCACGTTTGGTCAAACGATCCGGTATGCACGTCAACAACTCGAACGCCGTCGGCGCCGGACATCCCCTCTACGTCCAGACCGAGTTGGGAATCGGTAAGCACCGGGCGACCCTTCCACGTTGCGCGATAGGTCAGCAGTTTCTTGATGCCTCCATCGGAATTCACGTCGATCTCGGCCACCAGCAGCCCGTCGGGGGATCGCAACTCTATCGCGTTTGCGTTCGCGTGACAGGCGATCACTAGCATCCCCAAAAAAAGGAAGTGTAAGGACGTTTTGGAGAAAGCATCTGAGTTCATGGTGTGACTCCTTCGCTCACCCATTTCGGGGAGCAAAGCAAAGAGGGGAAAGAGGCGGGAAGGGGGGGCTGACAAATCGATGTTAAGACGTGTCGAAAAGATGGGCGCGAGTTCTGGGCCCTCCCCCTCGCTGCGCTCGACCCCTCCCGCAAGCGGGAGGGGTGGTTTACTTCTCCCTTTGGGAGAGGTCGAGCGGAGCGAGGGAGAGGGTTTCTTGGCACCCGATTGACTTGCTCCATACGACCACTTTCGAATCGTTGATACTTTCCATCGGTCTCCAAACTTGCACCGATTCGTCAGGCCAGGGCAGGGGGGGCAAAGCTACAGTATAACCGCCACAAATCGTGACGGAAGCACCACTTTTCACTAAGCAATGCGAGGGAAAAAATGCGTTACGGTAGCCGCTGTTTCACTGTCTCGATCGCAGCATCGATGATGGCGTAGGGATTCTGCGACAAAGTGCTTTGCTCGATATTGTGCATTTCCATGACGCTGCGCAGCTGCTGTAATCGATCGAGCGTTTCCGACGTTGGCTCAACCTTTTCGGCATAGTAGGGCAATGCGGTCGCCCAAATCCCCTCCTCCTGGCCCGATGCGACCGAATCCACCTTGCCCAATGCGAAAACGGGGATCCATGGCATGCCGCCTCCCCCCATACCACCCATACCCATCCCCATGCCCATGCCGCCCTGGAGTGTTCCTTGCTCCGAGCCATCGACGACGGGAACTCGCATCGCTTCGAGTTCGATTTCAATCTGCCGCAGCAACGTTTCGGGCGCCTTTTCCGTCAGTAGATGGAAGACGCGCTGGCTTCGGTCGGTTTCGTTGCGGAAACGGTTGTACTGGTCAGACAACAGCATCGAAGCCAACACAACCCAATCTTGATAGTCTTCATCCGATGCAGCGATTTGCGAAGCAGCAATCAGTTCAAGATCGCTCAAGGGACGCGATTGCCAAATGGCGTAGGGGTTCGATTCCATGACGGCGATGCGGCGTCCCTTTGAATCGTGAATCTCTCTCCAAGCGGCCCACGTGGGCTGGATCCGCTGATGCATGTAGGTTTCCAGCCAGGGATCGCCAACGATCGACTGATTCCGAAGAATCGTCAATGCCAAACCCGCTTCCACGCCATACTCATCCGCCGCGCTGTCCAAGGCCGACTCGCCGTCAAAGGACTGGACAGCCTCTCGCAGATGCTTTGCCAACCCATCGAGGAACTCGTTTCCGGCCGCCGTTTCCCCCTGCTGGCGAATCCAATCGGCTGCTGCAACCGATTTTTCCGGATAGCGTGTTTCCTGCTGCACTCCCTCAAAAAAGTCTTTCAGCAGCCAAAGGCAGGCGATCCGACTCTTTCGGTTACCACCGGCGAGTTCTCGATCGATCGCGACCAATCCCGGTTCTGGAAGATAGTTGGGAAAAACGTCGAGCAAAGACCTCATGTACTCCATCGAGGGTTCCCCCTCAAACGATCGCTGAAACGAACTCGCCGATGACATTCCGCCCAATCGTCGCGCCGTTTCAATCGTCGCCACCGCGTCTTCAAGACGATCGCTGTTCTCTCGCGAGAGTGTTTCGATGGCGACCATGGCTTCGCCCAGCGATTTTGCATCTTGTTCCCGTGTAAGCACCTTCCTCCATGCGTCATGGTCTTTGCCTTGGTAAATCGGGCCTTGGTCAATCGAGTTGCTCGGTGGCGAAATTTGAGTGGTGCCGAGGGCCTGTTGCACCGCCACTTCCGAGATCGTCCCGCGACCAATCGTGACGACATCATCGCTCAAGACTAAAGCGTCTCCCCCGCCCTCGATTTCGACTCGGTACGTTCCCTTCCGAAGCACGGTGCGTGTGTCGGCCTTCTTTTGGACACTCAACGTTTCGACTACCTCGTCGTCTTGCTTGATCAACACCGTCAGCCCATCCTGCTCGCTATGAATCACCAACTCGCCACGGTCGGTTTGGACTTTGATCACCAGCGCCGCCAGCAAGAGTGAGCCCGCGACAATCCCGCCGAACCACCCGCCGAACAGGCCTTTGCCGAATCGTTTGCTTGGGGGCTGTGATGCCTGATCGACGACGGACGGGACGAAGCTGGCCGGTGGACCGTCGTCCCCATCGGGTTTTCGCAATGCTTCACGTAGCACTTGTTTCAATGAGTGTGGATGACTCCGCTCCCTCAAACGCTCTGCCACATGACTGGCGTTTTCGGGACGTTGGTCTCGTTCAAGCGACAACATCTCCCTCACCAACTCGACAATTTCCGGTGGCGTCTCTTCACGAATCGCATCGAGCGGTTTTGGCGGTGTGCTGGTGATCGCCAAGACATGGGAACCGACGCCGCGAGTTCGTGAATGAGGCGGGTGGCCGGCGATCAATCGATACAACGTCGCGCCGAGCGAATAGAGATCCGCTCGCGAATCGACATCGCGGCTGTCCATCAATTGCTCGGGGGCCATGTAGCCCATCGTGCCCATCAAATGCCCGACGGTCGTCAGCCGATCGTCGAGCGTGAGAGGATCGTCGCCGGCGAGCACCAGTCCGAGGTCCAGCAGTTTGATTTGCCCGGATCGCGTCAACATCAGGTTCGAGGGTTTGATGTCGCGATGAACGAGACCAAGCTCATGAACATGAGCCAAGCCGAGCGCCGCTTGGCGAACGATTTCACAAGCGTCGGCAATCGGCAATTGCCCGACACGATGTGCGATTCGCCCGACATCCATTCCGTCCAGGTATTCCATCACCAAATAGTGCCAACCCTCTTGATGTCCTGCATCGGTCGCACGAACCACATTCGGATGTTCAAGCGCTGCGATGGTCGTCATTTCTCGCTCAAAACGATCAAGCCAACCGGGTTGGTTGACGCGTTCACGCGGCAGCAATTTGACCGCAACTTGACGCTTCAATCGTTGGTGTTCGGCCAAATAAACAGTCCCCATCCCACCGATGCCAAGGGTCCGCAGTAACCGATAGGGCCCAAGCGTTTCGCAGGGCAGGGGAGTGGTGAAGGAAAGGTTGCTCTTAGGCCGTTCCATCATACGGTTGAGTGCGACTTGGCAAGCCGATTCGGCCTGGAACGGGTCGGAAACGATTCCCGCTCCGCGATTCTCCGCAAGGTTTTCCAATTGCTCAACGGCCATCCGGCACGCGTCGCAGCGGTCCAGGTGTGAGATGGCGGAATCGAACTGCTCCTTTGGCAGTTGTCCCAACAGGACTCGGCGAAGATCCTCGTTTGCTAAGCAGTTCTGTTTCATGGCAATCATCCTGGGCTCCATACATTATGCGCAGAAAAGTGGGTGTCTCACTGGATAGCGGCACCTTGTGGGCGACTTACCGTCATTTGCTGACTTAATCTCGCACTGAGCGGCAAGGCGTTAGCCGCCGGTTATGCCCATGAAACACCGGCGGCTAGCGCCTCGCCGCTCATGAAGTGGCGTTGTCCAGCTAACAGACACAACGGAGTGATTGGACAGTGGTTGCAGTTCAGGAAGTTGGACGCGTCCGGCTTAGGAATCCCACTCCATGCACATGGTGAATGACGACCACAATTTTTCGCCTGCTCTTAACCCCATGGAATCCCACTCTGATTCCGGCTAGAGCCTGAATTCCAGCAAACCCTCCATTTCTTCTTGTAGACGCTGTAACACCCGAGCTCGCGCCTTGTAGACAGCCCATTTGCTGACCCCCATTTCCTCGGCGACGTCGATCGGTTCACGTCCCTCGATGGTTGTCTCCCAAAACATTTTCCAGGAACGGGGCTCAAAACCGTCGCGAAGCAGCTCGAGCGTTCGCCGGCGAGCGATCGCGGCGTCGGACTGCTGGTGACTCGGCGGCTCGTCACCCTCGGTGATCTCAGGAGATGGAACCTGCTGCATCGCGAGCTGAGCGTCGGTGCCGCCAGCCGCTTCCACCTGCCCTTGATTCCTCGCTCGGTCACGCAATTTGTTTCGCGTGATCGTCCATAACCAGCCACGAAAGGTCGCTTGATCACGCTGGTCATCAAAACGATGGATCGCGTTTGCGACGGCAGCAAAGGTTTCTTGCATCACGTCCGCGGCGTCGGCCGATTGGCAACCACAACGACGTGCCCAGCCGTAGACGATGGGACCGTAAACCTGAGCCAACCGCCGCCAAGCGGCTGGGTCTCCGCCGCGCGCTCGTTCGAGCATGCAAGCCGAGGTGGACGGTTCATGGGAGGAGCCGTGTGATGTCATAAAGGGTATTCTACGGTTGGTCGATGCCGCGATGTTGGAAGTCCCGCGTCGCTCACTCTTCCAAGAACCGCCACAGTGTGATCAGCGCGGCGATGATCGAGGTTGCGACGATCATCTGAAACAAGGAAAACTGCATCGGTTGTGGCGGCGTGTTGCGATCGGACAGGTCATGTTCTGCTAGGCTGGGCCAAGTCCATGACGCCACCATCATCGCCGCAGCGGCGACCATCGACAACACACCGCCATACAGCAACTTCTTCACGGGCGGCATCCACCACCAGCGCAACGAAAAGATTGCCAACACGCAGAGAAAGCTCTGCCCCCACGCTGCCGCTTTCAGAGTTTGGCCTTGACGAATCAGCAGCACCATGCGAACAAGCACGAACAGCCCCCCTGGGAAGACGAACGCAAAGAGGGCCCATCCATCATCGTCATTGTGGAAGAAAATGCCCCAGAGTGCGGTGAGGTAGATTCCGAAAAGGATCGGTAACGCGATCAGGATACGGCTGAGATTTTTCGGTCGGAACCCAACCATCGCTGCAAAGACGACGAAGGTCGTGAAGCCAAAAAAGTAGGGCCATAGAAAGAAGGTCGAATAAACCAGGCTTCCCTGGCTGACCTCTTCTTGAACCAAGGCGATCGGCCGAACCACCTGGTCTTGACAGCCGATCGAATGCGGCAGAAGCATACAACCAACCAACGAGAGAGCGGTGAGCAGATTGGACAGGGCAGTGGGAGAGACCAACGCCAGCCAAAGATTCGGTCGATCGCGTGGCCTTTCCTGCAATGGGGAAGCGGGAGTCGGATTTGAGGAAGTCAATCTTTTTCCGATCGAAGGTGTAAGGCTGCGACGACCGGGCGATGATCCGATGCGACCGGTTCGTCAATCACGTTCACTTCAACCATTTTCCAACGCGTGACCGGTGACGCAAAGATAAAGTCGATTTCAATTTTGGGGTCCGACGATGAAAAGGTAAATCGATCTTCGCGTGGTTTGGCTGCTTCGATCGACGCTTGCGCAAGCAACCGGAGTGTCCGCGAGCCGGGCTGATCGTTGAAGTCGCCAAACAAGAGGTATGGCATCGACACTTGGTCGAGATACTCGCGCAACCGCTGAGCTTGTGCGAAACGAAACCGGTCGTCAGCGACCCAGTCAAAATGGACATTCACCAGCAGCAGCGACTCGCCCGACGGCAAGCTTACTTCCACTGCCAACGCCACTCGCGGTTCATTGCCGATTGGCAGCGTGATCGATTCGGAATGCTTGATGGGGTACTTTGACAAGACCGCCAAGCCATACCGACCTCCTTGGAAATCCATGAAGGAGCCGAATGCAGGATACATCGCCAGTTGCTTTCCAAGTTCGGCGGCTTGATCCACACCGCCGCTGCGCTGCGCACGATCATCGACTTCTTGTAATCCGATGAAGTCGGCTTGCAGATTTTTTAACACCGCCGCCGTGCGGTCGAGATCGACTTTCCCATCGTTTCCCTGGCCATGCTTGATGTTGTAACTAACAATTCGCGTCACTGTCGCATCTTCGTTACCATCCGCGATCGACACGGCAGGGCAGAGGAGCGCCAGAAATGCAACCAAGACGGCAGCGAGATGGGGACCATCGAGAGGGGACTTCATGATTCGGCCAGGGAGCGCGGGTTAAGGTAATTCCGTCGGACGGCTGACCGGGGAAGTGCTGCGCGTCGGCGCAGCCTTGATGGAAGGGTTCACTTGAAAATGCGAGAGGGTGCTTTGCAACAAACTCAGCTGATCCTGAATCCACGGCTGCTCGTATCGCAACTCTTCTGCCATCAACCGTGCCGCTTCGCCCGAGATTTCTTGTGTTGCTTTGGTATCGAGGAACAAGCACCTTGTGCGTCGGGCAAGCACGTCCTCGACCGTTCTCGCCATCTCGTGGCGAACCGCCCAAACCACGTCGACAGCACGAATCGATAGCGACGGGTGCAACGGTTTTGCGAGTTCGGGGGATGCTGCAACAAGCTTCTCCATCGCGGCAAGGTCCGACCCGTAAAACGAGCGTGGCACAGTGTGATCACTTGGTGATCCCGCATGACCGTGAATCGGCAGCGTCTTCGTCGCGCAGGGACCTGCATCGAGGTTCGCATCTTTGATGACCCGGTCCAAGCAATCCTCGGCCATTTTTCGAACCGTTGTCCATTTCCCGCCGGTGATGGTGGTCAGCCCCGATCCGGAGACGCGAATCACATGATCTCGCGAAAGCGACGCCGTGCGTGAGGATTTGTCTCCTTTGACCAGTGGCCGAATGCCGGTAAAGACGCTCAACACATCTGCGGCGGTCGGTGGTTGCTCCAAATAGGCAGCGGACAGTTCGAGTAAGAAATTGATTTCCGATTGCTGGGCGACCGGTTCAAGCGTCACCTCATCGATGGGCGTGTCGGTCGTGCCGACGATCGCATGGTCGTGCCAAGGAATGATGAACAACACTCGACCATCAGGGGTTTTGGGCACCATCATTGCGGTGTCGCCCGAAAAAAACTTGCGAGGCAAGACCAGATGCGCGCCTTGACTGGCTGCGAGCATCGGTTTACATGCTGGATCATCCATTTGCCGGACCGCATCGCAAAACGGACCGGCAGCGTTGACGATCGCCTTCGAGCGGATTTCAAGCGTTTCGCCTGTTTCTTGATCGATCGCTCGGACTCGGTCGATTCGATGGGTTGGATCGTGAAGCAGCCCATCGACGGCAACGTAGTTGAGCAAGCACCCACCATGTTCGTGAGCGGTTTGAACCATGTTGATGAGCAGCCGGGTGTCATCAAATTGACCATCGTGATAGATCACACCACCAGAAACGATTCCGCGTTGCAGCGCCGGAATTTGACGTAAGGATTCCTTGGCCGAGACATTCCTTGCCTTGCCGAAGGTGTCGCTCCAGGCCAACAGGTCATAAAGCTTGAGCCCCACGCCGTAGAAAAACCGTTGCCATAGATTGCGGCACGGAATCAAAAACGGCAAGTCATGCACAAGATGGGGGGCGTTTTTGCGCAGCAGGCTGCGTTCATGAAGCGCATCACGAACGAGGGTGATGTTGCCTTGACGCAGGTAGCGCACGCCGCCGTGTACCAGCTTGGTGGAACGACTCGACGTCCCTTTTCCGAAGTCGGATTGTTCAAGCAGTAGCACATCGAGATTTCGCGTTGCCGCGTCCATGGCAACACCAACGCCGGTTGCGCCACCACCGATGACGATCAGGTCCCAAGGCGTGGTGCGGTTTCGTATTCGATCCAGTAGCGCGTCGCGATTCATCACGTTTTCATTTTGTGAAGCGGGCTATGTCTTATCCGAAGCGGGTGGTTTGCGCGAAGCAGACTGGGTATCCGTTGGTCCATCGTCCCCCAAGTTGGGAACCAGCCGGTTTCTTCTGCCGGAACTCCTCCTCTACACCTCCCATGACCGCGAACGCTCGAGAGCATCGTTCCATCGGCCTCTGCGGTGCTGGGATTCCGTAGCGGACATCGTGGGTTCAAAAACTCGATCGGTTTGCCAGACCTTGGCCAGTTCGGATCGATCGCTCCAGAACCCGCTTGCCAAGCCCGCTAAGTAGGCGGCTCCCAGTGCGGTCGTTTCGATGATTTTGGGTCGAACGACGGGGACCTGCAGGATGTCGGCTTGGAACTGCATCAACAGATTGTTTGCCGCAGCACCGCCATCGACTCGAAGTTGAGCGATCGGCCGAGTTGCATCCTCGATCATCGCATCGGCGACATCCGCGACTTGAAAAGCGATGCCTTCCAGCGCTGCGCGCGCGATATGGGCCCGCGTCGTACCGCGGCTCAGCCCCACGATCGTGCCGCGTGCGTAGGCATCCCAATGGGGCGCACCGAGCCCCGCTAACGCCGGAACGAGATAAACGCCGTCGGTGTCGGCTACGCTTGATGCCAAAGCCTCGATTTCCGACGACGAATCAATGATTCCCAGGCCATCACGCAGCCATTGAACGATCGCACCCGCGATAAAGATGCTGCCTTCCAATGCATATTGACGCTCCGAACCGGTGGTACAGGCAACACTCGTCAACAGTTTGCATCGGGAATGCAGCGGTCGCTCGCCAACATTCATCAACATGAAGCATCCGGTGCCGTAGGTGTTTTTGGCCATCCCCACCTCGGTGCAATTCTGTCCGAACAGCGCCGCTTGCTGGTCGCCGGCTGCACCTCCAATCAAAATCGATCCACCGAGCAAGCTGGCATCCGTTTCCCCATACAGGTGACTCGACGGAAAGATCTCAGGAAGCACGGGCTTGGGGATTTGAAAGAGATCCAAAAGCTCATCGTCCCACTGGCACGATTCGATGTTCATCAACATCGTCCGTGAAGCATTGCTGACATCGATTGCGTGAAGCTTTCCGCCCGTCAAATTCCAGAACAGCCAACTGTCGATGGTTCCGAAGGCCAGCTCTCCGTGTTCCGCTCGCTTTCTCACACCGGGGACGTTTTCAAGCAGCCATTGGAGTTTGGTTGCGCAAAAATAGGAATCAATCAGCAATCCAGTTTTCTGCTGCACCCGAGCGGTATGTCCGGCATCACGCAGCGCGTCGCAATGCGCTGCGGTGCGTCGGTCTTGCCAAACGATCGCAGGGTGAACGGGCTGACCGGTGCTTCGATCCCAGAGCACGGTGGTCTCACGCTGGTTCGCAATGCCAATCGCTGCGACATCCGCCGCCGCGACCCCACAATGGATCATCGCTTCGCGAGCAACGGCCAATTGGGTTTCCCAAATCTCGTTCGGATCGTGCTCGACCCAACCGGATGCAGGGTAATACTGAGTGAACTCGCGTTGGGCGGTGCCACGAATGGATCCTGAACGATCAAACACGATGGCACGAGAACTTGTCGTTCCCTGATCCAAGGATAATAGAACGCTCATGGTAGTCATCCAAGCGAGAAGAGCCAAAGTCAATTGATGTCCAACACTTCCGTGTCGAACAACAATCCTCTCTAGCGGTCTTTCATTTCAACATAGTCACGGCATTGTGGACCAACGTAAATTTGACGCGGTCGATAAATCCTGCTGTCGGTGTCGCGAACCTCTTTCCACTGTGCCATCCATCCCGGCATCCGTCCCATCGCAAACATGACGGTGTACATATTCAAGGGGATGCCGATCGTCCTGAGCAGGATTCCGGAATAGAAGTCAACATTGGGATATAATTTCCGACTCACGAAGTAGTCATCACTCAGAGCGATCTCTTCCAGCTGTTTGGCAACATCAAGAAGCGGATCGGCCCGACCATGTTTGGAGACAATCTTGGTGACTTGATCCCGAAGAATGTTGGCTCGCGGATCATAGCTCTTGTAGACCCCGTGGCCAAAACCGTAAAGCTTTTCTTCTTTGCGTTTGACACGCTCGATCAAGTCCTTAATCTTTTCGCCCGATTCGTGAATTTTCTTTAGTTGCTGCATCACGGCCACATTGGCCCCACCGTGCAGCGGCCCCCACAAAGCGCACACGCCTGCAGCGCACGACGCGAACAGATTGGCACCCGACGAGCCAACCATGCGGACCGTCGCCGTCGAGCAGTTCTGTTCATGATCGGCGTGCAGAATCAAGAACAGCGACAAGGCTCGAACGATCTCATCGGATTGCTCGTGGCGGTTCGACGGCAGCGAGAACATCAGGTGCAAGAAGTTCCGACAGTAGCTGAGCTTGGGATCCGGATACATCAAGGGTTTTCCCATCGATGTCTTGTAGGCATAGGCAGCCACCGTGCGGATTTTCGAGAGCAAGCGAGCGGCCGCGTTTTCAAACCCGACTTCGTCCTCCATCTCCATCACATCGCTGCTGTAGCATGACAACGTGTTGATCATCGATGAGAGAATCGCCATCGGATGGCCACTCGGAGGATATCCAAGGAAGGAATTGCGCATCCCTTCATGAATCATTTGATGTTCGGTCAACAACTCGCGAAAACGTGTAAGATGCTCGTCCGAGGGCAGTTCCCCGTACATCAACAGCAGTGCGGTTTCGATGAACGTCGACTTTTCGGCGAGTTGTTCGATTGGGATGCCTCGATAGCGAAGAATCCCATTCTCGCCGTCGATGTACGTGATCGCCGACTTCACGCTGCCGGTGTTTCGATACCCTTCGTCGACCGTGATCACACCCGTCTCATCGCGAAGCTTTGAAATATCGAAGCCTCGTTCATTCTCCGTTCCAACGACTGCGGGTAGCGAGATCTTTCGGTCACCAAGATCCAGTTCGTACGACTGTGGGGAATGGCTATCATGGTTCATGCGTGTTTCCTCAGCTTCAATGACTCTAAAAACCGCCTTCACTCTTTCTCAACCGTGATCGTACACGATGCGGCGCGTCGGCACAATTTTTAACGATTACTTTTTACGTTTGCTTTTCCGGTGTTCGCATTGCAAGGTGCCCAAAGCCGACACAAAGACGCCTCAATGCGGAGCGAGGGTGCGGTGCGCGGCTGCGAGCGGTATCGAGGTCGCCCGCGGAGCTGGCAGGCAGGGCTTGCAATCGCGGAGACGCAATTTAGGCTACCCAGGGAAAGCTTAGACCCAAGAAAACGACCCAGAAGGCCCCCGCGTGGACGACTACAGCCAGTACGCCGGATTGATCTTTGATTGCGACGGAACCCTTACCGATTCAATGCCGCTGCATTATGAAGCGTGGCTTGAAGCGCTCTCGCCATGCGGCATTTCTTTTTCGAAAGAAAAGTTCTATTCCATGGGGGGGATGCGAAGCGAAAAAATCGTCGAAGTTTTGGCGGCGGAACAATCGATCGAGGCGGACCCGGATCAAGTTACCGCGGTGAAAGAGGCCGCCTTTGCTCGGCGAATCCCCAACATCGAAGCTCGTGAAGACATCTGTCAACTTGCTAAAAAGTACCACGGCAGCATCCCCATCTCGGTCGCCAGCGGTGGTGACAAAGAGGGAATCAAGGCACAGCTTCAGCAGATCGATATGCTGAAGTACTTCGAGGTGATCGTCACAGCAGAGGACACGGCAAAGCACAAACCGGAACCCGATGTGTTCCTCAAGACCGCCGAACTTCTCGGGGTTCCAGCCTCGGGATGTCTGGTTTTCGAGGATTCACCGCTGGGGCTTGAAGCCGCTCGGCGAGCCTCGATGGATTGCATCGACGTTCGTGATGGCAGCTTTCACCGAGCCTCGTAGGACGGTGCTTATCGCAGTGCCTTGTCACTGATGTCCTTACGGCACCAGGCTCCTTCCCAACGGATTTCCTTAACGGCGGTGTACGCTTTCAGTTTTGCGTTGCTAATCGAGTCGCCGATCGCAGTCACGCCCAAGACACGACCACCGGCGTTGACAACACGATCCTGGTCCATGGCCGTACCGGCGTGGAAGACTTTGACATCGGGCAGTGCCGCTGCGCGGTCAAGCCCGCGAATCGTTCGTCCTTTTTCGTAGCTGCCGGGATAGCCTTCGCTCGCCATCACGACACAAATACTCGGCCGCTCGTCCCACTCGAGCGGCTCCAATTCGGCAAGTCGCCCGTCGATCGTCGCTTCGATGATATCGACCAAGTCGGTCTTCAATCGCATCAATAGCGGTTGGCATTCCGGGTCGCCGAAACGGACGTTGAATTCCAAGACCTTCGGGCCGGCCGAAGTCAGCATCATGCCGGCATACAGAACACCCTTGAACGGTCGCCTGGCGCGCTTCATGGCATGGACAACGGGCACCAACACATCGGATTGAACTTTCTCCATCATCGCTTCATCGACGATGGGCGTTGGACAATAGGCTCCCATGCCTCCGGTGTTCGGTCCTGTGTCGCCGTCATGAGCAGGTTTGTGGTCCTGCGCAGCCGGCAAGGTGACGATGGTTTCACCATCGGTGATCGCTAACACACTGGCCTCTTGCCCAAACAACCGCTCCTCAATAATCAATTCCTTGCCCGCTTCACCAAATTCACGTTGGTGGGCGATTCGGTCGATTGCCTCCAATGCTTCGCTACGCGTGTCACAGACGATGACTCCCTTGCCAGCCGCCAACCCGTCCGCCTTGATCACAACGTTGACCGGATCATTGGGCTCGCTGTATCGGTCTTTGATGTAGCGTGCCGCATCATCGGCGTTACGATAGGATCGATAGTCCGCCGTGGGGATGTCGGCAGAGTGCAGCAGGTTTTTGCAAAAAACCTTACTCCCCTCCAGTTCGGCGGCGGCTTTGCTCGGGCCGAAGACTCTCAAGCCAGCGTCTTGCATGAAATCGACCAATCCGAGCACAAGCGGCACTTCGGGCCCGACAACGGTGATGTCGATCGATTCCTGTTTGGCGAACTGGATGATTCCGGCAATGTCGTCCGCCTGGATCGGGACGTTGACCGCGTCGATTGCCGTCCCTGCGTTGCCCGGAGCGACGTAAACCTGAGCAACACGGGGACTTTGAGCGATCTTCCACGCGAGCGCATGTTCACGCCCACCACTGCCAACAACTAGAATTTTCATCAAACAACCTACATCAGTTTTCGGGCGAGTTTATCGACTCAGGATCCGTCAAAGCGGACAATCTAAAGGCTAAGCGAGATGGCTAACACCGCCCCTCACGCGAATCCTGTCTGGCAAGTCCAGGCGTCCATGAGGTGAGGCAGCATCGTTGCCCCCCAAAGCTCCACAGCGGAGAATTCCGAACGCTTATCGGCCCTTAGTGGTAGACAAGCTTCCAAAGACGAGTAGAATCTGGAGTGTCCAGCCGAAGACTGCGGTTCTTTCATCCTGATTTCTGCCCCACCTCCCAGGGATGGCACATTCTTCGCCAATGACTAATTTTTCTATGGGCGGCGACTGGAGAGATCCACCACTCTCATTCTCAGTCGTCGCCTTCTTCGTTTCCCCCCCGTCGAAAACACCCTACAATGGGTTTTCGTCAACAGGCGTTCCCCTTGCCCCTCTGAGAATTTGATACAGGAGATTTGTCTTGAAAATTTGCACCTCTCGATTCCTTGGTCTTTTTATCCTTGTCGCAGCGCTTCCGTCGCTCCTTGACGCTGCCGATTTGAAGATGCGTTTCGAGTATGCAGGCGTACCCAAGGATCCGGCACTGCTCCAAGTCAATAAGGATGTTGAGTATTGCGGGAAGCACATGCTCAAAAACGAGCGACTGCTTGTGAATCCGGACAATAAAGGAGTGAAGGACGTTGTGGTGTATGTCTACACCGGGCGCGGCGGTTCAAAGTTGGACGATGTGCCTGCTGCGAATACCAAGCATGTTTTGGCGAACGACAAGTGCCGCTTCGAACCCCATATCGTGCTCGCGCAAACCGGTGATACGCTGGAAATCACGAATCCCGATCCGGTTGGGCACAATGCCAACCTCAACTTTTTCAAGAATGCAGCTCAAAACTTTCTGATCCCAGCGGGTGGGTCCAAGACCGTTGACTTGAAGGAAGAAGAACCTGCTCCGATTCCAGTCGATTGCAACATTCACCCTTGGATGCGAGCCTACGTGGTGGTGTTGGAGCATCCGTTTGTTGCCAAGAGTGACGAAAATGGTGAACTCGTCATCAAAGGACTGCCCGAAGGCGAAGAGCTAACGTTTCGCGTTTATCACGAAGCGGGTCGGATTGATGAAGTGACGGTCAATGGCAAGGTAGAAACGTGGTCGCGAAGCCGATTCGACCAAGAAATCAAAGCAGGCGAAAACGACATGGGCACGGTCGTGATTCCCGTCGGCGCGCTCAGCTACGACTGATTGCTTCTGAACAGATCGTTTCAGGAACTTCCCCGCCTTGATGAAATGGGAAGTTCCCGTCACACCCCACCGTCACACCCCAATGGAGTGGGAGTGGTGCGACAATTCGACCTCGTTTACGAAGCCCTACCTTTTGCGGTTTAATAGGCACATACTCGCCATCATCCTTCCTCGCCCGTGCCATGTATCGCTTTCGTTTCCACGTTGTGTCGCTCATCCTTGTCGTCCTCTGCGGTGGTTGCGACTCTAAAATCGATCGGTTCGATCCCAACCGCCTCTATGCGATGACACTTGAACGTAGCCGATCGATGCCGATGGATGCGGCGTTGTCCGATACGTCGACCGCAATTGACGATCTTTTTGGCACGCCTGACGAACCTCGTTGGCCAGTCGATTTGCTTGAAGAGTCGGTTGCCGGGCTTGTCGATTCCAAGCGACTCAGCCAAGCGGCTGGCCCGGTATTGAGCCTGCAAGACGGGACGCAGCACGGTTTGTATCGCGAGCATTGTGCCGTGTGTCACGGACTTTCGGGCAACGGCAATGGGCCTGCTTCGTTGGTCCAAGACCCTTACCCGCGAGATTTTCGCCACGGCGTCTTCAAATGGAAATCAACGGAGCGAAACGCCCCCCCCACTCGTGACGATTTGGCCGAGCGCATTCGTCTTGGGATTGCAGGCACCGCGATGCCAGCGTATCCGCTGCTGAGCAACAAGGAACTCGATTGCATTGTCGACTATGTGATTTACCTGTCGATCCGAGGCGAGGTCGAACGTGAGTTATTGGCGGCGGCCGTTGACGAAATGGGCTACGAAGAAGAACCACCCGAGGAGGAATTGCGGTTAAGGGTCCCTTCCGCCGAAGCGGACGAGTCGCTGACCGAGGGCGAAGAAGTGACGCTAGAAATCCTTGGGGACATCGTCGGCCAATGGGCGGAGGCAGACGAGTTTGTCCTTGATGTTCCTGCACCACCCCACGGGAAACCGACGGCATCCGATTTGGCGAAATCGATCGAGCGTGGCCGCGAACTCTTTCATGGTCAAATTGCCAATTGTGTTGGATGTCACGACGAAAATGGGATTGGCCAAACGATCACGCTCGACTACGACGATTGGTCGAAAGAGTATTCCTCTCGAATTGGGTTGACCCCCTCGGATGCCGAGGACATGAAACCGTTTCGTGATGCGGGCGCCATGATGCCGCGACGCATCATCCCTCGCACACTCAAAGATGGAGTCTTCCACGGTGGCGGTGATGCGGAAACCTTGTACCGCCGCATCGTCGTCGGCATCGCGGGAACTCCGATGCCAGGAATCGATGTGGTCGAAACCGAAAGCAACCGTGGTTTGACCGAAAACCAGGTTTGGGATTTGGTGCGGTATGTTCAGTCGTTTGCAACACAAAGCAGCGAGGAACAGCGATGAATCGGGACAACTATCGTTCGATCGGCGCGATCCTTGGCATCACGATCGGGATCCTTGCCATGTTCTCCCTTCGTTTGGATGGACTATTGGCCGGGTTTGTTTTCGGTGCCGGAGGTGCCGTGCTCGGAGGGATGCTCGGCGAGCGAATTTTTGCATGGCGAAAGACGCGAGGGCCTGATGGGCACTGAATTGGCACGAGACAAACAGCTTGACGCTGCTAGCACTTCATCGCGAACCGTTCACCGCTTGGCAGTGTTGACGGTGGTGTTGATCTGGCCCCTGATTTGGGTCGGCGGCTTGGTAACGACCTACGATGCCGGAATGGCTGTCCCCGATTGGCCAAACACCTTCGGCTACAATTTGTTTCTCTACCCCTACAAAACGTGGCTGCTGGGACCGTTCGACTTGTTCATCGAGCATGGTCACCGACTGCTCGGAGCCTTGGTGGGATTCACAGCCATCGGGCTAGTGGTTTCCGCGGCGATGACGGAAAACCGTCGCTGGGTCAAGATCTTGTCGGTCGTGATTCTGCTCTTGGTGATCATCCAAGGCGGGCTCGGTGGCATTCGTGTGATGCTCAGCGACCGTGTGTTTGCGATGATCCATGGCAGCACGGCGCCGCTTGTTTTCGCGATCGCAGTCGCGGGTGCGGTCGTGACGAGTCGTTGGTGGCGGAAATACGCCAGCGACAGCGAGCAGGGCGACTCCGCTGCGGCGAGCTTCGACCTTCCGAAGGTGCCGATCGGGGCGATTGCGGTTACCGTGATCTTGCTGGTGACTTGTTACATCCAGCTTGTGGTGGGGGCGAAAATCCGCCATCTGCAGCCGACGGATTCATCCACCTGGTTTCTGTATCTCGTCTGGATTCATGTGATTTCGGCCTTCGTGATCTGGATCTTGACTGCCGTCGTGTGGCAACGGCTGCGGGGGTGCGGCGATTTGTCGCTCTCACGTAATGGGACCCTTTTGGTTGGATTGACCGCGATCCAGGTTTTGCTGGGAATTGTCACCTGGGTCGTCAATTACGGTTGGCCATCCTTCCTAAAGTGGTTTCCAGGGGCGTCAGGGCATCTCGTTGAGTCGAAAAACTATGTCGATGCCTGGCTGGTTACGGCGCATGTTGCGACCGGTCCGCTGATTCTTGCGATGTCAACGGTGGTTTTCTTGCGTATACTGCGAGTCCGTTACCTGAGCCGGCACTCTTCTCACTAACAGTTCTGCCCATGTCGACTGATGCCTTCCTCGCTGATCCCGCTGCCGCTGCGCCGGCTTTGCGCTCTGCGTCGGCTTCACGCGATGCGATGGTAGGGAACCCAGAAGAAGACGACCGGGATCGCAAGCCTTCCACGCTTGTTGGCGAAGCAGGGCAGGGCAGTCGGGACCGCAGCGTATCATCAAAGCATCCAGCCTTGGTCCAATCGTCGACATCGATCAAGGCGCCCCTCTCGATCAAGGCAGTCGCTTCGGACTATGTCCAGCTGACCAAACCGCGGATCGTGACGATGATTTTGGTCACCACGGTCGCTTCGTCCGCGATCGCCGCGGGCGGTATGATCCCAACCCTTGATTTGGCCTGGCTGTTGGCAGGCACCGGGATGGTTGCCGCCAGCGCGGGTGCGGCAAACCAAATCTGGGAACGAGTGATTGATTGCAACATGCTGCGAACCGCCACCCGACCGTTGCCCGATCGGCGGATATCGGTTTCGGCGGCGACAATCTACACCGCAATCTTGGGTCTCTTCGGCACGGCCATTCTTTGGTTTCGCTTCGGTCCCGAACCTGCCGCGGCTGGTGCAGCGACGTGGCTGCTTTACGTTCTCGTTTACACACCGATGAAGACACGCACCTCACACAACACGTCGGTGGGCGCGGTAGCCGGTGCATTGCCGGTGTTGATCGGTTACACCGCTGCGGGCGGCAGCGTGACGGATTGGACCGGTTGGCTGTTGTTTGGCATTTTGGCCGCTTGGCAGTATCCACATTTCATGGCAATTGCTTGGCTCTACCGACGACAGTATGCCGAGGCCGGTTTTTGTATGTCGACGACGGTCGACCCCAGTGGTAGGTCCGCGGGCTGGCAAAGCATTGCGGGCGCCATCGCGATCCTCGTTTGCGGTGTGGCACTTTGTCTTATCCCCGAGGGGGTGCTCGGTGGAATGATGGCGTCACTCGCGATTGTGGCCGCGTGTCTTCCGATGCTCAAAGCGTCCCTCCGTTTTGCCACGTCGCCCGATGACCAAATTGCCCGAAAGCTACTACGCAGTTCGCTTCTGGTGCTGCCGGCGGTGCTGCTTGTTGTTACCGTGCGAGTCTTAGCGTGAGTAGTAATCTGAAACAACCCGTGCCTGAAACGGAGGATCACGTCCAGGCATCGGAACCGGTTTGTGTTGCGAGTGGTCTTCGTCACACCTATGTCGATCATGAAGCCCTCAAGGGGGTCGATCTCAAAACCCACGCGGGTGAGATCGTGACGCTGCTCGGCCCAAACGGGAGTGGCAAAACGACATTGTTTCGCTTGTTATCGACGCTGATGCCGATTCAACATGGCACGGTTCGCATTGCTGGCTACGACAGCTACACGAACCCGTTAGCGGTACGCCGCCAATTAGGGATCGTGTTTCAAGCCCCCAGCTTGGATAACAAATTGACGGTTGATGAGAACATCGCCTGTCAAGGTGCTCTGTACGGCATGACCGGCAAGGTGCTTGAACGACGACGAGATGAACTGCTCGAACAACTGAAAATCACGAATCGCCGCAAGGATTATTGCGAAACGCTATCAGGTGGCTTGAAACGGCGAGTCGAGTTGGTCAAGGGCATGCTTCACGAGCCAAAGCTGTTGTTGCTTGACGAGCCGAGCACCGGTTTGGATCCTGGCGCAAGATTGGATCTTTGGGCGGCCGTTCGTGAGATGGCGGACGAGGGCACCTCCGTGCTGCTGACCACGCATCTCCTTGAAGAAGCCGACAAGGCCGATCGCGTTGTGATCCTGCACAATGGGCAGCAGGTCGAGGAAGGCACGCCTTCTCAATTGCGATCAAAACTTGGCAAGGGAGTGGTCACGATTGAAGCGGAGGATGTTGCCGCTGCCGAGCGGGTTCTACGCAATGAACTTGGGCTCGATCCGCAGCGGCTGCATCACCAGTTGCGATTGCAAAGTGACACGCCCGCCGAATTGGTGCCTTTGATTTCCGATCGATTAGGGCACCTCCTGCAAGCGATTACGATTGGGCGGCCGAGTCTGGAAGATGTATTCATTGCCAAGACAGGACACAAGTTTCACTAAGCAACGCGAGGCTAGGCCATTCGTTGCAATTCAAGCTGCCTCAAGGCGGGACGCCAACAAACCAAAATGAGCACGATCACGACAAGCGATCCGACGCCTGGTTCCACGACCGCGTCAGCTGGTTTTGCTGCCGCATGGATGCTCGCACGTCGAGAATGGACTCGTTTCTTTCGTCAACGAAACCGCGTGACGGCAGCGATCGTTCAACCCTTGCTGTTTTGGCTGCTGTTTGGCACCGGGCTACGAGGTTCCTTTACCGGAGCGGGCGATCAAAGCTTTATCGAGTTCTTTTTACCGGGAACCGTGGGGTTGATCCTGTTGTTCACCGCCATTTTTGCGACGATCTCGGTGATCGAAGATCGTCGTGAAGGCTTCATGCAATCGGTTCTGGTTTCCCCCGTGGGGCGTTGGCCTGTGCTCGCGGGTAAAGTTCTGGGTGGGAGTGCAATTGCTTGGGTCCAAGCGTTGTTCTTTCTTTTGCTCGTCTACGTCTTCGGTGCGGCAACGGTGGGATGGACGATTGTGCCTCTGATGCTTTTATTGGCAATCGTCGCGGCTGGCATGTGTTCGCTCGGCATGATCGTGGCGTGGCCGATGGACTCGACGCAAGGGTTTCATGCGATCATGATGCTCGGGCTCATGCCGATGTGGCTGTTAAGCGGATCGTTCTTTCCGATCCCTGCCTGGAGCGATTCGAGCTTCGGACAGATGATTCTGGGCGGGATCATGCGAATCAATCCGCTCAGCTATGCCATGGTTGAGATGCGACGATTGATCTACCCGGAAGTCGATTTTTCGGCGGCCGGATTTGCGCCGTCAAGCATGGTGTGCTGGAGCGTGACACTGCTCGCGACCATCGTGATCAGCATCCTTGCCTGGCGGCTGGTACGAGGTAGTCGAAGCGTGGATGTTTTGGTCTAGTGAACTTGACTACAATGTGGTTTCCATTTCTCGCGACCCCATCGGACACCTCAATTTCGATTTCTATTCCTTAGCACGAAAAAAATCATCATGCGAACCACCATCAACATCGTCTTGATCCTTCTGGCTGCGGTCATGGTCGGCCTTGGGATTCGAACCATGAAGAGCGCTGCGGATCATGGTGAGTCTTCGGAGCCGATTGAGGTTTTTAGCAATAGCGTTTCGCCGACCGACTTTGTCGAGGACGACTCGGACAGCGTCAATGCGATTCCGAGTCACCCACCGGAAGATGAGGCATGGTTGAGCCGGTTCGAATTGATCGAGCGCAGTGGCGAGAAGGTGAGCAGTGAAGAACTCCTCGGTCAGCCCTACGTCGTCAGCTTCTTCTACAGCACCTGTCCAAGCATTTGCATTCGGCAAAACCAGAAGTTGAAGGAGTTGCAGGACGAGTTTGAAGGGCAGGGCGTTCGCTTTGTCGCGATTTCGGTGGATCCGGAAACGGACACGCCGGAACAGCTTCGTGAGTATGCGGCAAGGTTTGGGGCCGACGAGAAGCAATGGCTGTTCATGACCGGTGATTTGACTTACATCCGCCGCATCGGTGCGGAAATCTATCGCTTACCTGTTGATAAGCAGTTTCATTCGGAACGATTCGTGTTGGTGGATTCGAAGGGCGAAATTGAGGGCTTTTACAGCTGGCCTGAGAAACCGCAATTCGAAAAGCTGAAACAGACCATTCGCGAAATGATTGAGTTTAGCTCGCAGGAGGATTCCTAGCGTGTCTTGGCAGTTCCTAGCCGATAACCTCCCTCACGCGACCGCGTCGCTCAATGCGATCGCAATCGTGTTGCTGGCGATGGGACTGGTGAAAATACGCCAGGGCAGGGCACGTGTTCATAAGAAACTGATGCTCTCGGCACTGATGGTCAGTGCATTATTCTTGGCGTTGTACTTGCTGCATAAAGTTGCTCTGTATGAAACCACCGGTGAACCGAACAAGCGGTTTCCGACGGACCCTGCGGTGGCGACCGATGCCGCCCGCTATACCTACTTTGCCATTCTCGGTACGCATCTGATCCTCGCGATGGCGGTCCCCTTCTTGGCGTTGCGTGCCGTCTATCTGGCGATGAAAGGACGGATCGTCGCTCACAAACGACTGGTGAAGTACGCCTATCCTGTCTGGATGTACGTCTCGGTGACCGGTGTGTTGGTTTATCTGATGCTGTATCAGATCTACGCCGTCTGAAATGACGGCACCCGCCGTGGTGTCCGAAGCGGTCTCGACAACACAATTGATCTTTCACTTTGCTATTGGCCCCCATCTGGATTTCTGTGAAACTCACGCGGAATCATGCTGCTTTGGGAGATGCAAATGTGTGCTTTGAATCGATGGATTGTCGTGACCACTCTGGTGCTCGTTCGCTCTGCGGTGGGGCTACCGGACGACTTGCCGACGAGGCAGCCGGAATCGAAATCACCAGCAAGCGTCGTTTCGTTCGACGGCAATCGGTCGTTTTCCGCTTCCGAACTACGGGATTCGCTCAACCGTGATTCATCGTTCCTGCTCGCCTGCCATCCACTGGGTGATCCGGACGCCTTGGCATCGGTGATCGAGCAGCGGCTGACGGCTGGCTATCGCACGTCGGGGTTCGCGGAGGTAGCGATTCGCTGCCAGCGTGACGTCTCGGGCGAAACATGGAACGTCGCAATCGACGAAGGAAAGCAATATCGATGTGGTCGTGTCCTAATACGAGGCGCGCAGCAGATGGACGTTTCCAAATTGCGACAACGATTGACTGAGCCCTATCCCAATGAGGATACGTTCGCATCGTTCGTTGTGGTCAACGGCGAAACCCAAACGCGTTGGGTTGACGAAAAGGGTAAGCAGGCCGACTTGGAAGACCCCGTGTGGAAGATCGGTGAACCGGTCAAGCTTGACAAGGAACGGGCACTCAGCCGTGCCTGCCAGACCGCGATCTCCGATCTCGGCTTTTCGGGTTCACTCAATACGGTAAGCATCCAATGTGATCCCGATACCGAAACGGCAAGCATGATCGTTGACATCATCAACGAGGGTGAGCCGACACGCATCGCCGAAATCGATATCGATGGACTTTATGAGTATTCGCCTGCCTCCGTAGCAAAGTACTTAGGCGTCAAATCGGGCGATGCGGTTAACCGCGAGATCATGCAGGAGTTCACCCGTCGACTTTGGCAAAGTGGTCGTTTCAAAAATCAGAATGTCCGATTTGAGATGGCTTCGGGATCAACCCTAAGCGTCCGTGTCGAGGAAATCGCGGGGGTGCCCGGATTGGACCAAGCGTTGAGTGAGAATGCCAAGGTGTTTTTGAGAGCAGGCCAATGGGTGGCCGAAGCGATCGCACGCGGTGACGACATGGAAATCGTCTCTTCGCTTCAGGGCTACTCGTTTCGATTGATTCAGTCAACGCAAGGCTTGCTGGCCGAGGCGAAGGGGCCGAGTCACGAGAAGTTGTCTCTATTGGTGGACGCCGAGCAACTCTTATTTAACCACTCGAGCCATCCCCAAATGCTTCGCTTCTCTCCCGCAGCCGCCGGTGGGTATATCAAGTACGGGCTCAGTATCGGTGCGGCATCCGATTCAACCCAATACCAGAGTCTTAACTTCAATGGTTCGATCGGAGGTCCGTTGGAAGCTGGCGATAGCCCCCTGCAATTCGTTTGTTCAAACAGCCCCTCGGACTGGTTGCCGTTCGCTTTCAAGGAAGACTCGGATTTTCAAATGCGTGATGGCCAGCTTGTTACCCAACACGAAGCCGTCACGCTCGCAATCGATGTCGATTCGGGAAGGATTGACCAATGGACCTCCGAGATGGGGGCAACGCGATTTGTTTCGGGAGCTTTTGAAGCGGCCCGACAATCACTGTTGGAGCAGGTCGCAACGAAACCGAATGCGTTCGATTCGTTGCGGCCGTTGAGTTCATCGCTTAGCTACCTATTGAGCGAACCGGTTGTCGACTTTTCGCTAACGCTTGCGGCACATCAAGAAGAACCGATCACGCCGATCGATCCCGAGTTGGTTTCGGCGATTCGAAAATTGGTCGAGGGTGGTGTGCTGGGCATCGGCGATGCGTTTGTGGTGTCGCTGCAACAGCAGAACCGATCCAAACGTTTTGTGATTCCCAATGACGAAAAGCCGCCGAAGGATTGGAAACAGATTGCTTTGCGATGGGTGGGCCAAGGAATCGTTCGCTATGCGCCCGATCTGTTCGCAGAAGAAACCTGGCCGATGCAATTGGCTCGGCAAACCGGTTTCATCGCGATGGGGTCGACCGAGCACACGCAAGAACTGCTGGCGAGGTTGTTGCGTGACGAAAACAACGGTCCGCTGTGCTATGCATCGGCCGCGATCTTGTTGTCCTATGTCAGTCAAGATGCAGCAAAGGTCTTTGCGAAACGATCGCTCGACGTGATGAACCTCGACGCGTTCCAAAGAGATTTTGAGACGCTTCAAGCTGCGACGCCTGTGTCGGCTGCGGCGAAGATGATGTCGAGCCTGCAACGGTTGAATTCCTCAGAAGTCGAGGCCCTGGGTCGGTGCTGCAAGGATGATTCCAAGCGAGATTGGCTACACTTGTTGTACGAGTTCTCGCAGTTACAGGCTACCGATGAAGCCTCGTTCGTCTACCAAATGGCCGAAGAGCCACTGCGAGAATCGATGCGGCGGACGTTGGAACGCTAAGCGGGCTCATTCCGCAACTTCGTCGTAGATCGGCAAGTGACGGTAATAGACTTCGAGATTCAGCAAGTTCATCGTCGTCACATAGAGCCGGCCGCCGTAGAGACTCCAACGATCTTCGACCGGCAATCGTGGATCCCAGCTGCCGGCTCGGGGTCCCTGTTTGATCTGGCTTTCGAGCAGAAGTGGATTCAAATAGCGGTTCCATCGTTCCCAGTACTTACCACCCATGTGGAACATGACCTGCGTGGCATAATACCAATAGTACGCGTCTCGCTTCGACAGACGCGTCGCGACAACTCGCCCCGATCCATCGTCCATTTGAGGTGGGTTTTCTAGCAAGTAATCAGCGGCCGACTGCATCGATGGGTTGTCACGACGCCAACCCGAATACATTCGCATCAAAATACCAACGGCCGTCATGGTCGGTGTCGGCTCTCGACCGTGCCGTTGCGCGGGGGTGTTGGCGGCAAAAGGATTGTAACGATAGCGGTCTTGTCGCACTGCGTTTTGTTGAGCCAAGTCGAGCCACCGATCGATGCTTGCATATGACTTGGGCGGCACTTCCAAGCCTGACAATTCGCCACTTTTGAGCGCCATCATCATCCATCCCGAAACACTGGTGTCGCTCTCGACCTGGGCGACATAACGCCAACCACCGAGGCGGACGTTTTGTGTTTTTCCGATGTAGTCCAGTGACATTTGAGCCGCCGCTTGCAGTTCCTCATCTTGCGTCATGCCATAGGCTTCGCACAAAGCGAGCGCCGCGATCCCATGGCTATAGAAAGCAACGTCTTGATTCTTGGCGGCATCGCGGCTGAGGCATAAATCGCCATTCGTCCTCTGGTTTGTGATCAGAAACTGTAACGCCCGGCTGACGGTGTCGGCATATTGGTGTTGCCGATGCGTGTAGCCCGCGCCTTGAAATGCCAGGAGCGCCAATCCAGTCGCCGCAGCATCACTTTGCTTGAACACTTCCTCACCATGTCCGCTGAGCGACCAGCTGCCGTCTTCGTTCTGGGTCTCGGCCAAGTAGGCTAAGCCCAATTCAATGGCCTCCTCCGTCGCGGGCCCGACGAGCCCAGCCGGCGTCGGAGCGGCTCCCCCTTGAGTGCGCATGATCCGTCGGCTGAAGGACTCGACCGCCGCAATCTTGGATCCCGCCGGTGTGACCGGTCCCCCGATGTCGCGTCGTTCTCGACGTCGGTGCGTCATTTCGAGCGCGCCGAGATCGGGCAAATCGGATGTCGGGATGACGCCCGCAAAAGCCTCGGGGCGGTTGGCAAGTCCTGCGATCGATTCGGGGGACATCACGTCGAGGCTGGGGCCTAACGCGATCTCTGGGGCGATCAGCGACGCAATGCTGCTGGCCGATGCGCGTCGCTGTTGACGGTTCCGTTCACCTCGCTCGCTACGTTCCGCTCGATCGTTCATGCGATCCAACGCACCGGTTTCAAGCGATGGAGTCTCTTGACCAGCCGCTTGAGAAGCGATCTCACGTGAAAGCGTCGGCACACCCGCTGGAGTGAATTCATCTCGATCTCTCGTCGCCACCGCTGAGGGACGTGGCTGAAGCGACGGCGCCGCTACGATATCGGGGACGCCCGACAGCGCCGACAAATCTCGCCGCTGTAGCTCGCCCCGGTTGACCGAATTCTGCTCGGTCGATGGCACTCCGATGCCATCGGGGAAGGTGGCATCCGCCAATTGAGCTCCTTGCGTCGTGCCTTGGCGACGGATTGAGACATCCACCGGCGAGAGCATTTGATTGGCGGCTTCATCGATCGAAGCAATCGCCACGGTTTGCGGCGCAGGACTGGCTCCGGCCGGCTCGATCGATCGCAACTGCAACCGTGCACGGCTTTGCCGGGTCAAACCCAAATCGCCCACCGTCGGCATCAAATCGCTGCGGCGGCGAACCGTTGCTGCGGAGGAGGACGACGTCGATTGGCGCGGTTCGTTCTGCGAAATCGCATCGGCAGGCTGAGGCAATGTCGAGCGTGAAGCCGAAGGACTCCGTGCCGTTGCAGCGGTGTTGCGAGGCACCGCCATCGCTTGCACGGGATCCGGCACCGTCAGTTCTGGAACCTTTGGCAACGTTGCTTTCGGTGCCGCTTGTTTCTCGCTCGACAATTCTCGCCGCGCAAGCTTGGCCGGCGAGTCAGCCGGCTTCGGTTCGGCAAGCTCAGGCAGGGGACGCTTCCGCAAGAACTTCTGCATCGGCCGGTCATCAGGCTGCACCGGCCGCGGCATTTCCAATGCGGTCGCCGAATGTTCCAGCGGCGGCAATTGACGAAGCTCATCGGGGATCACGCGCGAAGCGGTTTCCGCATCAACCGGTTGGGACCAATCCGGTGCAGCGGCGGTTTCGGTAGGAGTCTGAAAAAGATACTCCGGCACCGTTTTACGGACCGGCGATCGTTCGGGTTTCACGCCCGTAAACGCTTCGGGGAAAAAACGGCTGAAGACCACCACGTTGACCGCGAGGATCAATAGGAGCAGGTGAATCAAGACGCTGAAGAGAAACCCGACTTGGATCGACTTTTGAACAAAACGAGACGCCAACCCGCGGAAGGCAAGCGACAAGGACAAGGCGACCAGCGGAACCGCAACCGCGTAAGTCCATCCATTGTAAAGCCAACGAGGATCGTCAAAACGAAGCCGCGTGACAATCAGGTAGACCACAAGCAACGACAATCCCGCCAGCCAAGCGTCGAGCGGCCACATCGGAGCCTTCGATTCCGGTGGCCTCGATGCGGCGCGACGGCCGCGCGGCGAGAGGGGTCTTCGTCGGTTCACTCTTCGGGACCTTCGGTTGTGGTCACCGAGTAGTCACTCACACCCGTTTGATTGCAAATATCCATGACGCTCACCACCGGTTGGAACGAGGTCGCTTGGTCGGCTCGAATGACCACCGTTTGATTGGTCGGGTTTTCAGCAACCGCCTTTTCCAACAAACTTTGCAATTCGCTGAAGGAAGTCAACTGCCCGCCAAGGTAAGTGTTGCCTTCGGAATCAATGTCGACGACCACTTCGCGAGGCTTACCGGTCATCGGCACCGCACTCGTTGCGATCGGTAACTCAATATCGAGTCGCCGTTCCTGTTCTTCGAATTCGCTCGTCACCAAGAAAAAGATCAACAGCAAAAACACGACATCAATCAGCGGCGTCAAACTGAGCGTTCCGGCAACGGCGGATCGTTTTATCTCAATAGCCATACCGTTTAAGACCTTTTACCGGCTCGTGCCTTCGATCCGACCGGTGGCGGCGTTGGCGATTTTTTTTCACCGCTCCCCTCCCGACGATCACGATCAAAAGGCCGCAAATTCCCATCGGGATCCAATCGACGGCGGCCAACAAACGCTGCCATATGCGGTGCCACGTCGAACGCCAATTCTTCGACACGATGAAACAGCTTTGCCAGTCGATTTTCGAGGTATTGAGCCAAAATGGCGGCCGGAATTGCCACGATCAATCCAGCTAACGTGGTCACCAGCGCCGTGTAGATGCCTTCGGAAAGCTGCTCGCTACGGCTACGATCCGGAGTCAATGTGGTCGATTCATGAAAGGCAACAATCATTCCCCACACGGTGCCCAGCAGCCCCATCAACGGCGTTGCGGCGGCGGCCAAATGCAACCATCGGATGGGCGCCGCATGTTGGTCCGCTTCTCGTTGGATCGTTTCGTTCGCCGCATTTTCTATCTCGCCAACCGGTTGTCCCGTCCGCAGTAGCATCCCACGGACGACCGTCGCAGCCGGCGAGGGAGCATCGGCACACGCTTGAAATGCGATGCTTGGGCTAAATCCCTCCGGCCTCTCCGCCAACATCTCCAACTCCTCGACCAAGTCCGCGGGGATGATCTTTTTTGATCTCAATGAAATCATCCGTTCCGCTGCGAGTGCCACGACCCATAAACTCATGATCCCAATTGGAATCATGAACCGACCGCCGCGATTGATTAACGACAACAAATCAATGTGCATCGCTTCATCCGCAACGGATCCGACATCTTCGCTTACGTCATCGTCGTTCATCACCGTGGCAATCTCGGCCGCCTCGATCGGGACGATCCCACCATCTTGGCCAACCGCAACACCGGCACCGAGCAAAAACAACGCCAACGAAGCGGTGGCGATCCCGAGTACGGTACAGTCGATCCATTGCGGCTTGGGATTCATCAAATTCACTTCTGGTCCAATGTCTCGAGGCGAGATTTTGATTTTTCAGCAAGCTCGTGCTGTGGATGTTTGGTCGCAACGTATTGAAAGAACCCGGTTGCATACTCTCGTGCTTTGTTCTTCGCTTCGGCGGTCCGGGCCTGTTGCATCAGCAACTCACTGCAGCGACCAGCCTCGAAGCCACTTTTTGCCTGCCAATTCTTGATCGAATCGGACGCCTTTTCCGCTCCAAAGCCAAACATGACACGTTGAAATTCCGGGATAGCCAAATCAAGACGTTTATTCGCAAAATGGATTTCGCCCATCATGAACCGTGCTCGCGCAGCAACTTCATTACGATAATTGTCCGCAACTTCTGCGAACATCTGCAGCGACTTTTCGTCGTCTCCGGCTTGTTGATAGGCAAACCCCGTCTCATAAAAGACCTGCGCCAGATACGCGGTCGACGGGAACCGAGTCCTCAATTCATCGTACCACTCGATCGCTTCGTCCCACTTCTTCAACTGTGCGGCAGACTGACCACCATGCAGCAGAACCAATTCCCTTGCTTGACGATCGGCAGTGTCCGAAAGTGTCTTGGCGGAATCGTCGTTTTCTCGAATCTGCTTGCGAGCAAACTGGTAAGCGACAAGCGCCTGCTCGTAATCCGCTCGATTGAACCGACATTCGCCAACCATCATCAACGCATCGAGTGCCAAACTACCCTCCTGGTGGCGGCTTGCTTGCAACTGAAAGGCTTTCTCCGCTTGCTCCAGTTCACCCGCTTTGAAATGCGACCAGCCTAACCGATACATCGCTTTTTCCGACAACTCGACATCGGAACCGGAATCGGCAGCCAACGCAAAGTATTTCGAAGCTTCGCTCCAATCCTTGGCCTCGTAATGATGTTGCCCCACAAAATAGGCCGCTTCACAGGTAAGCGTCGTGTCCGACGATTGGTCGATCAGCGTGGTAAACGTGTTCACTGCATCGATTTGCTTTCCTGATTCGCGAAAAGACCACCCCAATTCGTAAAGCACTTTATCAATCGATGGATAATCCGGAACCTGCGATACAAGTCGCTCCAATCGCTCAGCCGCCTGCGCGGGCTTGTTTTCTTTTTGGTCAACGAGGGCCAATTCATACAGGACATTGCCGAGAGGATTCCCCGTCGGCTTGGTCTGTAGGTATGCGTTAAGATCCTCTCTCGCCGATTCAAGTTGGCCCAGATTTCGTCGGCAAATCCCACGAGCCAACAGGGCTTCCGAACGAGTCTCGGGAAATGCTTCGTCTTGAAGCAATGCATCCAGCGATTCGGCTGCCGTTTGATATTGCGATTGTTCCATCTTCAATCTTGCCCGACTGTACAGCGCGTAGGGCAGCAAACCACGATCGGCATTCGACGCCACGATTCGGTCATACAGCTGAACCGCCGCTTCACGATCTCCATTGCGAGTCGCCAATTGAGCTAGCTTGTAACGGGCTTGATCTGCCATTGGCCCCTCAGGGTTCTTGTCGACAATCGCTTGCCACGTCTTCTCTGCCGCAGCCTCGTCTTCTGCCAACAGGGATGCTTGGCCCGCCATCAACCACGCCTCTTCCGCACGGGGCCAAGTCGGATCCACCTCGTAACTCGCACGAAACGCCTTCGCCGCTTCCGCCGGTTGATCGACCATCAGGTAAGCTTCACCCAGTAGCCATTGGGCTTCGGCTTGCTGAGACTTCTGAGCAAGCGTGTCCCTGTCTTTCCTCAGTCGTTCGATGGTTTCCTGAGGACGTCCGGCAAGGTTGAGAGCGAAAGCAGCCCGCAGCGTCCACAGTGGACGTTGCAGCTCGTCACCGGCCTGCGGATCTTTCATGAGCGTTTGATACATTGTCGCCGCTTCATCTGCCTTGCCGGTCATCAACAAACTTTCCGCTGCCACAAAACGGACATCGGGCACAAGCGTATCCTCGCGGAATCGCTCGAGGAACTCTTGAGCCAGGTCCCTGGCACGCGGAGGATCGTTTAATTGCAATGCCGAGAAGGCAGCGTTGTATAGCGCCCGCGGTGCGACCGCGGCATCCGGCGATTCCCGATAAGCCGATTCGAACGCTTCAAGCGACTGAGACAGGGTGCTTGGGTCCATCGACAACGCTTCGGCAAAATCCAGTTTCAATTCCACAGCGAACCTCCCCGTCGCAGTTCGAGCGATTTGTTCTTCGGCAACCTTTCTCGCACTGGCGGCATCGTTCTTTGACAAGTGGATTCGAGCAAGCCAATGAGCGGCTTCGGTGGAAGCTTCCGGATTCTTTTGCTCCAACACACGCTCAAATCGTTTGGCCGCTGCATCAAGATCGCCACTACGATACGTGCTTTGCGCTGACGCCAACGTCGCATTGGCTGCATTGGGCGAATCGGGGTATTCGCGAAGCAGCTGCTCGTACTTCTTCGCAGCCTCCGCTGGGCGGTCGGCTTGCACCAACGCATACGCTTGCCGAAAAATCGCATAGGACAAATCGTCTGCGTCTTGGGTCGACTTCATCGCTTCGTCAAACGCTGCAATCGCCTTATCGTACTGCTGTTTCAAGATCCAGGTGTCGCCGAGGCGAAGGTGAACATCGGTCACCAAGTCATCTTTCTCGCAGTTGCTCAGCAATTGGCGATAAGATGCGACCGCATTGTCAAACTGATCGAGTTCTTCATAGGCAACACCGCGAGCGTACAAGGCATCACATCGCAGCGGAGACTCTTTGGCGTTGGGAAGCGCCAAAAGTTGATCGTAAAGCTGAATGGACTTCTTCGCATCACCGAGTCCGTAAGCGGCTTCGCCCGAGTAGAACAAGGCGCGATCCAAAAAGGGACTTTCCGGAAACTCCTTGCGAAGCAACTGATAAGTCTCGATCGTTTGTCGCAGTCGATCCCGATCGCGGTCGGGAGCGTCACCCGCCGCCGAATAGAGGCACCACCCCAGATTCGCAAGACTCTCTTCACGTAGCTCGTAGTCCGAATCCTTCAACGCTCGAAAAAAGGATCTCGCCGCTGCCACGTAGTCGGGAGCATCCTTCTGCATGTAGCAGACGCCAAGGTAATGAGCAGCCTTGGACGCCATCGGATCCTCCGCGTGCTTGTTCAGAAAACCGTTCCAACCGTCGATCGCCAAATCGATGGCCCCGTTGGTCTGAAAATTGGCCGCATCCGCATAGGCTGCAATCGCCTCGTCACTCGACTTATCCGCCGTGTACCCATAGGGACAGCAAATCGAAAACCCCAGCAGCGCAACGAGGTACCCTACGAAAACGGGAAGTCGTCCAAGATCCGCCCCGCGCGATGAGGTGGAACGCTGGAAAAACAGAGTCGAGGTGAACAGGCTGTAGACGACCTGTGATTGAAACACGAGCAAAACCCCCGTAAAGCAGTGCGAATCAATTCGGTGTGACGATAGAACGTGATCTCAAAGGGGGGCGGGGCCTCGGATGTGTGGCCAAAAGCAAAGCGTCACCCCCTTTCTGAAATACGATGGAACCTTATGAATGATTGAACCTTGTAAACATTTAACCCTGCAAAACGGCGACTCGTAAACGACCAATTCTAGCGACCTGGCCAGAGGGACGATAGTTTCACGCATGCGGTCGTTACGATGCGTAAACACACCGTATTGCTAAAAAAGTCGTTAATTCACAGACTTTTCCTGACCAAACAGGTCAACCGAATGCTCGGTCCGTCCGTAGGGAACGCTGGTCACCCGTGTTGACGGTTGAAACCGGGACCATCAATCTGACGACAAATTCCTTTTCTGAATAGATGGATCAACGGTGGATGCACTGAATTGCCTTGTCACGGGCGGTGCCGGCTTTATTGGGTCGCACTTGACGGAAAAATTGCTCGAACAGGGGCACCGCGTGACGGTCGTCGATGATCTGTCGACCGGACAAAAGGAAAATCTGCAAAACGTGCTGCAAAACCCACGGCTGGAGTATATCGAAGACACCGTCGAAGACGAAGCCTTGGTGCACAAAGTCGTCGACCAAGCCGACCGCGTCTACCACCTTGCTGCCGCCGTCGGCGTCGCGCTGATCGCCAAACAGCCGATTCAGACCATTGAGCGCAATATCTATCCGACGCAGCTGATTTTGAATCGACTTGGCCAGCGGGCCGAACGGGGGGAGCGGATCCCGTGCTTTATCGCCAGCACCAGCGAAGTCTACGGAAAAAACACGAAAGAAATCTACGCGGAGGAAGATGATCTGGTTTTCGGGGCCACCACGAAGCCGCGTTGGAGCTACGGGGTTTCCAAAGCGATCGACGAATTCTTGGCGCTCGCGTTCTATAAAGAAAAGGGATTGCCCGCAGTGGTCGGCCGCTTCTTCAACGTCGTCGGGCCGCGTCAAAGCGGAGCCTACGGTATGGTGCTGCCCCGATTCGTTGAAGCCGCAATCCACAACAACCCGTTGGTCGTCCACGATGATGGACACCAAGTCCGTTGTTTCGCTCACGTTGACGATGTCGTCCGCGGGGTGATCCAATTGATCGAAAAACCCGAGACGGCGGGCCGCGTCTATAACATCGGCAGTGATGAACCGGTTTCGATTTTGGAACTGGCTCATCGCGTGATGAGCCGCGTCCAATCGCAGTCTGAAATCACATTCCAAAGTTACGCCGATGCCTATGATGAATCGTTCGAGGACATCCGGCGACGCGTTCCTGATTTGACCCGGATTCGCGAAGCGATTGGTTACCACGCAACCAAAAACCTCGATGACATTATCGATGCGGTAGCGGACTACCAGAGATCGGAAACGATGGAGTAAGGCTCGCCTACGTGGCAAGTTGGCGTGAACTTGCAGCGATCACTTCGCCCGATACTCTGGCTCCCTTCTCCCCCGATTTTCGGGGGAGAAGGGCCGGGGATGAGGGGGCAGCAGGCGCACATGACAGTTGAAACAGCGATAAACCTGCACGACTTCTGTCGATAACAATACTCTCTGGATGGGGGACGCTCACTAAAGTGTGAAGCCCAACGAGGAAACCTCTTCCATCCGTTGCCGTAATCGCCGCAGCACCCGCGACTTGGCTTGATAGACGCTCGCGCGCGACAATCCCGTCCTCTCGGCGACTTCCGCTGCGGACTTGTCCTCGATCGTGATGAGCCAAAACGCCTTCCAGGTACTCGATTCAAATTCCATGCGCACCTGGTCGAGCAGATGTCGGACGAGTGCAGTTTGAACATTTTCCTGTGTGATGGTCGAATCAACCGAAGGGCGAGACAAACTATCAAGGCTTTGCGACGTTCCAACGAGCACTCGGTATCGGGTACGGCCATCGATTCCAAGACATCATTGACGGCCTGTCACACACAATTCTTGTCGTCGAAACCAAGAACTCGGTTCCCTGGACCAAGCCCGAAGACTTGACGCAGCCGATTGCTGAACCCTTCGACCGCCAACCGCTGCGAATCTTGATGGCCGACGGCAGCGTGCGTTCGATGAGCCCGGTTGATCCCGAGAAACTCAAGAAGATGATCACTCGCAACGGCGGCGAGCCGATCGAGTAGAATGGTGCCCATCGTTGGGCATGCCGTTCAAACCGGTGCCCCGTTCATTGGCTACTACGATCACGGCAAAGAGGCATCGCCATGCGTTTCGGGCTGTACACACTGACCCTTTTCTTATCCACGATTTCGCTTGCATCCGCGGTTGAACGACCGAACGTGCTGCTGGTCGTTACGGATGAACATAACTTCCGAACGCTGGGGTGCTATCGCGAGCAACTGTCCGCGGACCAAGCCGAGATGTGGGGGCCGGGAAGTATCGTCGAAACGCCGAACATCGATCGCATCGCTGACGAGGGAGTGCTGTTTACCCGTGCCTACGCCACCGCACCGGTTTGCACGCCCAGTCGAGCGGCGATGTTCACCGGGCGTTTCCCGCACAATACCGGCGCTCCACAAAACAACATGCCACTTCGGACCGAGGTTCCGACCTTAGCCAAAATCCTATCGAGTAACGGGTACCGTTCCAGCTACATCGGCAAGTGGCATCTCGGTGGGCCGGGAAAACCCGAGTGGGCACCGAATGTCGATGGTGGCTTCGAGAACACCGCATTCATGTTCAATCGTGGCCATTGGAAGAAACTGGCTTTGACCGACGGAGTCCCCTCGGTCGGCAGTCGCAACAACAAGGGGGCCCCCGACTATGGCGTTGAGGAGGCGGACGACAAAACGTTCACGACCGACTATTTGACCGATCGCGCGATCGAGTCGATCCGTCATCCTTCGGACGAACCGTTCTTGTTGGTCGTCAGCTACCCGGATCCCCACGGCCCCAACACCGTGCGAGCCCCTTATGATTCGATGTACGACCACCTGCGTTTCTTACCACCACGAACCTACCAGCAAAAAGATTCACCGAAACCCAACTGGCTCGGTGGGGGCCCCAACCATCCTGTCTTTCGTGGTGAGCAGATGAGCAAGTACTTTGGGATGGTCAAGTGCATCGACGACAACTTCGGGCGATTGCTGGAATCGCTCAAACAACAAGGTCAATTGGATTCGACCTTAATCGTGTTCACGTCCGATCACGGGGACCTTTGCTATGAACATGATCGGCTGAACAAAGGGAACCCGTACGAAGGTTCGGCCCGTGTGCCGCTGCTGATTCGCTATCCGGATCGGATCACGGCGAAGACGGTTTACGAAGGTCCCGCCGGCACCGTCGATCTGACGCCAACCATCCTAACACTTGCTGGCATTTCCACCGATGCGGCATTCGAAGGTCGAAGTTTGACCTCGCGAATCGCAAAGAACGCGCGATCAACCATAAACCTACCGCCTGAAGTAACCTTTCTGCGAAATGCTGGCACCTCGCCGAGTTGGCTGGCTGTGGTCGATGGGCGGTACAAGTTGATCGTCAGCACCAAGGACCGCCCGTGGCTGTTCGACCTTCAAGAAGATCCGGATGAACTTCTCAACTACTATGGCCGTCCGGGAACCGAAGACATTGTCAAACAGTTGGGGACGCGGTTGATGGATTACGCTCAGCGGACGCAGGATCCGTTTGCGACCGAGGACAAGATCGCCAATTCGATCGAACGCTGCGTTGTCCCTTTGATAGCAAACCCGCGCTGACCTCACATCTTCTCTGGACTCGGCTGTCCTGATTTCAGTACTCTCGGCCGGTGAAGCGAAAGCGTCGCTTTTTGTCGTCTGAGAAGGTCTTTTTGTGCAGTCATTGCTACTTCGTTATCGCGATCTTGTCCTGCCAATCGGTATTATCGGTTGTTTGGTGGTGATCCTGATTCCATTGCCAGCAATCCTGATGGATCTGTTTTTGGCGATGAACATCACGGTCGGCGTGATCATTTTGTTGACGACGGTTTATGTCAGCACACCTCAAGAATTCAGCGTATTTCCCTCGCTGTTGTTGGCGACAACGTTAGCCCGATTGGTTTTGAATATCGCCACGACGCGATTGATTCTGACCGGTGCGGATTCGCTGGGGATGAATGCGGCGGGTGGGGTGATCAAAAGCTTCGGCGATTTCGTCGCGGGCGACCGGATCGAAGTCGGCATCATTATCTTTGTCATCATTGTCTTGATCCAGTTCATTGTGATCACCAAAGGTGCAACGCGAATCAGTGAAGTCGCTGCTCGATTCGCATTGGATGGAATGCCGGGGCGTCAAATGGCGATCGATGCCGACTTGAACGCGGGCATGATTGACGAAAAAGAGGCTCAGAAACGTCGTGAAGAAGTCAGCTCGCAGGCAGATTTTTACGGGGCGATGGATGGTGCCAGCAAATTTGTTCGTGGCGATGCCATTGCGGGCATTGTGATCACGATTGTCAACGTCATTGGTGGCCTGTACATCGGGGTGGTTCAAGCGGGAATGACCCTCAGCGAAGCGGGAGCGTTGTTCACGAAGCTCACCATCGGCGACGGCTTGGTCAGCCAAGTCCCCGCACTCTTGATCTCGCTTGCCGCTGGCTTGCTGGTAACGCGAAGCACTCAAAAAACAAATCTACCGGTCGAGTTCCTGCAGCAGCTTTTTGGCAACACAAAGGCCTTGGCGGTTGCCGGATGCTTCTTGCTGCTCTTGATCGTCACCAATTTGCCGACCATTCCAATGTTTACCCTGGGTGCAAGCTGCATTGGTTTGGCCGTTGTGATGAACCGGCAACAGAACAAGGACAGCGCCGCGAAGGACACTCGCGAAACGGCCGAGAAGGCCGCCGCAGCGGCGCCGCCGCAGAAGCGAGTGGAAGACTTTTTGACGGTGGACCCGATGGAAATGACGATCGGGTTGGGGCTGCTGAGTCTCGCAGATCCGTCGCGCGGTGGCGATTTGATGCAGCGTATCACTGGCGTTCGTCATTCGATCGCGTCGGACATTGGTATTGTGTTGCCGAAGGTTCGCGTTCGGGACGAAATGAGTTTGGATCAACACGAATACGAAATCCGCATCGCTGGAAATACCGTTGCCCGTGCCACCGCTCGCCCTGACAAGTTGTTGGCGATCGATAGCGGCCAAACGACGGGAGTGATTGAAGGAGAACCGACCCATGACCCGACGTTCAACGAACCGGCGGTCTGGATCGACTCGATGCGACGAGAACAAGCGGCGATTTATGGTTACACGACGGTCGAACCGGGGGCGGTGCTAGCCACCCATCTACAGGAGATCGCGCGGCGGCATGCTGACGAACTACTGTCACGCGATGCAACCAAACACCTGATTGATGAATTGAAAGAAGTATCGCCCACCGTCGTGGATGAATTGATTCCCGGTGCCATGAAGGTCAGCGAAGTGCAGCAGGTGCTGCAAATGTTGCTGCGTGAGGATGTGCCGATTCGGCAATTGAGCATCATTCTTGAGACGCTGGGGGATTTTGCTCCGCGCACGAAGGACCCCATTTGGCTTTGCGAATACGTCCGCCATCGCTTGGCACGAACGATCAGCACACGATATCGAGACGAACACAATCGATTGCATGTGCTTGCTCTTGATCCGGCGATGGAAGACCGAATCGCGGCCGGAATCGAACAAAACGAACGAGGTCTTTTTGTCAGAATGAGCCCGCAAGCGGTAGACCTCACTTGCGAGAAGATTCAAGAAGGCGTTAAGAAGTTAATCACAGCGGGGTATCCGCCCGTGGTTTTAGTCAGTCCAAGGATTCGTCCGGGGCTGCGTCAGATCACATCGGCTTCGATGCCCCGATTAAGAGTGTTGTCATACAACGAGATTACACAGGACACCAACATTGAGTCGTATGGAGTGATCAGTGACCAGTAAGTGATGGAGTTCCTGCTTTCGCCGGTTCCCTTTGACGAAGTCCATTTCCACCGCGACGTGACTTGAAATCATGCATATTCGCACTTTCCGAGCAGCCAGTCTTCAAGACGCTTTAGAGACCATCCGCCATCAAATGGGCGCGGACGCTTCAGTGCTGCACACGCGGCAAGTCCGCGATGGATGGATGGGCTGGCTAGGCCGTACCTATGTCGAAGTGACCGCTGGACTTCGCGATGGGGACGAATCGGCAGAACCTGGCCCAACCTTTGATGAGGACGCCGACGAACTGACCGATTGCGCCGCGCTGCCAATCCGTAGCGTCTATTTGAAGAACGAAGCCTCTTTACCTGGACCGCTCGAGTCCTATCGCGATCAGCTGATGGAATTTGGTGTGGCACCACGAACGGCGGATCGATGGTTGCAGGCGACCGAAAGCTTCACGGCCGGTTTGGGGGATTCCATTGGCGAACCGTGGATGGAGCATTTACAACGTTCCATCACGCGTGAACTGCGGATCGGAGGTCCGATTCGCACTCAGCCAGGCGCAAAACATATTGTCGCACTGGTCGGTCCCACGGGCGTTGGCAAAACCACTACGATCGCAAAGTTAGCCGCTGGGTTCCGTATTCAAGAACGTCGACGCGTCGGTTTGGTGACGATTGACACCTTTCGGATTGCAGCGGTGCAACAATTAGAGGCTTACGCCGAGATCATGGACTTGCCGATGGAGGTCGTCGAAAAGCCCTCCCAAATGCAGCCTGCAATCGAGCGACTGGGAGACGTCGATTTGGTCCTGGTCGATACGGCAGGACGAAGTCCATCGAGTGACGCTCGAATCGACCAGCTTGTCGAATTGCTTCGGACGGCCCAGCCAGATGAGACGCATTTAGTCATGGCGGCCACCAGCAGCGCCTCGACCATTCGTTCGGTGTTGAAAGGTTTCGCCCCCGCGCATCCAACCGCGGCCATCTTAACCAAGTTAGATGAGGCGAGCAGCACCGCAGGGGTGTTGTCAGCGATCACCGCATCGGACGACTTTGCCGGGATCCCGCTGAGCTATTTGACCCATGGCCAACAAGTCCCCGATGATATTCAAGTGGCAGAGGCCGAGCCGTTGCTGAAGAGATTATTGCCCGGCACCTTGACTCGAGAACAAATGGACGCGGCATAAGGGCAGGGCAGGGGAGAGCGATGATCTTGCCACCGCTACCTGATACGAACAAAACAAACACGTTGAATCCCATTATTGTCAAAAAGAAAATTCAGGTTCATCCAACCGATGTCCGATACAGATACAGAGGCAACTCGCAGCGATCGAAAGGGTCCTTGAATCCATTTTTTTAATGCGTGTTGCACTGCTTTAACCGATCAAAGCAGGATGAGAAGAAAAGAACAAGTTCCGTTTTCCCTATGCTTTCACAGGATTGTTTGAACATTGACACGAAGCTTCGCATTATGCCTTGGTGCTCTTGCAATGGCTTTGGTGGTCGTACGAGGGGCCCTGTTCGGCGAGTTGGCCGATCAAGTTGCCAGCGAGGCGATCATGGCACTGTTGGTGTTCACCGCAATCGGTTGGATCGCAGGATGGATCGCAGATTACTTGGTTCGCGACGCAGTGGAGGTCTCCTTTCGACGCCGAGTCGATTGGTACCGCCAAGGGGTTGCTGAATCGGTCAGATTAGAGAACAAGCCGTCTGAGGAATCATGAACATGGATGTTCAACAAACGTTCCTCAGGTGGTCTCCATGACGGTCTTGGCTTTTGTCGGCACGGATGCCAACGAAGCCAAACCGTCCTGGATTTAATAAAGTGTCGATGGAATGAGGCCAGTGCAGATTCGCTCGGGTGTCATCGATCGTCCACAAAGCGGACTCGCATGAAGTGAGCCCTATACATTTTTTGGTCACGGAGGATTGGATGGCAGCCACAGTCACAACCGACGAAGAAATCCTGCAAGTCTGGAAAGATTTTAAGCAGATCACCAAGGACTCGCCGGACTACGAAGACTTACGCAATCGGTTGGTTGAGCGGTACATGCCGTTGGTTCGCTACAACGGCGAACGGATCTGGCAGCGATTGCCGGATGGCGTCGAACTGGACGACCTGATCAGCGCCGGCATTTTCGGTCTGATGGACGCCATTGACGCCTTCGACATGGAACGTGGCGTTAAATTCGAAACCTATTGCGTGCCGCGAATCCGCGGTGCAATGTTGGACGAACTGCGTACGATGGACTGGGTTCCCCGACTCGTCCGCAGCAAGGCAAGTAAGTTAGCCGTCGCCAAAAAGGAACTCGAAACGAGGCACGGTCGAGCTCCGACGAACCAAGAGCTTTCCGAAAAGATGGAAATCTCACTCGCCGAACTCGAAAAGATGCAGACCGATGCAAACGCGGTCGGCGTCGTGTCGCTGAACAAGAAGTGGTACGAAACGGACAGCTACAAAGATGTCCGCGAGATCGACATTCTTGAAGACAAGAAGGGCGAGGATCCAACGATCCGAGTGCAAAAAAACGACTTGATGCGGTTGGTCACCAAGGGACTCAATCGAAACGAACGCTTGATCATCATTCTTTATTACTACGAAGAATTGACGATGAAAGAGATCGGCGCGACGTTGGATTTGTCGGAATCACGAGTCAGCCAAATGCACACGTCGATTGTCAACCGTTTGCAACAACAACTGGCACCCCGGCGCGTTGAGTTCGGGACCTAGTCGGTATCCGGCGACGCCGTTTCCCGAGTCATTCCATCGATGAAAGCAGAGGCGATTCCATGATCGGGATCGCCTTTTTTCGTAAGCTCTGGTCGGGTCCTCAGCGTTCCGCTGCTGCACTACAATGCAGCAGCCGGATGCATGACTTCGTTCTTTGAATCTAGGGTTCGGGCTGTAGCGTTAAATCTGGACAATCCACGAGCTGGACAGCGACAATTTGTGAGCGGCGAGGCGCTCAGCCTGAGATTGATTCGGCAAACGACGGTAAATCGCCCACGAAGTGGCGCTGTCCAGCCTAGAAAGTAAAAACCAACGCGAAACAGGGACGACGACCAGTGCGAATCTGCCATATTATCACTCGAATGATCATTGGTGGCGCACAGGAAAACACACTGCTGAACTGCTTGGACCTGATGCGTGACTATGGTGATGACGTATTGCTCATCACAGGACCGGAGGTCGGACCCGAGGGTGACTTGCTGAGCGAGGGCAGGGCAGGGGACCTTCGAATTGCCAAACTCGATCACCTTCTTCGTGCGATCAACCCGATCCATGACATCAAAGCACGATCCGAGTTACGGCAAACGATCCGCGAATTTGGCCCCGATGTGGTTCACACCCACAGTGCCAAAGGCGGCATCTTAGGCCGAGCGGTTGCATGGGGCGAAGACGTTCCCGTGGTGGTCCACAGCGTGCACGGGGCGCCATTCCATCCCTATCAATCCGCGATCACGCGAAGCATTTATCGAAACTGCGAGCGCTGGGCCGCAAAACGCTGCCATCATCTGATCAGCGTTGCCGATGCCATGACCGATTTAATGGTCAACGCCGGAGTGGCGCCGCGAGAGAAATTCACGACGATCTACAGCGGCATGGATGTCGAACCGTTCTTGAACGCGGAACAGCACCGCCAGCGCATTCGGAATCGGTTCGGTTGGAATGACAACCATGTTGTGATCGGAAAGATTGCGAGGCTCTTTCACTTGAAGGGGCACGACGATTTGATCTCGGCTGCCGTCGACGTGGTGCGGCGGGTTCCCGAGGTTCGATTCCTGTTGGTGGGTGATGGAATTCTGCGTGAGACGTTGACAGCCCGAATGGAGTCACTTGGACTTGGAGAGCATTTTCGATTTTCGGGCCTCGTGCCACCCAGTGAGGTTCCGGCGATGATCGGGGCGATGGACGCATTGGTACACACCTCCTACCGCGAGGGCTTAGCTCGAGCATTACCACAAGCCTTGATCGCTGGTCGGCCGGTCGTCAGTTATGACATCGACGGGGCCCGCGAAGTGGTGGTCTCGGACGAGACGGGTTACCTGGTTCCAGCGGGGAACCTTGGCCAATTGGCGGACGCACTCTCGAAATTGGCCTCCGATTCGTCGCTGCGGCAACGGATGGGGAGGACCGGGCAGAGCCGTTATACCGAGCGGTTCCGGCATCAAACGATGACGCAGCAAATCCGCGATCTGTATGTCAAACTGTCCGACCTTTCAGGATCGGGCAAAATTCAACTATGATAGGGGCCTGGACCTGGCAAGCGCAACGTCCGGCTCCCTTTTCGTCTTGACCTCTGACTGATTGACTGATGACAAAAACTCGCGACTTTCTTGGCCCGTACCGGTTGGCCCGCCTGATTCGTGCCGGCAGCACATGTGATGTCTGGGAAGCGATCGACGAAAATGACCAACAGCGATACGCGCTGAAGTTGCTCAAACCGTCGGCTCGCGACAACCGCTCGGAAATCGCTTTGCTGAAACATGAATACGCGGTCGCTTCCGATCTGCACAGTCCACGAATCATCAAGGTCTATGATTATCGAGTGGAAGCGGGAACACCCTTTATCGCGATGGAATTGTTCAGCGAACTGAACATGAAACAAGCACTTCGCCGAGGCCCCGATTCCTTGGCGTACATTCTCGACAAGGTCGTCTCGCAGGCAGCCGAAGGTCTGTATTTCATGCACACCAAGAACTGGCTGCACCTGGATATCAAGCCCGACAACTTTTTGGTGAGCCGTGATGGGGAGACCAAACTGATCGACTTCACGATTGCCGAGAAAAAGAAGACAGGGCTCAGCAAACTGTTCCATAGCAGTTCCAAGATGGCGAAGGGGACACGCAGCTACATGTCGCCCGAACAGATTCGTTCGAAATTATGCGACGAGCGTTCGGACGTATACAGCTTTGGGTGCGTGTTGTTTGAAGCATGCACGGGCAAGCCACCTTTCACAGGAGACACGCCGAACGATTTGCTGAACAAGCACTTGACCGCATCGATCCCCAGCCCGATCGTCTACAACGATAACGTGAGCAAAGACTTCGCCGACTTGATTCGTCATATGATGGCGAAGAAACCCGATAGTCGCCCGTCGTCGATGTGGGAGTTCTTGAAAAAGTTTCGCACGATCGAGCTATTCAAGAAGCGGCCGCGCATTCCTGAGGTGAGTGTCTTCGACAGCATGCCAGGCATCCGTGGCGCCGAAGACATGCTTCGCAAAGGGCCGAGCTTGGAAGTCCAGACGGATGACGTTACCAAGCCAGCAAAAACCGATGACGAGCAAGCCCAGAAAAAGGAAGACGACAAAGCATGAGCGCAGGACCAGGACTCGAATTCGAGAACGAAATTGCCGAGCTTGAAAGCCAGATTGCGACGTTTGAGCGACAAACCGAGCGAAGTGACGAAATCGACAAAGAGATTCGGTCACTGCGGCTGCAATTGATCGATACGCTTCGTCAAGTTTACGGCTCACTCGATGCATGGCAGACCGTGCAAGTGTCGCGCCACAAAAATCGACCGTACACTCGCGACTACTTGAACCTAGCGTTCGACGAATTTGTCGAACTCTACGGCGACAAGCACTTTGGCGACGACCGGGCCATGCTGTCGGGTTTCGCCAAACTCGATCGCTTCAAAGTCATGGTGCTGGGTCATCAAAAAGGTCGAACGTTCAAAGAACGGGCCGCCTGCCACTTCGGCTGTGCTCACCCGGAGGGCTACCGCAAAGCCATGACCAAAATGCGGCTCGCAGAAAAGTACCAGTTGCCACTGATTTGCTTTATCGACACGCCCGGCGCCTATCCCGGGATCGGCGCCGAAGAACGTGGTCAGGCTCAAGTGATCGCCGAAAGCATGTTCATGATGAGCCGTCTGAAAACACCGATTATTTGCATTGTGATTGGTGAAGGCGGTTCTGGCGGTGCGCTTGGCATTGGGCTCGGCGATCGCGTCGCGATGCTTCAGCACGCTTACTACAGCGTGATTAGCCCAGAAGGCTGTGCGGGCATTTTGTGGAAAAGTCACGAGCATGCTCCCAAAGCGGCCGCCGCGCTACGGTTCACCAGCAGCGACTTGTCTCGGTTCGGCGTGGTCGATGATGTGATCGAAGAACCGCTCGGCGGCGCCCACCGTGATCACCACCAAATGGCCTCACGATTGAAGAGCTATCTGTCACGAACGCTGTCGGATTTAGAGACGCGATCGATCGAACAATTGGTCAACGAACGCTACGAAAAGTTCCGCCGCATCGGCGTCTTCCTGGAAGACCCTTCCAGCTCCATGACGCCATCGCCGGTCACGAACGAAGCTTGATCGGAGCGGCAGGACACGGCACTTTTCGACCGCCCCGCAACGTCCGATAATGCCCCTTATGTTGTATTAAGGATACGGTTTTCTCCGTGCAGGGCGCATTTCGCCTGTTGTGACTCTCCCATCACAGGCTGTAGCAAGGAACTCCTGCTCTCGCCAAGCTTACCGCTGGTACGTACCGCCCCAGGGTTGCTGGGCTTGGCGAGGTTGCGATTGATCTTGCAGAGCACCCGTTGCCGGTTCGCTCCAGAACGATTCGGGTAAAAAATCGCCGACTTGTTCTTGGGCGATCTGACTGCTGATTCGCTCGATCACGCCTTGGTCGCCGCCGGCTTCCGTCGCGTTGAATTTCTCTTCAAATCGATCCAAGTACGGCTGGACGACTTGCTGGATCTCTGGCGGGATCACCGATTCGCTACGTGTGAGCACGCCGGCGATGTAGTTACCACTTTTGCTTTCGACGATTCTCTCGCGCGCCGATGGACCCATCAACGTTACGGCAAAGAGCGTAATCAAGATGCAATACAGCGATCCTTTGGCCAGACCAAACAAAGCCCCGACCTGACGATCGAACTCTTTCAGCTTCAATCGATCGATCGATCCGCTGACCATCCGAAACGCCACCCAAACCACCAACGACGTACCGATAAACAGAATCAGCATCGCCAAGAAACGGTTCCACGGCGGCTCGGCCTGAATCGATTCGCTGAACGGCTCGCGAAAGTGATACGCGACCAGATAGCTAACCACGATGGAGGCAATCGAGGCCAATTGCCAAGCAAACCCTTTGACAGCACCGAACAGCATCGCGCCGACGAGCACCACCAACATCACGATGTCGTAAATTTCCACTTGAGCGCTTCCATGCAAAAAAGAGAAACAGGAGAGGGCGGTTTGCTAGCAAAAAAGGCAGCAAGTCGATCCAGTCTCCGCCATCCGAATGCCCCGAGTGCGTGTACACCCGGTTTGCGGTTGGCAGTGTAGCGAAAGCCTTGGGACAAGCGAAGATCAATCGATGTGGCGATGGCTCCGTAGAATTCCGTATCAATAGACTGACGCACCGTCTTTCGATTGCACTCCCCTGCCCTTTGCTTTCAATACCCAATTCAAGTGGCTGATTTCAAATCACACATCACCGGCAGCACGATGGTAGGCATCGCTTACGGCTATTGGGGCGTGACGAGCCAAGGGATGCCACTCGAGAGCAGTTTGTTGGCAGGGGGGCTTTGCAGCGTCAGCGGGATGCTGCCCGACTTGGATAGTGACTCGGGCATCCCTCTCCGCGAGACAAGCATGTTTTGCGCGGCAATCGTTCCGATGTTGATGATCGACCGATTTCGCGACTTGGAACTGTCCCACGAAGCCATGGCGCTTGCGGCCATGCTGATCTACATCGGCATCCGATTCATTCTTGTCGAGTTCTTCAAACGCTACACGGTCCATCGCGGCATGTGGCACAGTATTCCGGCTGCCGCGAGCGCTGGGTTGCTGGCGTATCTGGTGATGCCGTGCCCAAGCGAAGCGATCCGGGTCTACAAGAGCATGGCGGTCGTAACAGGCTTTGTCGTGCATTTGTGCATGGATGAGATTTGGAGCATTGATTTCAAACGGGGTCGCTTTCGATTGAAAAAGTCTTTCGGAACAGCGCTCAAGTTTGTTGGCAACAAGCCACTGGCCAACCTATCGGTCTATGCCAAGTTGTTTCTACTGATCTATCTGGCATGGGGGGACCAGGGGATCCTACAACGAATTCGGCAACGCGCCCGCTTGGACCAACCCTACATCGCCGAACCGCGTCCTGACCCATTGCCATGGGACAAGTGGTTACATCGGAGATAACGCAGCCGACAGACTGACATCCACCACTCGGCCAAGACCACGAAAAGGGGTGCGGTATGGCGCTGAAGCCTCAACGCCATCACGATCAGACCTCCTGCTGCTGCGGCAAGCGATCGATGACCAGTGTGACGGGGCCATCATTGGTCAAACTGACTTGCATGTCAGCGGCAAAGATTCCTTGCTCCACACGAATCCCCCTGTCTCGCAAACAGGCCATGTAGAATTGATAGACTTCATTGGCGACCTTGGGTTCCGCCGCGTCGGTAAACCCAGGACGACGACCTCGCCGGCAATCACCCAGCAGCGTGAATTGGCTAATCGCCAACACCGAACCACCGGTATCGGTCAGCGCCCGATTCATCTTGCCCTGTTCATCGGGAAAGATCCGCAATTGCGATGTCTTCTCGGCCAACCACTTTGCTTCGGGCTCACCATCGCCATGACCGACGCCGACGAGCACCATCACGCCCTGGTCGATTTTCCCGACCACCCTGCCCTGCACTTCGACCCGAGCCTGTGAGACTCGTTGAATGACAATCCGCATGTACGCGTTCCCCGTGCGAGTGTTCCCATTTGTTTCACCGCGTAGAATCTTAGTCGAATCGGCCTAACCAGGGCAATTCACTTCTCGAACGTCGGCAAGCAATTGCAGCGGCGATTTGATTCGGCGTACAATGTCGTTAGCGCTTGGGTCCAACTAGGCACAAGGCACCCAACTTCTCATACGCCGTTTTGTTGATCCATTCATGCCCTACCTCTTTACGTGTCCCCACTGCCAAACGAAGACGCTTGTGGAAGATCGCTACAGCGGTCTGACGGGGGAATGCGTCACTTGCGGTGAACCGATTCAGTTGCCCGATTTTGCCAAACAACCCGCCTCGCTTGCGGGGAAGCTGAATGAACGGAAGCAGCTTGGGTCGCTGGTCGCGGCGGGGGTTGTCTTAGTGTTGCTACTCTGCATGCTTTACGCGGTGGTTCGACATGGCGGTCAAACGGTGGCTCAATTACAAACCAATCGAGCTCGCACCGCGTCGGTCCGCAACCTCGAAAAGATTGCGGCTGCACTGAATGCTTATGCGGCCGATCATGGAACCTACCCACCGCCTTATACGAAGAACCGATCGGGTCAACCCTCTCAATCGTGGCGGGTGTTGATCTTGCCGTATCTCGGAGAGGACGACCTCTATGAATTGCTGAACCTCGGTGTCGACTGGGACAATCCCATGAACACGAATGTGGCCTACACAAACATTCCAGCGATGTATGCGCATCCCGACAACGGATCGCGTCAGAGGTTCTCCGAGAGTGCTTATTACCTCGTCACCGGACCGGGCACCCTTTTTCCACCCACCGGACCGCTCAGCCCGGGCAACCTTGTCGACGATCCCGCCAAGACCATCTTGGTGGTTGAAGCTTCGCCTTCCATGACCATGGGCCTTTGGACCGAACCGATCGATGTCGATGTGACCATGATCCAAGGAATTGGAGGGACCATCAGCGACATTGGCGGTTTGCTTGACGATGGGGTGGCCGTCGCAACGGTGGATGAACGAGGTCATTTCGTTGCCGACACGATGCCGCTGTCGACCCTACGTGCTCTCTTCTCGCCTCGCGGCGGAGAGCCTTTGGCGGATGACACGCTCGATTAGGACGTTTGCCACCCCTTAATACTTGCGAGGTCGAACGGAAGCTTGAACACGACCTGGAAGACCTTGGATTCGGAGGAACCCTTCTGCGTCGTCTTGATTGTACGAACCGCCACCTTCCATCGTTGCGATTTCCGCGTCGTACAAACTGTTTGGACTGGTGCGTGAATCGACGATGATGTTGCCCTTGTACAATTTCAACGTCACTTCGCCTGTGACCGGTTTCTGGGCTTCGCGAATGAACGCCATCAAGGCATCCATCTTGGGCGCGTACCAGAAACCGTAGTAGACCATCTCGGCCACTTCCGGAGCCATTCGGTCACGCAAGTGCATCAGATCGCGGTCCATGGTCAGTTGCTCGACATTCATCACCGCATCATACAGCACGGTCATGCCAGGCGATTCGTACACACCACGGCTTTTCATGCCGACGAACCGATTCTCGACCATGTCAATCCGACCGACGCCGTTGCGTCCAGCGATCGTGTTGAGCGACTCGACCATCTCCAACGCACTGACCTGCTTGCCGTTGAGCGACACGGGAACCCCCGATTCGATGCCAATCGTCACCGATTCTTCCTTGTCAGGTGCCTCTTGTGGGCTGACGCCCATGCCAAAATCAACCAGTTCGACACCGTTGACATTCAATTCTTCGAGTTGCCCTGCTTCGTAGCTGATGTGCAAAACGTTCTCATCGCTACTGTAGGGCTTCGACGATGACGCTTTGACGGGAATGTTCTTCTCGGCGCAATAGGCAATCAACTCGGTCCGTCCCGGGAATGCGTTGCGAAATTCCTCGATTCGCCACGGGGCAATCGTCTCGACGTTCGGGTCAAGCGCTTCGGCTGCCAATTGGAACCGACATTGGTCGTTGCCCTTGCCTGTGGCACCGTGCGCGTACGCGGTGGCGCCCACTTCTCGAGCCACTTCCAGACAAACCTTGCTGATCAGTGGTCGGGCAATCGAGGTGCCAAGCAAGTAAATCTGTTCGTATTTCGCTTGCCAGGCGAGCACGGGAAAGGCGAAGTCGCGACACAACTCTTCGCGGACGTCGACAATCCTGGCGGACTTCGCCCCGCAATCGCGGGCCTTCTTCATGGTCGCTTCACGGTCTTCGCAGGGTTGGCCCAGATCCACGTAAACCGCATGGACCTCGTAGCCTTTATCCTGCAGCCAACCAAGAATCACCGAAGTATCTAATCCACCCGAGTAAGCAAGTACGCAGCTTTTCATTATGATGTTAACTACCAACAATAAGAGGCTTGAAACAATTGGCCATGACTCGAAGTAGGATTGTGCTTGGACGCAGCCAGATGGCCCGACTCCAACAAAGCGACTTCAAACGAATGGCTGTAATTTGAATTTCGATTCCCCAAAACCGCAACCGCCCATGCCCCATCTGCCACCTGCCTTACGAGAAATTATTGCCCAAGTCGCGACCGGGACCCTGTCCGTGGCCGATGCGATCGCGGCATTGGAAGTCACCGGCACGGAAAACGGTCCCGAGCAGATGCAACCGATCGTGGGGGCAACCGTCGATTTGGGGCGTCAGCAACGGTGTGGTTTTGGTGAAGTGATCTTTGGTGAAGGAAAAAACCCCGACCTTATCGGGCGAATCATCGATACACAAATCGCCGCAGGCCAAACCGCGTTGGTGACACGACTTGATCCCGCCGCCGCTGAGAGTCTTCGATCTCGCTTTCCAACGGGACACCACCATCCGATCGCGAAGACTTTTCGTGTCCCCTGCCCTGCCCCAGAAAATTTTTCAGATCTTCCGTTTCGAGTCGCGGTGATTACCGCAGGCAGCACCGATGCGCCGGTCGGTGAAGAAGCGATCGAGACCTTGGCCTGGATGAGAATTCCTGCCGAGCGGTTCGAAGACATTGGCGTTGCTGGACCACAGCGGTTGTTGGCCGCCGTGCCTCGGCTGCGAAAAGCCTCTGCCGTGGTCGTGGTTGCTGGAATGGAAGGTGCCTTACCAGCAGCGGTCGCAGGCCATCTCTCCTGCCCGATCTTTGCGGTCCCCACCAGCGTCGGCTACGGAGCGACACTTGGCGGATTAACGCCACTACTGGGGATGCTCAGCAGTTGTGCTGCCAACGTCGCGGTCGTGAACATTGATGCCGGATTCAAAGGTGGTTACCTAGCCGGAATCGTCGTGCGACAATTGCAGCAGTCGTTCGCGGAAGCCCAGCGAAGCTGCCACCCCCCCGCTCCAAAGTAAGCACGATGACCCCTCCCCTGCCCTTCCCACCGCGCGACTCGGGTGCCCACAAAGGTGACTTTGGCCGGGTCTTGCTGATCGGTGGATCTCGCGGCATGGCGGGCTCGATTTCACTCTCGGCCATCGCTGCGCTGCACTCCGGGTCCGGACTGGTTTCGGTCGCGGTACCCGATCGATGCCTTGAAACCGTGGCTTCGTTTCATCCTTGTTTGATGACGATCCCGCTAAAAGACGACGCCCGAGGCCAGTTTTGCAGCGCCGCGATTTGCGAATTGACCGAGCGGATTGGACCGTTTGATGCGATCGGTTGTGGACCGGGGATGACGGTCTGCGAAGGAGCGATGGAGATCGTCAAGCTGTTGCTTCGCCAGCGGAATTGCAAGCGTGTCCTCGATGCCGATGCAATCAACTGCCTGGCGAAGATGCAGTGGGCGACGGCCCCCGCATCCGACGCGGGACCGCTCGTGTTAACGCCTCACGGGGGAGAATTGCAGCGACTGACCGGCGTCAATGCCAAAGATCGCGAAGCTCAAGTTGACGCCGCTCAATCGCTCGCGGCCCACCACGGCGTGACCATCGTGGTCAAAGGTGGACCGACGGTTGTCGTCGATGGCGACCGACGTTGGACCAACGACACCGGCAATCCAGGGATGGCGACCGGGGGAACGGGCGACGTGTTGACCGGAACGATCACGTCGCTGCTCGGACAGGGGATGACGCCTTGGGACGCAGCGAGATTGGGAGTCTGGCTGCATGGCGCCGCTGGCGATGCCGCAGCCAAAAGACAGGGCCAAACGGGCATGACGGCTTTGGATCTGCTGCAATCCCTTGCCCCGCTGACAGCCGTCTTCGAAAACCGAGCGATTTGAGTCATAATGGGCCGTTCGAAGAGAAGACACCTGCCCTGCCCTACCCCGTATGTTTGCACAACGACTGTGACCAAAATCGTACCGCTTGGCGAGATTTCCGATGCGGTGCGTCGTGGAGTGATCTCGATCGGAAATTTCGACGGTGTCCACAAAGGGCATGCGGTGCTGCTCCGCGAAGCGCGGCGTGTCGCTGATCGAGTTGGCGGTCCCGTGGTTGCCGTGGTCCTTGATCCTCATCCGGCCGCGATTCTGAGACCGAACTCCATTCCCGAGAAGCTGACGTGGATCGAACGTCGTGCCGAATTGCTTGGGCATCAAGGAGCTGATTTCTTGGTCGTGATTCCCATTGATCCGACTTTTTTAAACTTGTCGGCAGCCGAGTTCTTTCGTTCAATCGTTGTTGACGGGCTCACTGCGCGCGGCATGGCCGAAGGCCCCAATTTCTTTTTTGGCCGTGACCGCGAAGGCAACATCGAGACACTCGAAAAGCTGTGTCGCAAAAACAAGATCGAATTGTCGATTGCACATCCGTCTCGCGACGCCGATCTGATGATCAGCAGCACGCGCATTCGAGAGCGAATTGCTGCCGGTGACATTGAAACCGCCAGCGCGCTGCTCGGTCATCCCCACCGTATTCGTGGCAAGGTCGTGCACGGGGCAGCTCGCGGCAAAACGATCGGTTTCCCCACCGCCAACTTGAGTGAAATCGATGTCTTAATACCTGCACCGGGTGTTTATGGTGGCTTTGCAAATGTTGATTCTCTCTCTCAAGGAACGCAGCGATTCGCGGCTGCAATCCACATTGGACCGAACCCAACGTTCGAAGATTCCGACAAGGGGAAGGTCGAAATCCATTTGCTTGATTACACTGGTGACCTTTATGACCAGCCATTGATCGTTGACTTTGTCATTCGAGTGCGTGACATTGCCCGCTTCGATTCGCAGCAACAACTTGTCGCACAACTGAATCGCGACATCAAATCAATCCGAAACTCCCTTACCCCGTCCGAAAGAAAAACCTAATGGGTGTCCAATGGAAAGCCTTTGTCGACCAAATCAGCCACTACGAATCGTTTGTCCTTGTTAGCCATATTCGCCCCGACTGTGATGCGCTCGGCAGCGAACTTGGAATGGCCGAAGTGCTGCGCACGATCGGTAAGAAAGTCCGCATCATCAATGCGCACCGCACTCCCGCCGCATTGCAATTTCTCGACCCCGCCAGCAATATCGAGGTGCTTGGCGATCACGTTGAAGCCGAAGACATCTCTGCCGATTGCATCATGATTCTTGATACGAGTGCATGGGCTCAACTCGGCGATATGGGCGATGTGATTCGTGCTTCACGAGCGGACAAGATCATCGTCGATCATCACGTCGGCGAAGATGACATCGGAGCAACGATGTACAAGGACTATCAGGCCGAAGCAACGGGGCATCTTGTCGTTCAAGCCGCAGATGCTTTGGGGGTTACCCTCACGCGAAGCATGTCCGTCCCATTGTTCGCCGCAATCGCGACCGATACCGGGTGGTTTCGCTTTGGCAGTGTCACGCCAGAGACTTATCGCATTGTGGCCAGACTGGTCGACGCGGGAGTGGTCCCAAGCGAGATCTACAGCGATCTGTACGAGCGTGACACGCTGGGACGTTTGCGGCTTCGCGGACTGATTCTGTCGCGAACCCAATCGGAGGTCGACGGCGCCCTGATGCACACGCATGTCGAAAAAGAGGATTTTACAAAAGTCGGTGCCGAACCGAATGACACCGAAGACGCCATCAATTTGACGCTCGCCGTCCAAGGGACCAAGGCAGCGGTGATCTTTGTCGGTCAGATCCGTGGAGGCTTCAAATTGAGTTTTCGAAGTCGGTGTGCCATGGATTGCAACGAAATCGCCCAGCAATTCGGTGGCGGCGGCCACAAGGCTGCGGCTGGAGCCTTTCAGGAAGGAACACTCGACGATGTCAGGGCACGCGTGTTGCCGGTCGTCATCGAAGCCGTCCGCAAAGCGACCCGGTAAGCTCGCACCAGAAGGGTCTGAGGATCGTCCGAGAAGGAAACGTCGCTGATTTACTTCAGAAAAAATCCGTTAATGGACCAGCCATCCTTCTCCGTTTTCATGAAGTTACCGCCGTTAGGCAGATGCTTTTCAATCGTTGCGAACGGTGGCAACTTCGCCGTGTTCAGTTCAGCGGGATCGACTTGGTTCTCTTCCTCAAACACACGGCGGATCAAGGTGGCCAGAATCGAATCGCTGTCTCGCAGCTTGCCCTGCCGCAACAGCTCATACTTGACTCGCATCGACAGTTTGGTTCGACCGATCCGAGCGATCGAAACCTCGTCAGCCCCCAACTCCTTCAGTGCCTCCGTCACCTCTTGGACGTCGGCCAAACTCGCAAACCCTCCCTGCTTGCCCTCAACGATCCGCTGAATGGTTTCCAGCAGCAGTTCGGGATGGCTAGAGAACATCAGGTAGGGATGTTGCGAACCAGCGGCCTTACCGACCATCGCGATGGCGAAGTGATCTAACAGAGGCGCAGGTTCGTCCAGCACTTCTTCATCCCCAAACCCGAGGTCGCCGAAGATCTCTTCTTCAAAGGTCTCGGTGGAATCCCCTCGCTGCATGCGCCAAATCTCAACTCCAGGAATCTCGGTCATCTCGGCCGCCTCGGGCTCGACTTCCATCACGTTGTGGACGGCTTTCTTGATTGCCTCGGCATCGTTCAGCCGGATCGCGACCAACATCCGCTCAGAACTGACGTCGGCTGGCATCGTGTTGTCGGTAATCAAGAGGATCTCATGATCAAGCGAAGGCAGCACCTTATTGAGAATGTCAATCTGCGGCCCAGACGTATCATCGCGGACGCCCTCGATCGTTTGCATAAAAATCTCGTCATCAAATGCTTCGTTCACCAGCGTTTCCGATGCCAAGAATGCTGCCTCAATGTTCAACCGGATCCGACCGACCGTGGCGGCCCCCTTATCGATCCAAGTGGGAATTTCCCCCAAGTCTTCATTCACAAAACTGAGCATTCTGGCCGCCTTCTCATACTTACTCGGCTCCGAGGTGGTGGGGGGCGCGAGCACGAAACCCCGATGCAACAAGTCGTATTTCGAGCCAGCGATTGCAACGATTCCCCCGGCTGCTTTCACGGCGTCAAAACCTTGGTTTTCGAGCAGTTTGAGAATATCGATGCGTGTCCCCCGATCCACTTCCAAGGCGTTACGCACAATCCGCCCCATTTGGAAAGGATGAGCAAACCACTCGATTGCGACCGTGCTGCCGCCCTGGGAAAAAGGTCCCTGAATCGCTCGACTCGATCGCGTCAGCACGTCGCGGAACTCCGGCAACTCACTAATCGTCGTGATCTCGGACTCACCCGCTATCCCATCAAGAAGATCCATGACCACCGTGTCTCGGTCCGCAGCAATGATGCGTGTGTCGTCGAGTGTGATCGCAATTTGTTCAACCTTGATCTGGCCGGGTTTCTGCTTCGGTTTGTAAACACGAATCGTCTGTCCGCGATGTTCCGTATCGTTCCGCGTCGCACCATTGGCCTTCAAGTCTTCATCGATCTTTTGGATCGCGTCATCCGCTTCCGCTCGCTTCCCACGAATGTCTGCGAGGACCACCATCGAAAAGGGACGCCGTTTGTCTTTTTCAAACGGCAACCAAGCGGCAACCGCTTCTCCCGTGGCAATGTGGTAAAGGTCGTCGGGTTTCAAGCCCACCCGATTGTCCATGACATCGAAGTAGCTCTTGGCTCGCTCACGCTGAGCCTCGATAAACGGTTGCATCGCAGGATCATCAATCAAGTCGCCCAGGTGCGTCTTGCGCCAGGCAACACAAAAGTCGGGAACGTTTGGAATCCGAACCAGGCCCGCGACCGAATCGGGAAGCAAGCGAATCGCCGGCGTGTACTTAGGAGGCGTCTTCGCTTCCTCCGTCGTTGGCGAATCGCTCTCCGCAACCGTAGCATCTGGCTCGACGCCGGACTCCTGAGCCGTCAACGAGGACGGCGTCGCGTTGTGAAGGAGCAATCCGGCCAAGACAAGGACGTGAAGTCGACAGGAAAGGAGCGTGTTGACGAGGCGGTACATTCAAAATCCGGTGGTGCGGGAATCCGGGAATCGGTAACGTTTGGCACGAAGGGGGCGTTTGGCGGACTCCTTCGATGGGAGTGCGATAGAGCGTGCCACAATGGGCTCCAGGGCGCTGCCCGATCGTCTCGATCGCGATCCATGCCCCGCGGTTGCGTCCACGGGGCACGATTTGCCAGTCGTCCGCCAAACAGTATGTTATCGAACTCGATATGGTCCCGAAACGCCGTGTAGCTAAGATCCAATGACAGAATCGCACCTTCGTCCCTACCAAAACCCGTTAATTGAACGATATGCGTCCACCGAAATGGCCCATTTGTGGGGGCCCGAACGGCGTATTTCGACTTGGAGAACCCTCTGGATCGCATTGGCCGAGAGCGAGCGGGAGCTGGGTTTGCCGATTTCGGATCAACAAATCGAGCAGTTACGGGAGTTCCGGACCACCCTCAACCTCGACGTGGCCGCCAAATTCGAGCGAATTCGCCGTCATGACGTGATGGCACATGTGGAAGCGTATGGCGAGCAGTGTCCCGACGCGAAACCGATCATCCACTTGGGTGCAACAAGCTGTTTCGTGACCGACAATGCCGACCTGATTCTGATTCGCGAGGGATTGCGACTTGTCGCCCGCCGATTGGCGGCAACGATTCTTTGCCTGAGCGAGTTCGCCCAATCGCAGCGTGCCCTGCCCTGCCTCGGGTTTACCCATCTTCAACCCGCGCAACCCACCACCGTAGGCAAACGCTGCTGCTTGTGGATCTATGACCTCGTTTTGGACCTCCATGAGGTTGAACATCGGATCGAAACGCTTTGTGCGCGAAGCGCCAAGGGAACCACCGGGACGCAAGCGAGTTTTCTGCAACTCTTCGACGGAGATCATGCCAAGGTCCGCCAGCTTGAATCGCTTGTGGCCAAGAAGATCGGATTCGATCGGACCTACGCCGTCACCGGACAAACGTACCCGCGAAAAGTTGACAGCCAGATCCTCGATGCGATTTCGGGGATTGCCCAAAGTCTCCACAAAACCGCCACCGACCTGCGGCTGCTTGCCAATCGAAAGGAAATCGAGGAGCCGTACGAAGAGAAACAAATTGGCAGTTCCGCGATGGCCTACAAACGCAATCCCATGCGTAGCGAGCGGATCTGTTCGTTGGCTCGGTTCGTGATGAGCATGCAGAGTAGCCCTGCAATGACCGCGGCGACGCAGTGGATGGAACGAACGCTTGACGATAGTGCCAACCGTCGGCTTGTGATCCCGCAATCGTTCTTGGCGATCGATGCCTCACTCGTCCTAATGCAAAACGTCGCCGATGGATTGCTGGTCTACCCGAAGACGATTGAGAAGAATCTGTTAGCGGAGTTACCGTTTATGGCGACCGAGAATATCATGATGAAGGGGGTGGCTGCGGGAGGAGACCGACAAGAACTTCACGAACGCATCCGAATCCATAGTGTTGAAGCCGCACGGCGAGTCAAGGTGGAAGGTGAAGCGAATGACTTGATGAATCGACTGCGCGGCGACGATGCGTTCGCCAAAGTCGACCTCGATGCCGCGACCAATCCGCTTGATTTTGTCGGTCGCGCACCGGAGCAAGTCGACGAGTTCATGGCCGAACAGATTGATCCGATTCGCCGTCAATACGGAGATTCGAGCGATTTGAGTGTCGAGGTAACGGTCTGATCCTAAGTCCCCGACGCCTCTTTCGGCTGATGGGTTTCAAAGGTGGTCCGGCGGCTTTGTTTGAGCTTCCGCACCGCTTCGACCGCCCGATCGTACAAGACCCGTTGTGATTGGAAGGACGCTTTCTCTTTTCCCTCCGGCTTACCACGCTTGTACTGACCGGTCGGCAACATCCGCCAACAATTGGTGTTGTCCCTGAAGTACGTGCGCAGCGTCGACAAGAGCTTCTCGCGACAGCGCTGGTCGATCACGGGAACCAACAGCTCGACACGTCGATCTAAGTTGCGTGGCATCCAATCCGCGCTGCTGATAAACAAATCGTCATCCCCCCCGTGGCGGAAATAGATGATCCGAGCATGCTCAAGGAATCGGTCGACAATCGAGATCACTTCAATTGTCTCGCTCAATCCTTTCACGCCAGGTCTCAAGCAGCAAACGCCGCGAATGTTCAATCGGATACGCACCCCCGCCTGGCTTGCACGATACAACGCATCGATCACCTGCGTGTCAACCAAGGCGTTGAGTTTTGCAACAATCTCTGCTTTCTGCCCTTCGAGACAACGCCGAGTTTCCGCCTCGATCAAGTTCAAAATCCGCTTGCGAAGCGTCATCGGTGCGGCGGCCAACAACTGCAACTGCTGCGGCTGACTCGCGCCAGTCACGGCATTAAAAAAGGTCGTCGCATCGGCCCCGAGCGTGTCATTGCATGTCAAGATCGACACGTCACTATAAATTTTGGCAGTCGCTTCGTTGTAGTTGCCGGTTCCAAAATGCATGTAGCGAACAATCCCTTGCGGTTCACGGCGAACAATGATGCACACCTTCGCATGAGTCTTCAAACCACGAATGCCGTAGATCACCTGGACCCCCGCTTGCTCCATCTCGCGAGCCCATTCAATATTTCTCGCTTCATCGAACCGGGCTTTCAGCTCCACGATCACCGAAACGTACTTGCCACGCTCGGCTGCCCGCATCAATGCCGCTACGATCGGGCTTCGCTTGCTCGTCCGATACAACACCTGCTTGATTGCTAACACATCGGGATCCGCGACCGCCTCTTCGATCAACCGCACGACCGGATCAAAACGTTCGTAAGGGTGGACCAATAGCAAGTCACCCTTGGCGATGGTGCTGAACATGGGATCTGCGGGATCAATGTCTGGATTTGCTTGTGGAAGCCAGGGTTGATCTCGCAGTGAATCATAACCTTCAAGACCATGCAGCGTGAACAGATAGCTCAAATCCATTGGGCCATCGATAGGATAGAGGTCCAAGTTGGTCAACTGCATCATCTCGGACAGGAACGCGACGACCGAGTCACTTGCTTCGGCATGGTACTCCAACCGAATCACGCGGGACAAACGCCGGCTTTCCAGGATTTCCTCCATCCCGTCGACCAAATCGGCGGCACCGTCTTCCTGCAATTCGATGTCCGCGTTGCGCGTGATTCGAAACGCAACGCATTCCATGACCTCTCGTCCCGGGAAAAAATCATCGACAAAGTAGGAAACCAAATCCTCCAGCAAGATGTAGCCGTGTCCACGATCCATCGGAACGGGGATCAAGCGAGGAACCGTCCGGCCAAGCGGGATCACCGCATATTGCCATGGATCCGCCTCAGCCACTGCTGCGGCGGCGTCCTCAACACCGAAACGTTCAAAGTCCTGGTCATTGAGGCGTTTGACCGGTTTGGGTTCGGCACGAAGCCGAACACACAAATGGACGCCGAGCCCTTGCAGCAACGGGAACGGTCGATCGTGGGTGATCGTCTGTGGCGACAGCACAGCGCTAACGTCGGATTCAAAACGTCGCTGAGCGACCTCGCGAATGCGATCGCTACAATCGTCGAGTTTCACCCGGCAAACGTCCGCTTCGGCCAATTGCGGCTCGAGCACATCACGGAGAATGGCGTATTGTCGTTGCACCAAGTCCTTACAGCAACTCGACACCGCATTGACTTGCTGCGATACGGTCAACCCCGCCGCATCACGCACCATCGCATTGCGATCAAATTGCAATTTCAACCCGCCAATGCGAACCATGACGAACTCGTCCAGATTCGATCCCGTGATCGCCAAAAACTTGGCACGCTCCAACAGAGGCAGCGAAGCATCGGCGGCTTGATCGAGAACGCGCTCATTGAAGGCAAGCCAACCAAGTTCGCGGTTGATGAACCGGTCCTCGGGCAGTGGCAAATCGATCGAACGCGTTTTCTTTTTTGTTGCGGAGCTCTTTTTCGGCACGGCAATGCTTGATGGGGTGAAAAGGGGCTTGGCGATCGTGAAGTTCCATTGTGAGCCCGACCCACTTTCGAGTCGGGCCCGCTTTCGAGCCTGGCCCGCGGCGAGCCAAAGCCGCGGCAACGCCGTTTAAGACGATATCGCCGCGGCCGCTCAGGGCTGTTGCGGATTGTCGAGCGGCTTCGCGATTCCTGCAACGGGTGTTTGCCCTTCCGACTCAGTTCCCATCAAAATTCGTACAGCCTTCGGGTAGAAATCCTTGCCGTAACTCAGTTCTCCACCTTGATGGCCCACCGCACCCACCATCGCAGCCAAAACCAATAAACCCACTTTCCATAGCTTCCTCAGCGAATCGCTCTCGCGCCACCAGCCGACCATCGCGACAACGATCAAGACGATTGACCCCAACGCCACGACCATCCCGCTCCAACGATGCCAAAACACTTCGGAGTCAAAATCGATTCGATCCCAGTTGCCATACCCCTGTTCGCTCGCGAAGGACCACCCCATCATCGTCGCAATGACCGCCGAAATGCCACCAAGTAACAAGCAGGCGAGCGGGATCTGAGTACCGATCTCTGGCCATTTGATCCCCAGTACAACAAACAACGCCCCCACCATCAACAACGCCACGGGAAAGTGGATCGTCGCTGGGTGGAAGTATCCTTGAAAGGCCCAGATCCGCTGAGGCAAACTGCGGCTCCTCGGCCCAATCGGAGGCTCGACTGCATCGGCCACCCCGACGGCAACGACGGCGTCCTCCGGCCAATCGGCTCCCTCACCAATCCATGTTCGGATCAATGCCAATTCCGATGGTTGCAGCGGCCCACCGTGAGACGTCGGAGGCATCAGCATGTCTTCATCGTCCGTCGTCAAATAGTCGACATACAACGTACTCGATTCAATGTCTTCCGGTTCGATGTATTGCAAGAGGAGCTCCCCATCGTCGACGCGCAAGTCGTTTTTGGCTTCATCCGGTCCGTGGCACTCCAAGCAATGGGCACGCAAGATCGGAGCAATGTCGCGCTGAAACTGGACAATGCGTCCCTCCGAATCGATCGCCGTTCGGGATGGACTTGCCGCTGGGGGGGATGCCGTCTCATTCGGGGAAGCCGATCGCGTCGCCTCGGACTCCTGCGGCACGGCCCAACAAGCCCTCGGGCTCGTCGAGACGATGCCCAACATTAAAACGGTCAGCACGGCAAGCGATTTGCAACGAAGATCCATGATAGCCTCCACAGTCATGCAGGAGCGGTGGATGCCAATGACCGGCATACCGCTGGGTAATAGGTGAGAAAATGTTGTGGGTGAGAAAATGTCGTAGGTGAGAAAATGTCGGGCAGCGAAGCGGCCATCAGCGAGCGGCTGCTCGGCAGCAACCCGTCGCAAAGAACAAGCATTAGATCGACATTCCGTCAAAGGCTTTGGTCAATCCAAGCGTCTTCAGTTCAGCTTTCACGTCCTCTTTGGTGGGTTTTTCGAGGGTCTCTGCAACCTCATCGGCAAGCAATTGTGCGAAGCTGGCGCGGGCAACCGGCAACAGCGACTGAATGTCGGCTTCACCCAGCTCCACCCCTCGCTCCGATTTCAACCGTTCGCGGAGCGATTGTCCCGGTTGCTTTGGTTTGGTCGTGGCACAATGCAGAACGGAAAACAAGGGTCGCTGCGGGTCGATATGTTCTTTGCGTTCCAGCGAACGCCATGCCCGTTCCAGCAACCCGGTTCTCCAGAGCGAGAGCCACTGCTCATTGTCGCTGAGGACCGAGTCGATGTCAGTCGTCGGACGTTCGCTGACCGTCAAATCGCTGATTCTCGCTTTGGCCGTCGTGCGAATCGCACGGATCAAAAAATCTCGCAGTCGCCCCTTTTTGTGTTCGCCGAAACCAACCGAGACAAGATGGGCAATCAGAATCTTCAAACACTCGTCCGCTCGTTCGGAAGAGCCCAAGACGGCAATCAACTGCTTACGAACCACGATCAGGTAGCGCAACACAAAACCTGCGGCGCTGTTCGCACTTGTCCATGGATTCGAAGACCGAACGAGGTTGACCGAAGTCGTTCGGTTGCCGGTCGGCGGAGTGTCGTTAGCCATGAGATTAGTTTAACCCGAACTGCTACCCCAGGTCACCAGAGGACCCTTCAGAACGGCCTTTCCAACCAAAAAACCGCCAACGCGGCTGACAAGTTGACATTTCTGCGTTTTCGCTTGTTACGCATCGGTTTCACTCGCTACCGGCTTGCCAAGCCACATCGTTACACGCCATTCTAAGCGGATCCCATTCGTTCGTGGCTCTCGCACCGCTCGATCGCCCCGTTCCTCAAACGTGAAGCATTTTTCCAGTGATTCGGACTCCTATCTCAGAACTGGCCGATGGCCAAACCGTCGAACAATCTTTTCGCGCTGCCGATAAACAACTACGCGTGAATCGCCAAGGAGGCAAATACATCATCCTCAAGCTCGCGGATCGTTCGGGAACCCTTTCTGGGATGCTCTGGAACGCCGACGAGCGCGTGTTTGACTCCTTCGATCGTGGCGACTACGTCTTTTGTATCGGCCGGACTCAGATTCATAACGGTGCACTACAAATGATCGTGACCGAGGTCCAACGCATGGACCCGGCTGAGGTGGAACGGTCCGAATTCGAACGATTTGATGCCGATGAGTCACAGCGGCTGCGATCGCAGCTCGTCGAGTTGCTCGGTGGCCTAAACAACGTTCATCTGCGGCAACTCGGCGAAGCCTTCCTCGGCGACGACGAATTCATGTCGCGATTGATCGTCGGAGCCGCCGCGGTCACCAATCACCATGCCTACCCTGGCGGGCTCCTTCGCCATACGGTGGATTTGATGGAATTGGCTCAATTGGTCGGCCCTCGCTACCCGCAAATCGATACCGAGTTGCTGATCTTCGGTGCATTTCTGCATGACCTCGGCAAACTCGAAGAGTTGTCTTGCGAAGGCGAAGCCAGCTACACCGATCGTGGCCAATTGGTCGGACACATTGTCATCGGAGTCCAAATGCTTGACGAGAAGATCCGAACCGTCGAATCAGCGAACGAAGCGTTTCCCGTTGAATTGCGATTGCAACTCGAACATTTGATCGTCAGCCATCATGGGCATTACGAATTCGGCAGCCCCAAGTTGCCGGTGACCCTCGAAGCCCTGACGCTGCATCACCTCGACAATCTCGATGCCAAGATCGAATCGTACACCACCGTCATCGAGTCGGATGTCGCGGCCGACGGCAATTGGACAAACTACAATCCGGCCATTGGCCGAAAGCTGTGGAAGAAACGTGACTAAACAACCCAATCGTCCCGCGGTGGTTTTGCTTTCCGGCGGCCTCGACAGCGCAACGTGTTTGGCGGTTGCAAAGTCACAAGGCTTTGCTGCTCACGCGATCAGTTTTCGCTACGGCCAACGGCACACCGACGAACTCGATTGTGCCATCCGAGTCGCCCAATCGCTTGCTGCGACCTCGCATCGCATTGTCGATATCAACTTGGCCCAATTTGGTGGCTCGGCACTGACGGATGCGTCGATCGAGGTGCCAAAGCACGAATCGGTCGACACGCTTGGCGAAACCATCCCGGTGACCTACGTTCCAGCACGCAACACCGTGTTTCTGTCATTGGCACTTGCGTTTGCCGAAACGATTGGATCCAACGACCTCTTCATCGGAGTCAACGCGCTCGACTACAGCGGCTATCCCGATTGTCGCCCTTCCTTCATTGCGGCATTCGAAGCGATGGCAAACTTGGCGACGAAAGCCGGCGTCGAAGGCCATCGATTGACAATCCACACGCCATTGATCGACAAGACGAAGGCACAAACCATCGCTACGGGCTTGTCGCTGGGTGTCGACTATTCGCAAACCCTGTCCTGCTACGACCCCGGCGAACAAGGGAAACCGTGCGGCCACTGCGATGCATGCCTGTTGAGACAAAAGGGGTTTCGCGAAAACGGACTCGACGATCCGTCAAGCCAGCCCGAGTGATTCACAACCCCAAGGTCGAACCCGAGAAAAATCCCCCGTTTTCTGCAGAAGCCCCCGCCTCGCAGAGGCTCTTGGTAGACAATAGAGTCTGACCACCCCCATTGCCTCACGGAGAAATTACGATGCGATCCGAGCTCTTGCTATGCGTGTTTTGTGGCGGCTGCGTGCTAAACGCGGTGTCGGCTTCGGCACAAAACACGGAAACCTCCACCGTGCGGATTGGAACCTACGACAACCGGTCGATCGCCGTGGCCTACGCGGCATCGCCCTACAACCCGATCGCGGAAAAGATGGTTGAACTTGACTCCGCTCGAAAAAGTGGTGACGAAGAGACCATCAGTCGATTGAATGCTTGGGGAAAGAAACAGCAACGCATGCTGCACTTCCAGGGATTCGCCCAGGTACCCGTCGGGAACCTGCTCGCGCCCGTGAAGGACCAATTGGCTAAGTTCGCCAAGGAGCACAAGCTCGCCGCGATCGTCATGAAATGTGATTACGTGGGACCAGAAATCGAAACCGTTGACGTAACCGAGGACTTGGTTGAATTCTTCCAACCCGATGAACGAGTTCGTCAAATGGCTCGCAAGATCCGCGATGCCGAGCCTGTGGAATTGACCGAGGTTGCCGATCTGCCCGCGGGCAAATGAATCAAACCCAACCGCAAACACGTGTTTCGATCTCGCGTACCAAGCCAACCGGGTCGGTCAAGGTGCTCGCCAAGAATCGACGTCGCAGCTCAGCTCGCAGTTCGCGCAGTCTGCTCAGATCATTGAGCATTTGCACCGCGATTTCAACATACTCCTCCGCGTCCCCTGCGACGAGTTCCGGCATCCCCAAGCGGATCATCATCGCAGAGGTTGCACGGTGAGCATAGAATTCACCGCAACATGACACGATCGGTGTCCCGACCGACAAACATTCCAGCGAAGTCATCGTTCCTTGATAGGGAAACGCGTCGAGGGCCAAATCAACCGACATCATCGTCTGCAAGTGCGTCTCAAGTGTCTCGGCTCGTGTTTGGAACCTCAACTGACGCGGCAAGACGCCGCACGAGGCAAACTCACGTCGATAGCGGTCTTGGACCGAACGGATGGAATATCGATCCCCATACTTGAAGAGGACACTCGCTTGGGGAGCCTTTTTCAGAATCGTCGCATACGCGGCGATCGCGGTGGGCGAAATCTTCGCGATGTTGTTGAAGACGCCAAGCAGCGGCGCGCCGCGAGACGCGACGGATACGTTTGCCACTTCCGGATAGGGACGCCAAGCCAAATGTGCATGGTCAAGCCAAATGAGTTGTTCACCGTAAAGTGACTCGGCGGTGCCGGGAGGATCGGCAAAACGATCCGTAAGGTGATAATCGATCGTTTGAAGCGCCGTGGTGTTGGGATAGCCCAAGAACGATACTTGGACCGGGGCCACCCGCTTCGATAACACTCGCAAACGATTGCCGCCACCGGTATAGCCACCCAATTCAATCAAGACATCGAGTTGATCCTGTCGAATCGCCTGGGCAACCGCTTCGTCTTCCATGGCTTGAATGAGTACAAACCGATCGACCGCTTGCTCGGTCGCTTTTGTGATTTCATCGAATTGTTCACTGTCGTGATAGACCGTGACATGAAAAAGGTCGCGGTCATGGGATTCGAGGATCGGTAAAATGATTTTGCCAACCGGATGCGTATAGAAATCTGCCGCCAAATAGCCAATGCGGATCTTCTCGTTTACCGCTCTCTGGCGTTTCGCAAGCGGAACGGGACGTTCCGTAAAGCGAATCCCCAATCGAAAGTGCTCTTTCGAAATCTCGGCTGCCGTGTAGCGATCGGAATAGTTCATGTACAAAAGACAATTTGCGGCCGCAACCGAGTCCCCACGATCCAGCCGCAGCAATTCGCGGCAATACGTCAAGGATTCATCAATTTCGCCGATCAATGCCGACAAGGCAGAGAGCTGAAACAAGTTATCGCGATGACTCGGACGCAGTTCCAGCACGCGCCGTCGGAGCGGAAGCGAATCCACTTTGCGCCCCGCCTTTTCCAATGTGGTACAGGCCACCAACAACAGATGGCTCTCCGAGTCGGATGACAACCGTTGCTCGGCATCACAGCACAAGGCCAACAACAAATCGACCGCTTCGTCGACACAACCGATCCACCGCAGCGCTTCGGCGAGCCGCAGTTGGCTGGCCATGTCCACTGGATCGTCTTGGACCGCCGACCGCCACCGAACCACCTCCGCATCCCAATCCTTGGCTTTGGTTTTCCTCTCCTTTTTCTGTTCGGGTTCGCTGTTACCCTCTGCCAAAACCCGGCGACGAAGCGGTTCGGGGATGGGATAGCCAAGCATGTCAAGCGTGGCATGAAAATCTTCATTCTTCCGTAGGTCCGCCCAAATCTTTCGACTTACCGGACTGCGCTCGTTGAAACGAATCTCCTTGCGTTCAACACGTACCGAATCACCCGTCATGTTCGTGTACTGGTGCCATTTCTGTTGCCAGTCCGGGTCGTAGGCGATCGCAAGCGTTCGGCAGACATCGGCCAGTGTCGCTTGTGGATCTTCGAGAAAATCTTCGTAGCGAAACCAAGGCATCTGCTGGACCGATTCGGCAAAGGCTCGCGTGCCGCGCCAAAAAGCCGCCTCATCCCAGGCATCGCCAAGCGCCTTCATTTCTCTGCACTGAAGATACTGATCAAGCGGATGCCGCACGGTCGCACAACGCTTTTCCTGTTCCGTGATCACGTCCTCCCACGAAAACCGAAGCCTCGGTTTTGAAACAAAGGGGAAACCCACAAAATCCAGATGCGACCAGTCGCGAACCACCAGACTTAACCGTCGCTTTTCGGCGCGGCCCGCAATCATCGCCAACGCCTTCGCAAACCCGTCCACCTCGTCGCTTTCGAGTTCGCGAATCTCAGCCGCGTCCACCAAGCCATACCACTCGGCCGCCTGGCGTAGCGGATGAAAATGGCGCGTCCCCAGCGGGTGAATCTCGCTCAGAAAACAGACCCCCTTCATCGAAGCCAAGCAACGTGAGATCAGCGTCCCGCCCGAACCGGCAAGGTGATGCAGAAGAGGCATGGCGGGTCGATTTCAGTAGGGCGCGTTCTCTTGGTCTATTTCAATTCGTTGCCGCCAGTCGGTGGCTGCGGTTTGGACTCGTTGGCGTGATTCGCCCCCTGCAATTCTTCCACCTTCTCCGTGCCGATCGTTCCAACGGGATGCTGATCAAGCCACTCCACCAATTCGGTGTATTCCTTGACCAAGTCACTCGCAATAAAATAGACGTCCATGCTGGGGGCCGCGAGCTTCCGCTTCTTGTAGTAGTCCAGCTTTTGAATCGCGATCTCACGCACCGTTTTTCCGTCCCGATCCGGGATATCGGGACTTGCTCCTGCTTTCAGGATCTTGAGCACCGCGGCCACCCTGCTGTGTTTAACACCCTCATGACATGCGGTTTCCCTTAACCTATGACGTCGATCCAGTTCAACGCCCGCCGCGAGCAAAGCATCAAGTGCCTCCATTGAGTTCATTCCTGGCGGCGAAAAGTAGGAATGGAGCAAAGTCTGACCATCGGCGTCCAGGTCAAACGGGTCATTGCATTGAGGGAACGCAGCTAAGAAGTAATCGCTTTTGCGGTGTCGCAGTGCCAAACGCAAAACGGTATCTCCAGGAAGGAAGGGCATAAAGTGGACAGTACGCAGTCCATCTCGACAGTCGCTCGCTAGTTTCTTATCGACGTCAGCGCCGTGTTGAACGAGAACTTTAAAGATCGGCAGATCGCCAACAATATAGGCCCACATCAGTGGTGTCACACCAAACTTCCCCGCCTGATTCAGATCGAATCCCTCCTTAAGCATCTTCTCGATCTTAGACGTATCCCGCCTAGAGATAGCTTCACAAAAATCAAGTTGCTTACCGGGTCCAAAGAACATACTGGCCTGAAACCCTTCCACTTTTGCAATCGTGCCCCACTCTTCGGGAAAACGCAAACGGGCCCCTCCTTGTCCTGAATGCCCGCGACGCTCCGACGGCGACTCCACCGCCATTGAAGCTGGGAATTTAAAAAGAACAATTGCATACAGGACTATCCAGCAGACGCTACATCTTTTCATTGTGTAGGAACCTTTGTTTTGGGCACAAGAACGGACGTCGGTCGGTTGGCAGGTACCAGAAAGAACGACATTGCGCAGCAGTGACTATCTGCCGAAATAGACATCCCATTGACTGCTGTGAAGTAAACCATAGTAAATGGAGGGAAAGCGATGAGACTCAACAAGCTTGCCAAATGCGTCGGTCGCACCGTCTGCCGTTGCGTAAAAAATCGCTGCCACAAGGTCTTGTAGCGTCTTCTCATCAATTGGGTCGGAGAGGTCGAGGCCTGATATCGCTTGCCCCAAGGTCTCAACTAAACGAAGCTCATTGGGCGACAGCTCGTAGAGTCCCTCCAAGGTAACGGGAATTCCAACCGCAGTGGGTGCGAAGCTGGCACGTCTTTGCAGGAATGTCAACACATCGGGTGCATGCCATCGACCCTCGGAATCCGCGCCAATCCAATTGACGTTATAAGCTGTGATCTTCTCACCATCGGAGTCGTAGGCGGCCAGCGCATTATCAGAAAAATCCTCTGGAAATCCCACGCTGCCACCTATTTCCTCAAACGTATGTCGCTGAACTCCAGATGCATTGAACGTGTCGGCATGGATGCCAGATCCTAGGGCTGCCGCGCTCGCCAGCCCTCCCCCAAGTGACTGGCCTGTGGTGATAAAGCCGTCCAATTCATGAACCTGTGATAACAAGTAGGTCAACCAAATCGAATGGTAGTGTTGAGCCTCACCTGAGACCAGCAATTGGGTAAGGTTTGTTAGCCAATCTCGCAAATCCTCCGTGCCCGCAAATGAAAGAACATATCGCCCCGAAACATGGTCCCGGTACAAGGCTACTTGAAGACCTGGCACCCCGATCGGTGGGCTCCCTATGGCTGGTACTTTTGAGAAGAGTGTTCCTAGAACGTAGTCGATATCCTTTTGCTTTAGGTCCTTCTCGATGAGTTCCCTGACCTCCTCTTCCGTCAATCGTTTCATCACGTATTCGGTTGCGTCGATTGGCAAGGCGCCCCCGGGACCGGCGCTTCCTGGCTTGGGATCTTTGTAGCCATAGACAAGTTGTGCCGCGAAGGCGCTGCGCAGTTCGGGCTTGGATTGAACCGTCGGGTAGAACGAGTTGGGCTCGACCACCATCCACTTGACGTCATCGTAGAGATTGTCAACGCCATAGCCAATCAAATGGGCTCGTAACCGTGTGTCTGGCTTGCCATAGTCGTCGACTCCCAAATGCGAAACCGAGCCAACGAGCGAGTAGTGATCCTTCCGAACACTCGTGGCTTCGAGATACAACTCAATCTCTCCTGTCGCACCGTCATAACCTAATTCGCTCAGTCTGTAGATTCGGTTCATCGATACCCGGTTGCCGCCATCTGCAACGTCGTCCGGGTTGGGCCCAAACATCGATTTGTCGGTGTTCCAGACTCGAATGGTTCCCGATTCCGGCCCCGCATCGATCTCTTCGAAGCTGAGGCTGTAGGATACTGGGGCGAGTCCAACCGGAAGCGTGATTCGAACGGGCGTGAACTGTGCCGCCCCCACCTGCAGCATTTTGCCAATGCCATAGTCGTTCGCTTCAAGGTACTCTTCCCATTCCGATCCTTCTGGGAATGCGAAACCGTCGTTGTTATCGCTGTCAATGTCCACATCGATTCCGCCCACGTTGACCGCCACTTCGCCGCCGAAGACCAAGCCGGTGTCGGCGTCGGCACCCAAGGAAGCATTGTCACGCCAATCGAGCGTGATGGTGGTGGAAAACAGCGAAATGCCTTCGACCCATACCGTTTCTTGACCCGCATAGGCCACGCCGCCACCCCATTCGCGCATCCGATCATCCTGGCCGCTTTCAAACGGAAGGATCAATGCCGCTTTGTCCGCCGACGTCCAGACCCGAATGCTCTGCAGATCGTAGCGAAACTCAAACCTACCGTCGGTAGCATTCATGGATTCGGAAAGCAGAGCCTCGAGGGACAATTCTCGAAGATCAGGATCGACAAAACCACGATCGAAAAGGTCATCGCTACCATCTTGATTGTCGTCATTGTTGTTCAAAGTGACGTCAAGCTTGTCAAAGGCGTAGCCAATCTCACCTGTATCATCATCTTTCAGCGTGAGCTCTACGGGATAAATTGAATCCAATCCCGACTCCAACTCTTTCTTGGCTTCCAGAGTCGTTACGAATGGCCACATTGCCTCATAAGAGAAGAGACCAGTCTCGGTCGTGCCTTGTTCTCCCCATTTCACCTCGAGGCTGTGAGAATCAAAATGACCTGGATCGACGAAGTCGGCCCTAACAATCCCCTCATCGTTGCCCTGATCGCTTCTGCCAAACGAAAGGGTTGGTCTCGAGTCAAATCGCGGGATCACATTCAGAACCGTCGCAGAGGCTGTTTGGGTTTCACCAAAATCAAACTCGAGATTGATCGTGTCTTGCGGCGTGTGATTTGCGTTGTACCAAGGCCCATCGTCGCAAATAAAGAACCAGGAGGAAAAGATCTCGCTGTGACCGGCTGGGTCCAAAGACGGCCTACGGAAGTAATCGAGATCATAGAACACGGTTTCTCCGTTATCGTCAAAGTTACCGTCAAAGTTGGTGTCGGCCCGAAGGATCAGATCGGGGGGTGGCAGCAGTTGGCCATTTTTTCGAGGCCCGTCGATCTCAACGGTGACTTCCAACGATTCGCCTTCATGGACCCGATCGCCCTGCGGACTGCTGACTCCGCCACTGTAAGCGCCAAAGGTGTAACCCTTGATGTAGAACTTCGTAGCCGACGTCTGCCCGCCTGACACCGAGCTATCACTCCCACCGGTGTCACCGCCTGACGTGTAACCACCGCCCGTGTTGGCGCCCGTGCTACCGTCGATCGCAACGCCTGTTCCGGTCCCGAAAGAAGTCGGTGAGATCGCTTGGGTTCCGCCACCCGAACTCCCGCCTGCATCCGATCCACTGCCCGAACCGGTATCACCACCACTCGTGTCACCACCGACTCCGGTCCCAGCCCCCGTAACCTCTCCCGTGTCTCCGCTTGACGCACCACCTGACTCACCCCCGGAATCTCCCTCCGACGCACCCCAACTGGATCCATCGATCGATCCGTCGCCGGAATCGTCACCCGAGACCCCCGAACTTCCATCCCAACTACTTCCATCCCAACTACTTCCATCCCAACTACTTCCATCCCAGCTACTTCCATCCCAGCTACTTCCATCCCAGCTGCTTCCATCCCAGCCGCTTCCGTCCCAGGTGCTTCCGTCCCAGGTGCCTTGGTCCCAGGTGCCAGAACCCGCACCGGAATCACCTCCACAACCATCCCCCGAACCTTCGTCCCAAATGCCACCCGAGTCGGCGCCCGAGGCACCTTCCGAACTGCCGTTCCAAGTCCCCGTACCGGAGCCTTCATTCCAGATACCGCCGGAGTCTCCGCCAGAGTTACCGTCCGAACTGGATTCGGACTCACCGCCGGTGACCACACAATAGTCGAGCCGACAATCGAAGGCTGAGGCCGCCTGAGCAGCCGCTGTCGCTGCTTGCGCCGCACGATCCGCTTCGATCGCTGCAATCGCCGCATCGAAATCGTTTCCATCCAGTTGGTTGTCTTGATTGAGATCAGCCGCTGGAATTTGCGAGAGACTCCATCCGGCCTCGATCGCATTGGCGATCCGTAGCGCATCCGCGGGTGTCAGCTCGCCATCATTGTTGAGATCGGGAAGCCCCGCCCCGGCAATCTCCGCTGCAATCGTTGCTCCGGCCGTGTATTGCAAGGAAGCATCTGCAAACGAATCACCGGCCAACAATTCCCTTGCGTGCAGATGCTCCATTCGCAATTGTCTTTGCGGCCGCAGTTGCCGCCAAAGCGGTTCGCCCATCCGGTAAGAAACTGCATCCTGCGGTAGGACAGCTCCCAGAGACCGCAAGGACATGGTGACTCGTTTCCATGTTGCGTGAGATTCAGGCATCGAACGCTCCACAAAGAGAAGAGGAGATGGCTTGTGCGATTGCCCCAGCCGTGAATTTACGAGTCCCCGGTCAGACGTCAAGAAAAAAACAGAGCGTTCGTTGCAATTTTCAAAAAACTATCATTTGGCAGCGTTCACCTAACGTTCCTGAACACTCGCGACGCATCTTATTGCTTTCCTTCATTTTCTCCGACGCATCCGACAGATTTCTTCCAGCGGGTGAAAGCCATCGGTCAGCCGTGGAGACGCAAATAACGCACACCCTCCCACCAGAGGTAACAAATACTTCTACTGACAATGGGGTCCAGCTGGACAGCGCCACTTTATGAGCGGCAACCAGGATCCATCACGGAGCGTCCCGGGCCTTGAACTCGATGCAATCGAGCGATTCGATCGGGATCTTGCATTCATCGAACAGATCATGAACACCCATCACTTCCCGGTCGGTGATTCGAACGGAGTGAAGTGTGAGGCTACAACCGCCCGAAAAAATCACGTTCACTTGCCTCGACTGTTTTTGACTGTCTCGGGTCACAACGAGTGGGGCGTTAGGAACAGGAATCCGTTCGATCCTGGCAATCGTCTGGCGTGCGATCTGCTTCTCAGCGGAAAGCACTCGAATCCGAAGCTTTTCCGAGTCCAGAGAGACAAATTCTCCACGCAGCACATCTCCCGAAATGGAAAAGCAGAGCACCGATGAAGGATCTTCGTTGCTCAAACCAACGCCATGCAATAGGCGTTGCTGCTCGTCTCGGCTCAAGGCCGCAGCAGGCAGGGCCATCTGAAAGAAAACACTTTGGATCGATGCGTTTTCGACGAAGGTTGCTGCCGTCTGCGGAGAGCGAAAGGTTACCCCCTCGTCATCCATCTGCTCGATGCTTCCAGCAAGGAAGTCTCCTCCAACCAGCGAAAGCCCCTGCGAGGGTGTTTCCTTTTCGATGCGATTTCGAACGAGGCGATTGAGATAATCGATCGATTCGATACGACGCAGCTTGTCCAAGTCGTAGCTGTCACTCCCCTGCGATTCACTGTCTCGGAATCGAATCGGCGCCGAGGTCGAATCCGCTTCGATTTGTCCTTGGACCTCCGTGCCATCATGAAAGGTCAAACGAAGAATAGGTGATTCAGCCTCCGCGTGCGTGCCCACAAACCCCAGTAGGATTGCGAGGGTGAGCAACAGCAATGTCGAACCTGTTTTTGCGATCGTCAAACCTCTACCTCTCATAGATGGGCAACAGCCGATAGTTCACCGCTAAGGCCAAGAGCGACAGCGACGTGGAGTTGGCGGTACCGAGATCCCCTCGAAAGCTGCCGTCGTCATTCTGCTGCCGCTGAAGGGTGCGGATCAAGCCTTGGTTCCATTCTCCCCAAGCAGCCGTGTCCGCCTGAAACAGAGCCTGTGCTTGATAGTAGCGAGCATACTCCATCCATCCTGAGCGCTGACTCAAATGGTTTCGCACATATTTCTCGGTTGCCTGGTACTGGGGCAAGTCCTTACGACGCGAGATAGAAAAGACAAGGCACGTGATGGCAGACCGCGAGATCGACTCGCCAAAACCATCGAGGCCTCCCGCGTAGGCAACGGCGCCATCGTCGGAAGTCATGCCGATGAAATAGTCAATGACTCGATTGATCGCCTCGTCGGGAACTTCGATACCTGCATTGCGAGCTGCGAGCAATCCCATCAACACCGCTCCGCTCACCGATGTGTCTGCATCCTTGGCCCCGGGCGAATACCGCCATCCTCCGCGTGTATTGTTTTTCTGAGAGGTGATCGCGCAGCGGACGCCCAGTTCCAACGCTTGTCCAATCCCGGTCCGATCCGCCTGACTCGCTCCTTGCCACAGTTGGTTCTCATCGACACTGCCATAGGCCTCGGCCAAGGCAAGCAGCGCGAACCCGTGGTGGTACATACTGCTGCCCATGTAGCCGCTCTCGGAGTCTTGAGTTGCGAGGATATTCCGGACCGCCTTGCCAACTGCGATGTGGTATTTACCAAAATTGGGATCTTCACCAGACGAGAGCAACGACAGCAGCCCCAACGCTGTGGTCCCCGCCCCAGGTTCTCCGCCGTCGTTCCAATCACCGCTGTCGGACTGGGTTCGAACCAAGAAACTCAACCCACGGTCCATCATTTCCCGGACGTCACGAGAAACTTCGTTGCCTTCGAATGTTTGCCCCAAGCAGGATACCGATGGTAATAAAGCCAGGATAAATAGCAGGAGCCTTACAGCTGTCGAATCTTGTCTTCTCATTGACTCTCCTCCACGCGACGGAAGTACTCCTCCAATCCAGCTCGAAACTCTTCGGGCAGCACCTGACCTGTCTTCCCGGTTGTTTGCAAGGTCTCTGACTCACGCAGCTGTTCGTTCTCGTTCACCCCAAGGCCTAACAGCGCCAATGCCGCCTCGGCACCACTCCCCTGCCCTCCCCCGCTCGGATCGGATCCCGCCTCGCCGCCACCCTGCGGGTCCACTCGTTTTGACCGCAGCAGCAATTCGATCGCTTCGGATTCTGCGGCGATGGCTTCATCAGCCGTGTTGGGAGATTGCAAGATACTTGCGGCCTCGTTCATCGTCTGTGCGACCATCAACATCAAATTGATATCGTTCTCGTATCGAAGTGCTCCGTCAGGAATCGATTCCAACTCCGAGACGACCGACTCGATTCGCACTCGCAGTTCGGTTTGCGTTTGGCCCAAGCGCACCGCTTCGGTCTGATACTCGATCGCTTGCAACGCCGATTTCGCTTGTTCAGTCGTTCGGGTTTCGTCTCGCAAGTTGACTTCTTGTTCCAAGATTCGCAGCACCTCCAAAATCACACTCGGCGGCAAAGAGGCGTTCTCTTTGGGACCGGGATCGGACTCACCCTGGGGAGACTCCACCAATTCATCGGCCCAGCGGTCCAAGGTGTGGCACCAATAATCCGCTTGAGCAATCGATAGACCTGGTTCGGTTGTGATGCGAGATTGAAGTCGATCAAGTGCTGGCAAGACCTCTTCGCGATCCATTTCGTCGAGCACGATTCCAAACAAGACCATTTGCTTCCGTTTGTAAAACGCTCGCATGTCATCGATCGTTGTCGAGAGTTGCTCACCAAGATCCGTTTGCAAGCGACCAATCATTGCCAGATACTCACGGTCTGTGGAATTCTGATGCAGATCCTTTCCAAATAGTTGTTCGATTCGATCGGCAAGCCGGTTGGCGATCGATTCTTGGATCCGCGATGCCGCCTTTAACCGTTTCACAAAGGTACTTCCTTCGAGTTTGACCAGCGTCGCGTTCATCTCTTTTGAGAGTTTCTTGAACTCCGTCAACAGCTCGTTTTGTTCGTCGATGGCTTCCTCAAGCAGCGAGGGTTCTGATTCGCCGCTGTCTGAGGAAGCTTTCGATATCGCCACGGTGGTTGCGGCAAGCCCCAGTCGGTTTTTCGAATCGCTCTCGTCTGTGGTGAGATCAACGTTTCCGTCGCTCGATGGGCTGCGCAATCGCTGCGAAGATTCCTGGTCAACAACACTTGGAAATTCGCTGTCTTTCGTTTCTTTGTCAAGTTCGGATGGCGACAAAGACGTGGGTTCCGAATTCGACTTCAACCGGTTTTCACCGACCAGGCTCGCGTCGCTTTGCTGTTGAACGTCCGACGCCATCGCACGGGATGCTTTCTCCAACAGATCCGCGACCGTCGGCATCCGCTGGGTCGATATCTCTTGAAGCGTTTGAATCATTTCAGCCATGCTTTGGATCGATTCAGCGCCGACCTCCGCGTTGCGTGCAGCCTGACTCAGCAAGGTCTTTCCTGCCTTGGTCAATTCGCTCAAACGTCTCGCGTTCGCTGTTTCGGCAGCCGCCTGTTCCCTTAGCGCGTCTTGCAGTGCCCTGTCAATCGCCCCCTCTCGGGTCTGTTCCCGCAACTCCTTATTCCGCTGATGCAAGCTCATTTCGCGGTCGCGGACATCCAGAGCCGATTGCTGCCAAACCAATAACCGACCGGCGATCCATTTAGCGTGTTGTGACGGATTCAAGATGGTCAACCGATAGGGAACGCTGTAGGAGCGTTCGCGGTCCAACCGATAATCTTCTGCCCACAATCTCAGCTCTACCGCACGGGCGGGAAGTCCGAGCGACTTCGCCGTGAACGTCACCGGAACCTGCAGCGACGACGCATCGGGAGCTCCAGACGCAATCGTTCGTTCGTCCAAGTACGGGGTGTTGGGCTGCTGATCACTCGCTTGCCAAACGACGCCAATGCGTTTGACGCCAAAATCGTCGCTGGCGATTGCTTCGATGTGAAAGGGTTCGCTATCAAGCAAGACCGTATCGCTTGGCCACTTGCTGGCGACGACCGAGGGAGGTTGATCCGCAACCGATTGGATCGAGAGAGAAAACGGTTGGCGTCCAGAAAGCCCCAAGGTGTCTCGCCATTGAATTGACTTTTCAACCGGCTCATCGCCAACAGTGAATGGATCGGATGCAATCACCGCATCGCTCACTCGAGTCGTGACTTCGTCAATCGACGCCGCCGAAAGAGACCGCGACGCCGTCGCATGGAGAGACACTTCGCTGCCACCGACAACACTCAAGATTCCACTGCGCAGGTCCTTCTCGATCGGCTCGGGTAACTGCAAATAGGGAGGCAACCGGACCGTTGCAGAAACGGTCGTCAATTCGGGTCGCAATGTAGGATGAAGTTCAATCGATTGTTTGTAGTCGCCGATGGCCAAGTGCATCACCGTGGTGTCGAGCGTTGCCGGAAGCTCGAACGCGTAACGATTGCCCACACGCGTACTGGACGCGATGGCTGACGAACCCTCCGAAAGTGTCGCGCTGGCCGGTTTCCAATGGCTTTGGTCGTCCAGACGAATCGTCCGAGTGGATCGTTCACCATGCGGCACGATCCACGTGGATGCAATGGGCTGCACCCAGGTAAAGGTGTAACGAGGAATCGATCGCCATGGGGCCAGCATGCGGGCCCATGCGTTACGGGCTGCGGGCCGAGCCACCAAGAAGGCGGTGGCAACCAAGACGGTCGCGAGAACAAGCCAAACCCCGTAGATGCCCGTTCGTGAGGGAGGGGCCGCATTGTTTAGGTCGACGTTCGCCGCCGCCGCCGCGACCTGGTTCATCGCCGCTGCACAAAGCCTCGGCGACCTGGCTTGTTCGGTTTCACTTTGAGTCAATTCGATTACGCCAAGCAATCGGTCACCAATATCGGCTTGGCGGCGTCGCAGCAATTCGGCAAGCTGATCAAATCGCCGATGCTGCCAGACCCAGCGGTGCATCGCCCAGGGAACGGACAAGCAGACCACGAGAACCACCAACCCAATCGCGAGACGGATCGTCGCAGGCGTGTCCCCTAACCGGTCAGCCACAAACACGGTCAAGAAGGCCGCCAAGACGACGAGGACGGCCAAACAGACCGCCTCGGTCATTTTGGTCCACCAAACCTGCCTTCGAAATGCAGTCAATTGGTCCCGCAAGCCCGGTGGGACGCTCAGTCGGACGGGCGTTTTGGGGGAGGGCATGTGCTGGGAGTGAGGGTTCGAGGTTGACGTTTTCGAGCCGCTGGCGGATGCTAGTGTGTCGAGGCGATATTTCGTTGCGATTTTCGCTGCGTGAATCTAACCTGAACTGTGCGGCGAAAGGAGCCCATGTACCCCATTGTCGAAACCAGGGAACTTGCCACGGACGTCAAATTGTTCCGTATTCTTGCCCCTCGCGTAGCCAAGAAACGCAAGGCGGGCCAGTTCGTGATTGTCCGGATTGACGAACATGGTGAACGAATCCCACTTACCATCGCTGACTCGGACGACCAAGGCAATATCACGATTATCGTCCAAGGCGTCGGGAAAACAACCAAGTGGCTCAATACGCTGAGAACGGGCGATTCCCTTCTTGATGTCGTCGGTCCCTTGGGCGAAGAATCCGAGATCGGCGACTTTGGGACGGTTGTTGTGATTGGGGGCGGGGTCGGAACGGCGATTGCCTACCCCACGGCCGTGGCCATGAAACAAGCGGGCAGCCGCGTGATCAGCATCCTCGGCGCTCGCAACAAAGAATTGCTGATCCTCGAAGACGAACTTCGAGCGACCAGTGATGAATTATGCATCATGACCGATGACGGCAGCTACGGCGAAAAGGGCTTCGTCACCCAGAAACTTCAACAGCTGATCGACCGCGGCGAGCCCATCGCTCGCGTGTTGGCGATCGGCCCCATCCCGATGATGAAAGCGGTTGCCGAAGTCACTCGTGATCTCGGAATCAAAACGATCGTTAGCCTCAACCCCATCATGGTCGACGGAACCGGCATGTGTGGCGGATGCCGAGTTTTGGTCGGTGGCAAGAGCAAATTTGCTTGCGTGGATGGGCCCGAGTTCGATGCGCACGAGGTCGACTTTGACATCTTGATACAACGCAACAGCTTGTACAAAACTCAAGAAAAGAAATCGCTCGAACGCTTCGAAGCCGACAAGTGCGAGAACAAGAAGTCAAAATCCGCATGCCGGTTGGAACACGATCATCCCGAGGTCGGTCCAAAAGTGGGAACGTAACCGACCGTCAACGTCGGTGCTCTGACCGTCCAGAAGGCTGCTTGCGAATTCCTGCTGGCACGCATCCGCTGACGCTTTCACCTCCCTGATCACTCTTTCCACACCCCAATCACTTTTCCAATCCATGGCCGAACCGCTACCTCCCAAAGAACGTGTCAAAATTCCTCGCCAAGGGATGCCCGAACAAGACGCGCACCAGCGTGCTCGCAACTTCAAAGAAGTCAATCTCGGTTTGGAAGTCGTCGCAGCGGAATCGGAAGCCCAACGATGCTTGTCCTGCGCCGATCCCAAGTGCGTTCAAGGATGCCCGGTTGGCGTCAAGATTCGTGACTTCGTTGAACTGGTCCTCGATGGCGAATACCTCAAGGCGGCAGCAAAAATCCGAGAAGACAATGTGTTGCCGGCGGTGACCGGTCGCGTCTGCCCTCAGGAGAAACAATGCGAAGGCGCGTGCATCATGGGCAGGCGATTCAGTTCGCTTGCGATCGGCAATCTGGAACGCTTCGTCGCCGACTATGAACTGCAAACCGGTGAGGTTGGATTGCCCGAGCGAGCTCCGGCCACGGGCAAAAAGGTCGCCATCGTCGGTAGCGGACCGGCGGGGCTCAGCTGTGCCGGTGATCTCGCTCTCAACGGCCACGATGTCACTGTCTTCGAAGCACTGCATGAGATTGGCGGCGTCCTGGTTTATGGTATCCCAGAGTTTCGATTGCCGAAAGCGATTGTCCGGGGCGAAATCGAAAACATGAAGAAGATGGGAATCGATTTTCAAACGAATGTCGTGATTGGAAAATCGGTCACGATCGATGAGTTATTCCAAGAAGAAGACTTCGACGCCGTGTTTATCGCTACCGGAGCTGGCTTGCCGCAGTTCTTGAACATTCCTGGTGAGCATCTTGGCGGGGTCTACTCAGCCAATGAGTTCTTGACGCGAGTCAATTTAATGAAGGCGTATGACGAAGAGAACTATGACGAACCCGTTTACAAGTGTCGCGATCGAAACGTCGCGGTCATCGGCGGCGGCAATACCGCCATGGACTCTGTGCGATCCGCGATGCGTCTCGGTGCCGAGCACGCCTACATTGTCTACCGACGCGGTGAAGAAGAAATGCCTGCCCGAGCCGAGGAGGTTCATCATGCGAAGGACGAAGGCGTCGAGTTCTTAAACCTGCACAATCCCACCGAATTCATCGGCGATGAACAAGGTATCTTGAAGGCGGTCAAGCTGATCAAGATGGAACTGGGTGAACCCGATGAATCGGGACGTCGCCGCCCTCAGCCAATCGAAGGCAGTGAGTTCGAAATGCCGCTCGACGTCGCCATCATCGCCGTCGGCACCGGAGCCAATCCCTTGGTTCAATCGACCACTCCCGACATGGCCACCAACAAATGGGGGTACATCATCGCCGATGAAAACACGCTCCGGACCACGAAGCGAGGCGTCTTCGCAGGTGGTGATATCGTCAGCGGAGCGGCGACCGTCATCCTGGCGATGGGTGCGGGGCGAACCGCAGCCAAGTCGATCAACGAGTATTTGGCAACCGGCGAATGGTAACAAACAGGATCCGGCTGGCACGATCGAAACGGGGCGTGGATGCGGAGCAGACTTCCATCCCTTATACTAGATGCTTCATGCGAACTTCAAACTGCCCCGCCCTGCCCCACCCTGCTTTGCTAGGAATACCATCATGCTGAGTCGATTCTTTTCGCTTGCTCTGATCGTCTGTGGACTCGTCCCCTGTGCCTCCGCAGAAGGTCCAGACGTTTTGTTCGACGGGAAAACGCTCGATCGATTTGACGTGATTGGCTGTGAAGCCACGGTGAAAGACGGTGCGATTTTCCTCCAAGCCGGCAATGGACTGATCCAAACAAAGAATCGTTATCAGGATTTTGTGTTCGATTTCGAATGGAAAGCACTCGACGAAAAGATGTGGGACTCGGGTGTCTACTTTCGCTACGACTCCGTCCCAGCGGGTCGGCCCTGGCCTGCAAACTATCAGGTGAACCTTCGCAAAGGGCAAGAAGGAAACCTGGGTGGATTCGATTCTGGCACGAATTCCGTTGCCACGAAACCAGGCCAGTGGAATCGATTCGAGTTGACGGTGCGCGGCGACAACGCATCGCTGAAAGTCAACGGGAAGCCGTCGTGGTCGGTCGATGGAATCACACAGCCCGAAGGTTACATCGCCCTCCAAGCAGAAGTCCCTGGGGGAGGCCAGTTCTTGTTTCGCAAGGTCCGCGTGACCAAGCTTGATGCGGAATCGGGCGGACAATAGAGGTCATCGAACGTACGACGTCGTGGTCGACTCACTATCGCACACACTTGGCGATCATTTTTTGATCGCAAGTCGCACGCGTGCTGCGATTTCGGCTCGCAGATCTTCGGACAGCGGGCCTGCTTTGGCGGCGGCGATATTCTCTGTCAAGTGTTGGTCATTGCACGTTCCCACGATAGTCGTGGTAACACCGGGGTGCGAAAGCGTGTAACGCAAAATCAGCTGAGCACGAGACATCCCCGTCGGCAAAACTTGATCCAGTTTCGCTTGCGACCAAACGTCATTCAAAGCCGGACGTTGGATTTCCGCATCGGGGCCACCTTGGGCAACACCGCCACGCACGATCACCGCAGCACCGATCTCCGCCGCTTGCTGGATGCAATCACCATGCTCAGGGGCCAAGCACGAATACGGAATTTGAAAGGTGTCAAAGACCTCAAGCTCGATCAGCGATTTCAGCTCCGGCAATTTGCTGGAAACACCGATGCATTTCACCAAGCCTTGATCGCGAAAGGATGCCAACTGGTCGATCAAACCTTGGCGAACCAGCGTGTCGGCATCACCACCATGAAACTGCAAGACGTCGATGTAGTCGGTCCTCATTCGTTCGAGTGAGGTATGCAGATTCCGTTTGATGACCTCTTTATCCCAAACGTGATCGATCTGAAGGTGATCCTCGTGCTGGGTGTAGACGCAGCCACATTTGGTGGCCAGCACATACTCACTGCGTCGCGAACGGAGATAGCGCCCGATACGCTCTTCACAGATTCCGTAATCCGGCGAGGTATCGATAAAGTTAATACCGCTGTCGAGCACGAGGTTCAAAAAACGTTCAGCATCGGATTCATCGACCACCCGAACGCCCCACGTACGCGGGCCGCGCAACCCCATGCTGCCGTAGCCAAGCTGAGTAACGTGAAGGCCGGTGTGACCAAGCGGTCGAGTGGGAAGCATGATCGTCATGGCGTTTCGTGTTCATCCATCGAGCGGACGTAGCGTGTGATGTTTGTGGGCACGTCGGGATCCTTCAACGTCGTGAACGCTTCGTGCCAATCGCTGTCGGTATGCGAATTCTTCCAAGCACGGACATAGTCGATGCGGAAGGTGCTCGGCAAGTCCTTATCCTCGGGCATGCCAAGCCAATCCCCCATGGTTTCTGAATCGAAGATCAGTCTGAGCGGAGCGTGCCAATGCGTATTCTTCATCCGCCGCACCGGCACACCGTCGACGTAGTAAACCAATTGCTCGGCATCCCACAACAGCCCAAAAACGTGGAAGTCGTCGGCAAATTGAAATGGCGCGGTCCAGGTGCCACCCTCATTCCAATGCCGTCGTCCATCCGCAGGAGTTTCAAAGATATGCGCGTTCATGTGGTAAGCGTTCTCGTGGCCGATCGCTTTGCCGCCAAGCTCGAAGACGTCGATTTCCGATCGATATCGTTTCCCTGTTTTTCGGTCTCTCATTTGGCTGGCAAACCAAAACGAGCTTGAACCGCCAGAGTTCATCGCTTGCGAACGAACCTCAAAGTAGCCGTACCGGACCAACGCCTTTGAGACCACACTCGCCGATGAATAGCTATGAAACGCCTCGTCGGGTCCGTGAAAGCGTTCCCGTGGCAGCGTGTCATCCCGCCGCATCACAAGCTGCAAGTTTCCGTCTTTAACATGGACGTTTTGACCTTCGCCGAGAAATCGCGACGGAGCGCGACCGTACCAGGTTGGGTTATGGTCCCACCACTGTTCGCTTCGCAGCGCAGCGCCCGAAAACTCGTCCCACAACGGCTCGAACTTCGTCCAATTCGCAGCGTTCTTTTGGTCGGACAGTGGCATCTCGTCGCTGATTCGATCCACTGGGGGCGTCAACGGTCCCGTCAACGTCCAGTTCTCCGTGGGCGCAGAAGCTTCATTCTCAAGCCGAGGTGGCGCCGCCGAAGCACGAGTCAGCACAAATGGAGACACAAGAAGGAGGCAAGCAAACAGAGCGGAACCATACAGCGGTGTCGATAGCATCGTCATTTTCTCGGTGGGTTGTTGAGCGTGCAACAAAGGGTAGGTGGGGACAACGATTATAACGAAGCCGTCGCTCCCCACCAGCACGTGACTTCGACTTAGCAGCCGTGCACTTTAAAGGTCCTTTGGCCCAGCGGTCAAACACAAGTGCTCGAAGAAGTCGAATTGAACCAGATGCTCGTGATCGAAGAACCAAGTGGGCGCTAAGGTCGTCCAAGCGAAAAGGCTTCGGCGCTACCTTCGACGATCAGGTAGTCATCGCCACCGAAGAGATTCCCAAAGAGTTCGCGTTTCCCCGAGGGCCACTGAACCACCACGTCTTTGGCTTCGTTTGAAGGCCCGAGTCCGAAGCGAAGACACCGCTCGTTGGAACCGTGGTAGCCGTTGCCGCCAAGAAGTTGTGCAACCAGCGGTTTTCCCGCAACCTCGATCGTAACCGTTGCACCAATCGCATCGGGTTGCCCGGACGTACTCTTCAGGAACAGCGTGATCGATGAGTTGTCGGTTTCGGACTCATTGATCAATAGCGACACCGGATCGAAAAGATGAGTGACCGAAGCGTCCACGAGCCCATCTCGATTGATATCAACGTTGATCAGGCTTCGCCCGAGCCGCTCCGTCGAAAAATACTCACCCAAGGAGGAGGCATCCAGTCGATTCCAACGACCGCTCGTCGATCGATGAAAGAGATGCATCGGCATGCGATAGGCATCGCCATTTTTGCGATAGTCATCGATGTGGCCATTGGCAAGCATCAATTCCAGCGTCCCATCGTTATCGGCGTCGAACCACTGTGTCCCAAACGCCAACATGTCCATCGAAGGATCCGCCAACCCGACTCGCGACGAAAGATCCACCCACATCCCGGGACTGACCTGTTCATAGTACGTGTTGTATTCGCCGAGAAAATGGGTCAGAAACAAGTCGAAATCTCCGTCCGCATCGGGGTCACCGACAGCAATTCCCATCGAGGCCTGTGACAACGATTGACGGTTCACCGCCAGCCCTCGAATCACCGCCTGCTCTCGCAATCGAAACTCGGAATCGGCCGACTTGGTTGACGACCAGAAATGATTGGCGGTCATGTCGTTGCCGACATAGACATCGATTCCCGGGATCTCGTCGAGTTGCCCGACGACAAGTCCAAGACCGTGGCCATATTCATGCTTGCCAAGCCAATCGCTGGTGACCTCGGTAAAATGCCCTTCGGAATCGCCTCGCCAAACGCGATCCGCCTGAGCGGGGAACGACGTTGGCATGCACGAGTAGGGCAAGTGGTCGTCCTTATCAAGACAAGGAACCGTGATGGCATCGTTCCCGCTGCAATAGCCAACTTCGAACAGGTCGACAAAACCATCTTGGTCAATATCTGCAAATGCTACCGACGTGGTCCACGTGCTGCCACGCAGTCCCACTTCCTCTGTCACGTCGGTGAAGGTGCCGTCGCCATTGTTTTGGAACAAACGGTTTCTTCCAATGCTTGCGGCTAGCAAATCTGGAAAGCCATCGCTATTGACGTCTGCAACCGCCACCCCCTGAGAGTACCCGGTGTCGCCGACGCCAGCCCAGGGCGTCACCTCCTGGAAACGTCCTGCTCGATTGCGAAACAACCGGTTCGGCAGCGAGTCGTTTTGCATCGGCGTGCCGTCTTGGTTGGTGTAGTAAAGGTCGGACCATCCATCCAAATCAAAATCGATCGCAGCCGAAGCGCCTCCGCCACTTTGGTAGATCCAAAGCCCCGATTCTCCACGGTCCGCTTTGCCGATCTCACAGGTGTGATTCAATCCACGATCCGTTGCCTGATCCGAAAACCGGATCATGGAATGGAACTGCTTCCCTTTGGATTGCGAGGCAAGACTTCGCTGCGCGTTCCAATCGAGTTTCGGCAAGCTACCAAGATCCATTTTTCTCGCGATCAGAGAATCGGGATCTTGCCAAGGGGTTTTCGCCGACATTCCGCCTCGAATCTCGGCATAGACCTCTGCAAGGGTGGGATCCCGCTCGGCCGTCATACGCGACGCCGCGCGCAACCAAGCTGCCGCTTCCCAGCTGCGACCGAGTCCGTGCAATTGCTTTGCCACTTGAACCGTAATCTTCTGCGAGTTGTACTGCTTGGGGTTCAACAAATCGACCGTATCCCGCATCGAGGTGATCTGGCCGGCTCGCTCCGCCACGACGCGTGAAGGTTTCTGCATGCCCAACTCGGCCAATCCCGCCGCTAACCGATTCAACGCTTCGCCGTTGTTCTCGTCCAGCAGCGCCGCTTGCCAATACGCACGGGTCGCCTGCTCAATGTTGCCATGGTTTTCCGACCAGATCCCAGCGGCGATCCAGTACTGGGGTTGTTGTTCCATCTGTTCCGGCAGCGACGCCATCCACTCGGCCATCGCCGCCTCGTCGCCGAGTTCCGCGAGCGCACGACCATAGTGCGCATAAGCCGCCTGAAACTCCGGATACTTCTCGACGACCGGCTCAAGCAACTCAGCGACGGTCTTCCAATTCGCTTGATAGGCTTCGCCTCGAGCGGTTGCGAACTGAGGGCGTAGGTCGTCGGGATAGTGCTGTTGCGCGTATTCAATGATCGCCTTGTCATTTTGCGGCCGAGTCATATCCGACAGCATGACCAATTCATTGACGCCCCCATGGGATCGCATGACCAGCCACTGCAAATGGGGTCCCGCCTCGCGTTGCAGGCCTAGCGAGGCATACAACCCAGCGAGGTTGGTCCGGATCGCCGGATCCTTTGGATGGAACTTAACCGCCGACTCGAGTACCTTTAGCGCATCATAAGGTCGCCCTAGCGTCATCCACGTGTGACCCAATTTATCCAATCGTGTGTTGGACGGAATCGAGGAAAAATCGATCGCCTCTTGGTAGAAACTGACGGCGGCATCCAGGTCCCGCGTGGCAACGGCGTGATCACCCGCCAATTCCAAAAGACTGGCGTCCTCGGGCTCGATCATCAAGGCCTTTCGAATCCACTGTTCCGCCGAAGCGACGTCGCCACGGCGCAGCGCCTCGCTTGCCGATCGCTTCATCGCATCACTGCTGAGGATCACTTTGTGCGGCTTGGTGACCGGAGCCGATGCCACCGAAGGCGGCTCCTCCTCGGCACCGTCCCGCTGACAACCCACGATGCACACCACCGCCACGACGTAGCCCAGCAGCAGAAATCGTGTCAGTGCAGCAAACCCAAATCGTGAATTGACCAGGGCGATTTGGGCGCAGCGAGAACAACGCGGGTGTCCGTCCAGCGATTGATCACGCATAAATCCCATGGACCTTCCGCGAATGGAGTCTCGACGTCTTACTCACTTGCTTCTCGATCTTCACTTGACGCGGCCCGGCTGTGGATCGATTTGCGTGGCACTTTCCGGCATCGGCTTTCTCCTGGTTCGAAAACAGGCTATAGCGATCGACAAGGGTTTCCGCGATCACAAGTTCACTCCCCCCGGCAAGCCCTCGGACTGCCTTTTGACGAAACTCTGGGACATCAAGCAGTTGCAACAAGAGCGAAAAAACCAAGGGATCCTTCCCGCTGATCAGTGCATCGATTGCGCTACGTCGCACCGCGAGCTCCACCTCCGCATTGGTTGCAATTTCACGCAGTTTTGGAAAGAGGGATGCGTCGCCAAACTTGACGGTGAGGAATTGTGCTTGGCTGCGCACCGCGGCATCCGTGCTGGCCGCCAACGATTCATAGACCGCCGGCCACTGCGGAGGCATCTTCAAACGGCCTTGTGTTTTGATCGCGGTTGTGATTTCTACGAGCATCCCTTTCTGGGCGTCGAGGTTGTCCACCTCACCCAGCGCAATCAAAAGGGTGTTGATCGCCGTCGGATCGGCAGCGGCGCGTCGATAAATGTACTGACGCACGATCGGAATCTCGGATTGCATGGCCAAAGCCAACGAGCGGGTCGTGTCATCCCGCACCAAAGGTTCCGTCGCGTACCAAAGCATCAGCGGCAGATTGTGGTCCGCCACGTCGACGGCATGACTCAGCAGGTGTTCCAGAATTGTCCAGCGGTCATCGAGCGGTAGACGCTGCAGCAAACTGGCGAGTGCCAAGCGAACGACGGGCGACGGATCGGAAGCAGCCAAGTCGGCAAGCGCATCGAGATCGTCCGCTTTCCCATCGGGTGCATCGAGCTGAACCGCCCATGCCCGCAAGTATTCCGATTCATCCCCTTGTTCTTGGCGAAGACGATCACGATGGACGGGCGATAAAAGACCGCATGCCTGCAAGGTCCAAATCGCTCTCAAACGAAGCGGCACCGCAGCATCGCTAAAGGCGATTTGCTCCAGCGATGCGGTCAACGACGAGCGGTCCTGCAACTTGCTTGATCGCTGTTGCAGAATCTTCCGAGCCATCCGCGCGAACCACTCATGCTTATGCAAATGAAGTGCGACAAGTGAATCGTTCGATTCCTTCGATAGATCGACTGGGCGGGTCTTCGCTTCGCCATAGCTGATCCGATAAACACGACCATTGGTCCGATCCCAACTCTCTTGATCGGCACGGTGACATGCGTTCTTGTCGTACCAATCGATCAGGTAGACCGTGCCGTCCAGAGCGTATTTTAGATTGATGCCACGGAACCATTGGTCATTGGCAAACAGAAAATCGTGGCCGTGCGAAGCGAGATAGCCACTGCCTCTGCGATGAAGGATGTCGTTATTGATCCGATTGCCATGAATATTGTCCATCAAAATGGAACCTCGATACGAATCGGGCCAATTGTCGCCCAAGTAAATCATGGCTCCACAATGAGCATGCCCTCCACCAGCGGCTGCGGTATCGTCATGCCGCGCCGCGTCATTGCGTCCGCCCCACCATGCATGATCGCTAATCTTGCCAACGTAGTGAGCGCTATCCGGCCGATCATCGCCATCTCGATCGGGAAGGAACATCAAGTAAGGAGCGGCACCCACCCAGACGCCACCGAACCCAAGCTCCATGCCGCTGACCAAATTCAATCCTTCGACGAATACCTTGCGAGCATCGAACAAGCCGTCTTGGTCGGTGTCTTCGAGGATTACGATTCGATCTTCGCCCTGGCCTTGGGGAGCCCGAACCGGATACGTGTGGGCCTCGGCAATCCGAAGCCGCCCGCGAGCATCAAAGGCCATTGCGATCGGCTGGTGCACCATCGGTTCCCCAGCAGCCAGTTGTACCTGAAAGCCGTCCGGAACCGTCATCGCTGCCGCGGCGGCTTGGGGCAACAGGCCTGCATTTTCGGGGAGCCCCGCTGACGTTGGCTTGGCAACCGCGTCGGGCTCGATTGCAACGGCCGACAAAAGGGAAAATGCGCCCCAAAAAACGCTGAGAAGAAGCAATCTGACAAGCTGCATGAGTGAGCCTATTCGAAGAAGCGATGAGTCAACCAGCGGGTGCTGGTTGATTATAACTCAACGCATCGCAATCGGCACATTGGCTAGGACAACCAGCTGGGCATCTCACCGACCGCAGGCAAGTCGATCGTTTTGACTCGCGTGACCGCGTCGATGCTCTCGATTTCCGCCAACGCTTCGGCGGGTACCTCACCATCGAGACTCAACACGCCAATCGAAGGCCCACCGGGCGCGTTGCCTTCGCGACCGACAGCCATTTGAGCGATGTTGACCCCATGGCTGCCGAAGATCGTTCCGACGCGGCCGATGATGCCCGGGACGTCGTTGTGGGCGAAAACCAACAGTTTGCCATCCAGAAACGACTCCAGCCGGTATCCATCAAGCATGATCAATCGTGGCATGTTCTGGCCCAACACCGCACCGCCTGCGGTTACCGTTCGACCACCACCGGATACCTTGACCGTGATGCTCGAAGAAAACGCGCCTTTTTCGTGGCGTTTTTCTTCGCTCAACTCGATTCCTCTCTCGCGAACGAGCATTTCCGAATTCACGATGTTCGCATCGTCGACAATTCGCTCAAGCAGACCGGCACAGAGTGCATTGTTCACAACGCGAGTGTCCTTCGACGCGATCTCACCACGATACGTGATCGACACCTGATCGATTCCGCCACCGTGCCATTGGGCCGCCAGCAATCCAATTCGATGAGCCACATTCAAGTAGCCGCGAAGCTCTTCGAGGGTTTTGGGGTCGAGCGAGGCGACATTGACGCTATGGCGAATCTCACCGGTCTTCAAGTACTTGATCAACAAGTGGATGCCTTCGACCGCAACCTGAGTTTGCGCTTCCTCGGTACTCGCACCGAGGTGCGGGGTGCAGACGACATTGGGCATGCCGAAGAGTGGATTGTCGGTGCAGGGTTCCTTCTCGTAGACATCCAGCGCCACGCCTCCAAGTTTTCCACTGTTCAGTCCTTCGACGAGAGCATTGATGTCGTAGATGCCACCGCGAGCGGCGTTGACCACGCGAAGTCCTGGTTTGACCTTTTCGAGTTGGGCGTGACCGATCAACCCTTTGGTTTCAGGCGTCAGCGGTGTGTGAACGGTCAGGTAGTCGATTTGTGGCAACATCTCATCGACCGTCGCGACTCGATTGACCCCAATCGCAGCTGCCTGTTCATCGGTCAAGAACGGGTCGAACGCGATGACATTCATCTCGAACGCGATCGCCCGCGATGCGATTTCGCGGCCGATTCGTCCCATACCGACGATGCCCAGCGTCTTGCCGGCGACTTGTTTGCCCATGAACTTTTTGCGGTCCCAACGTCCTTCGACCAGACTCTGGCTTGCTGCGGGGATGTTACGGCTGAGCGCTAACATCAAAGCAAAGGCATGTTCGGCCGTGCTGACCGTGTTTCCAGCCGGCGTGTTCATCACGACGATGCCACGACGAGTCGAAGCGGCTTTGTCAATGTTGTCCGTTCCCACTCCGGCGCGAACCAGCGCACGCATGCGGGTGTTACCTTCAAGAGATTCGGCGGTGATCTTTACGCCGCTACGTAAAATGGCGCCATCGAATTCGTTCAACGCCGAACGAAGGGCTTCGCCCGACAATCCGGTACGAACTTCGTATTCGATGTTCGCTTCCGCTTCGAGGATGTCGATGCCTTCTTGGGCGATGTCGTCAAGAACAAGGATACGGTGCATGGTTTCGGTTTGGATAGAAATGACGGTGGATGTTGAAAGGCCTGCCCCTCGGGGCAATGCGAAAAAAATCATTGCTGCAAATGTTCGTCGTCAGCAATCAAGAACTAACCGTTCTTGCTGGCAAAATCGGTCATAAAACTCGCCAAGGCTTCGACCCCCTCACGAGGCATTGCGTTATAGATGCTGGCACGAATACCACCGATGCTGCGGTGGCCTTTTAGCGAAGCCAACTCGTTCGCCGCGGCTTCCTTCACGAATTTGCCAAGCAACTCATCGCTCGGCAAATTAAACGTCACATTCATCTTCGACCGATACTCCGCTTTGGCGTGGCCTAAGTAGAACTCGCGATGGGAATCGATCACATCGTACAACCTTTTGGCTTTCTGCTCGTTGATCTTCTGCATCGCTTCGAGCCCACCGATGTCATCGGCCAACCAACGGGCAACTTTGCCGAGTGCCCACACGGCGAAGGTCGGTGGCGTGTTCCACATCGAATCGTTGTCGGCATGGTTCTTATAGGTCATGTAGCCCGCCAAATCGGCCGGCGCATGATCCAACAGGTCGCGGCGAATGATCACCACCGTCACTCCCGCAGGTCCAGCGTTCTTTTGAGCACAAGCGTACAAGATGCCGTACTTGTTGATTTCAAGCGGCCGCGACAGCAGATCGCTGGATGCGTCACAGACCAAGGGTACGCCTGCCGGACAGGCGGGTTCTTCACCGAACTGGACCCCTTGGATCGTTTCGTTGCTGCAGTGATAGAGATACGCCGCATCCTCGCGAACCTTGTAATCACTTGGACTTGGTACGTGATCGTAATTCGAATCCTTCGCATCGTAGATCACTTCAACGTTGCCTTCTTTCTTGGCTTCGCCAAGCGCCTTCTTGGCCCATGATCCGGTAACGAGGTATTGAGCGGTCTTGCCATTGCCGCGGATCAGGTTGGCCGGAATCATCGAGAACTGCAAAGCGGCGCCGCCTTGCAGAAAAAGCACCGCATAATCGTCACTGATGCCATACAGAGCTCGAATCGTGCCTTCCGCATCGTGTAAAATATCGGTGAACACTTGACCGCGGTGACTCAGTTCCATTAGCGAGGCACCGGCACCGGGCAAGCAGAGCAATTCTTCCTGCAACTGTTTCAGTACCGGAGCGGGCATCGCAGCTGGGCCAGCCGAGAAATTAAAGACGCGGCCGGTGATTGCATTGGAATCGGTCGCTGTAGCATTCATCGTTTGCGTGCTTTCCTTCGTAAGTTTTCGCCCAGCCAAACGGGAAAACGATCGGCGGAGCGCTGGAATGTGAGAGATGGATGAAGAGGATTCTATGCTTCGGGGATTAAGTACGAAAGGTTGCCTGAAATGAATCGTTCTTGGCAAAACGGATCACTTGCAGACCGAACCATTGCAATGGCCGCCAAACTGCTGGAAAAAGCGATTCAGCTCCAGACCCCCCAAGAGCGGAGGCAACAGTCGGAATTCGACCGGATGGTCAGTAATCCGGAAGATAAGGCGACGCTCGTCGAAATGACCGACCAGGCCTTCCGCACCCACTCGCCCGCCCGCGTCGCCGACCAATTGACCCACTTATTGGACGTCCAAGGCATCCCCCGATTTTTTAGTCCCATCGAACAAGCGATGTTGCGCGGATTCCAATCGTTCGGCGAATACTTGCCGGGCGTGGCGGTACCAATGGTCAAAGAGAAGATGCGGCGAGAAACGGCGAACGTCATCCTGCCGGCCGAACCCGACCTGCTCGCCGAACACCTGCAAGCCCGTCAAAGCCACGGTGTTCAAATGAACGTCAACCTGCTCGGTGAAGCCATCTTGGGCGAAGCCGAAGCGAGGCGACGGATCGAGCAGTGCTACAAAGCACTGCGGATGCCCGAGTTGGAGTGCTTGTCGATCAAGATTTCGACCCTCTACAGCCAAATCTCGCCGCTTGCCCGCGATCATTCGATCGCGAAGGTTTCCGATCGATTGGAATCACTTTACCGTATCGCGATGAGCGAAAGTGACCCCGAAGCCGGCATCGAGAAGTTCGTCTACCTTGACATGGAGGAATATCGCGACCTGTATCTGACGGCCGATATTTTGTGTGACACGCTCGACCGCGAAGGGATGGACTCTGTGCATGCCGGTATCGCGTTGCAGGCCTATATCCCCGATTCATTGGGGGTCTTGCAACGGCTGATCGCTTGGTCGAAAACTCGTGTGGCGTCCGGCAGTCAACCGATTACGATTCGCTTGGTTAAAGGCGCCAATTTGGAAATGGAGCGAGTCGATGCATCGATCCGAGGCATTCCAAGCGCGACCTACTGCGTCAAACACGAAACCGATGCGAACTTCAAACGAATGCTGCGTCTATTGATCGACGCGGCATCCGCCGGCAGCCTTCGTGTCGGAGTCGCGTCCCATAACCTGTTTGATGTCGCGCTCGCTCTGATTTGGGCTGACGAACAAAATGCGATGGCAAACGTGCAGTTTGAGATGCTCGAAGGAATGGCGAACCATCAGCGCCGCGCCATCTCTGCCGAGGACATCGACATGGTCCTCTACGCACCCGCCTGTTTTCGTGATGGGTTCCTCAACGCGATCGGCTACCTGATCCGACGACTTGATGAGAACACGGGGCCCGAGAATTTCTTACGACATACCTATCGGCTGACGCCCGATAGCGACGATTTCCGAATGCTGAGCGATGGCTTTCGCAAATCGCTCGAGGCGATGGAAACGGTCAGTGGTGAACCGAGGCGAGCCGGTTTGGTTCGAGGCGTGGGACAAGACGTTTCGTCGAAGAACTTGCTCGGAGGCAACCCAAAAGCCGAACTCGAACGGTTCGTGAATGAGCCGGATACGGATTGGTCGTTGCCTGGGAATGCAGAGTGGATCGAAGCGGTGATGAAGACCAAGAAGGGCCAGTGCGTCGATTTACCGCAGACGAACATTTCTAAGCAAGCGGACGTTGCGACTTGCTTTGACCCGTCTCAGCCCGACGTCCCCGTTTGCCGCTACGTTCCTGCAACGATTCCCGAGGTCCACGCAGCCGTGGACCGAGCCGTCAACGACGAATCAGACTGGGCCAACACGACGATCGAACATCGACACGCGTTGCTCCAGCAAACCGCCCAAAATCTGCGAGATCGGCGTGGCGAACTGATCGCGGTGATGGTCGCCGATGGTGGAAAAACCGTAAGCGAAGCCGATCCCGAAGTGAGCGAAGCGATTGATTTTTGCGAATTCTACCCGCTCTCGGTCAACATTTGGCGGAACCACCCCACCATTCGTTTGCGTCCTCGCGGTGTCGTAGCCGTTGTGTCGCCATGGAATTTCCCCTTGGCGATTCCGTGCGGGGGGATCGCCGCGTCGCTGGCTGCTGGGAATCGCGTGATCCTGAAGCCGGCCTCGCAAACCGTCTTGACCGCATGGGAATTGTGTCGAGCGTTTTGGGACGCCGGGGTTCCCGAATCCGTCCTGCAGTGCGTGCCGTGCAGCGGTCAGACGGCTGAGGCGGGATTGATCAAGAATCCAAGCATCGACACCGTCATTTTGACCGGCGGCACGACCACCGCCAAGCGGATGTTGACGGCTCGCCCCGACTTGCACTTGCTGGCCGAAACCGGCGGAAAAAACGCCACGATCGTGACCGCCATGGCGGATCGTGAGTTGGCCGTCAAACATGTCGTTCAATCGGCGTTTGGACACAGCGGACAAAAGTGTAGCGCCACCTCGCTGCTGCTGCTCGAGGACGAAGTGTTCCATGACAAACGTTTTCGCGACCTGTTGGCCGACGCCGTCGAGAGCATTCGCGTCGGTTCAAGTTGGGACTTGTCGACTCGGATGGGGCCGCTGATCACGAAGCCTCGAGCCGAGCTCAACCGTGGGCTGAAATCGCTGGAAGAGGACGAGTCCTGGCTCGTCGTTCCCGAGCACGTCGTCGCCAACCCGAACCTGTACCGGCCTGGCGTGAAATGGAACATTCGCCCCGGCAGCTTCACCCATTTGACAGAACTGTTCGGACCCGTCCTTGGCGTGATGCGGTTTTCGCGACTCGAGGAGGCGATCGCCATCATCCGTTCCACCGGCTATGGTCTGACAAGCGGCATCGAAAGTCTTGACGAGCGCGAAATCGAATTGTGGCGAGAAACGATCCACGCCGGCAATCTCTACATCAACCGACCAACGACCGGCGCCATCGTGCTGCGGCAACCGTTTGGCGGAGTCGGCCTGAGCGCTTATGGTCCCGGTGTCAAAGCGGGAGGCCCGCACTACGTGTTGGCTCTCATGAATGTCGAGAATCGCTCAGAGACTCATCCGTCCAACCTTCCCACGGCGTCGAATCCGTTTTGCCAATGGCTCGATCATTCGGAGGCGGTCGATTTGCTTGACGCCGAATCACTCGTCGCGATTCGTATGGCCTGCCAATCGCAGTTGCTTGCGAACGAGCAAGAGTTTGCGCAACAGCACGATACCTTCAAACTTGTCGGTCAGGACAACCTACGACGATACCGTAGCACCGACGCGATGAACCTTCGTTTTGATGCAAACGACTCACTGCGAGATGCCCTCATCAGCGTGTCCGCCGCGATCGCCGTGAACACGCAACTCACCTTGTCACTCGATCCGACTGTCGCAGCGGAAGTGACGTCGACCTTCAACTCGGTTGCCGACGTCTTTCCAGGACTGATTCATCCCGTCGAGGAAACGCAAACGGAATTGGCCCTTCGCATGGCGGACGGAAACGTCGGCCGCTTGAGACGGTTAGGCTCGTCGACGTCGCCGGAGATCGACAAAGCGAGTGCCGAAGACTTCGTGACCGTCGTACGTGAACCGGTTGTCATCGACGGGCGCATTGAATGCTTACGTTACTTGGACGAACAATCCATTTCGCATGACTACCACCGCTACGGCAACCTCGGCCGACGCAGCATCGATTGAGTCAAAAACAGACTGTGCACGTTGGAGTCTTAGGCTTTAGCCGATTCAGCAAGGATCCAGCACGCAATCGGCGAAAGCCTACCACTCCAACGAATCATCCGGGTTAGGGCTCGAACCCAAATTCTCGCAGCCAGCGTTCCACTTCCTCCTGCGGCATCCCCCCACTGGGCTTGCCACTGCCCTGCCCTGCCCTCTCTTCGCTAGCCGATTCAACGACGATCGCGAGCTGCGGCTTTCCCTCGAGCAACGCGTCGAGCCACGGCTGCGAATCGAAAGCAATCGCGCCGCGCCGTTTGGCAGCATTCTGAATTCGATGATCCGCCGACACAATCGCCAATTGTTTCGGCGCCGTATGCTGCGTGATCAACTCCTCAATCAGATCGTCCGCTTCCACTTGCTCCACGGCGAATCGAACCTCCATGCCGCCGACCGTGTATTGGTGGGCTCGGTTTCGCGGTGGACAGCGAGCATCGAAGACAACACAAGTCCGTTGCCGAACGGATTCTGGCAAATGTTCGCACAGTCGTCGGATCAACCGCTTTCGTTCAACCTGCAACCAATCGGCATCAGGCGAGCGCCCTGGTCCGGCAACGGGCGCAATGACATTGTATCCGTCGACGATCAGCAACAGGGACATCTTGAATTCGGTGGAGCAGAAGGCGAAAACAGGTAAAAACGCATTCTCGCATCTTTCTGCTGCGGTGCATCCCCCTTGCCGACCCGCGGCCAAAGTCAGTCAATTTCGCTGAGGATTCGCGTCGGCGGTCCCGCATTAAAACGATAAACCGAGTAGCCCAAGAATCCGAGCACGCACAGCGTCAACAAGACCGCACCCATCCACTTTAACGATCCATCGTTTCGAAATCGAGCGAGTGATGGCAGCGATCGGCTGCTGGCGGACTTGCTGCTTCGGCGCGGTTCGGCCCGCCTCTGCTTCATTGCAGCCGACCTTTGATCCCTTTGCTTGGCTGCGGGTCTCTCCTTCGCGATCGGCTCATCGGGTTCGACGAGCGTATCAACCAACTGCGCATCTTCGGCAAGTTCGGCCGCTGCCGCCCGCATCGCTTGACTGCGAATGCGTGAATAACGTTCGTCACGCGCGGCCGCATCTGCGGACTCCAATAGCCCTGCTACGTCTAACTCCTGCCAGGCGTCGCCTTGAAGCATCGAAGTGGACGGTGTTTTTTCATGCCCCCGGTCGTCTTCGTCCGTCGCCGCAGCAACGGACCTGCGCTGGAGCGACACCTCAAAAGCAACCTTGCCGCAGCGAAGCGAGTCGGCGTCGGTCAACTCGATCCACTGCCCTGGTGCGATTCGTTGGCCATTGATTCGGGTGCCGCTCGCGCTATTCAGATCGAGCACTCGCAGTTCGGTCTCGGTATGATGCAGCAAGCAGTGCCGGCGACTGACGGATCGGCTTTTCGGCCGAATCTGACATTCCGCGTGACGCCCAATCATGTAGTAACCGAGTTGCATCGACGCGGTGACACCGGCTTGGCTGCCGGCTGCAAGGACCAGCTGAACGATCATGGTGTCGACAACCCGGTCTTCATTCGAGGTTGCTGATTTAGTTGGTAACAATGATAAACTGCCCACCTTGACTGTCCTCCATTTTCTTTATTTTCTGAGGTACGATGTCTTTCGGGGAACTCGCAAGCGTAAAAATCGACATCCCGACGACGACCAACAAAGCGGTCACGGCGACAGCGAGTCCGACGCCTAGCAAAAGCATCTGTTTGGAATCCGAAGAGGCCCCCGCCTTCGCCTTCAAAGAACCACCACTGCGGTCCGACAAACGATTGGGCGTTGGTTGATACGCCATCACCACCTTGCTGATGTCGATTGGCGGTAAGCTGCCAAAGTCGAGCTCCTCCACTTCGGCTGCCACCGTTACCTGACCATCGGACGAAAGAGAGGTATCGTCAATGGTGGCTTGATACAACGACTCGTCGACGACCCGCTCCCCTGCCGGTGCGATTCGTTCAAACTGCTGCCGCGAAGGTGTCCCCATTCCCAACCGACTCGACAAGCGATCAAGTTGAGCTTGCAAATCGACCGCTGATTTGGGTCGATCTTCAGGACGTTTTGCCAACATACGGCTGACCAACTCGGCAATCGCTGCCGGACAATCCTGTCGCAAAGAGCGGACATCGGGTGGAGTCGCTGTTTGGTGCTTGGCCAATCGTTGAGCCACACTTTCACCGGTGAAGGGAGGTCGCCCCGTCAGCAAATAGAACCACGTGCAGCCCAGCGAGTAGATGTCGGCTCTTGCATCGACGTTCTTGCTATTGACCGCTTGTTCCGGGGCGACGAAATCTGCGGTTCCTATCAATCGACCGCTGCCGAGTTCGTCGTCGACTCCCATCCATCCGATCCGGGCCAAGCCCATGTCGCTGATCTTCACGACACCGTCGCTACGCAACAGCAAATTCGAGGGTTTGATATCACGATGAATGATCCCACGGTCATGAGCGTGAGCAAGTCCGCCGGTGGCTTGCCGAATCACGTCGAGCGCCAACGGAATGCTCATCACTCCGTCTCGAGTGACGGCATGTTGCAAGTCCACACCATCAATGTACTCCATGACGATAAAAACCTTGCCACCTGCTTGAGAGAAGTCATAGGCGCGAACGATGTTCAAATGATCAAGCTGGGCGGAGGCTCGCGCTTCCTCTTTAAATCGTTCAATACGTCGTTTGTCTCGGAGCGATTCGGGAGGCAAGATTTTCAGAGCCATCAATCGCTTCATCACATGATGTTCGCCCAGATAAACAACCCCCATGCCTCCTTTGCCCAGAGGTCGCAGCAACCGGTAGCTACCGAGATAGAAGCCACGGCACTTGCCAGCAAGAAGCTTATTCGCTTGCCAACGCGTTAGCAGTTCGGCACCCACCAACCCATCGGCCAATCGCTCCGCTGTGAAGGTCGCATTCTCGGCCATCATCGAAGCAACCACCTTCTTGATGTCCTCGATCTGAACCAAGCTTGCAGAAAGACAACGACGCACGAGCGACCGCGTCGGTTCATCGAGCGTGGGTTGAGCGGCAGTGATCACGTTTCCATTCATGATTGAGGGATCGGGCAAACGAGTGAACAAGGGACTCGAAGCAGACGGCTGAATACTCCATGTTTTAACGACCCGACAAGCCAAGCCGATGAAGAAACGGTGAAGACGGCGCGCAGTTGTTGTTTGTCCGAAAGCGAAAACGATGCAAGGGGCGTTTCACCACCCAACGGTGAGAGTGCTCATGAATGCTTCTTGAAATCTTCACAAGGACCGCGTCGTTCGGCAGCAGCCTGCAGGTGCACTACGAACGTCCGGGTGGGCGATTTACCGAAATTTGCCCAGTTAATCTTGGACTGAGCGGCAAGGCGCTAGCCGCTCATGAAGTGGCGCGGTCCAGCTAAGCAAACGGCCGATAATCGACTCGCTGCAGAAACAATCCTTGCGGCGGCGCGGTAGGGCCGGCCGCGTCACGATCTCGTGCGGCCAGCACGTCGGCAATCCATGAAGGATCGTGCTTACCTTTGCCGACCTCGATCAGGGTCCCAACAATGTTGCGAACCATGTTGTAGAGAAAACCATCGGCTTCGATTTCGATCACAATCCGCTCTCCGTGGTGAAGGGAAGTGGACTCACGCAGCAGATCACACGCACGAACCGTCCGGACCGTCGTCTTACGAGGACTTCGTGAGCCTTGAAAACTGCTGAAGTCGTGTTGACCGACAAAGGATTCGCAGGCAGCCGCAATCGCATCGAGATGGATGTCGCCATGAATCTGCCAGCAGTAGCGATAATCGAAAACACTTCGCGTACCACCGATCTGTAACTGATAGCGATAGCGTTTACCAACAGCATCCGCGATCGCATGAAAATCATCGGGAGCATCGACACACTCGAGCACGACGATGGTCGGTGGCAAATGGACATTCATCGCATTCGCCAGGTCCGCCGCGGTCGCTCGCCAATTGGGTGTACGGAAGCTGGCGACCTGAGCGAGCGCATGAACTCCTGAATCGGTCCGACCGCTGCCCGTTACCGCCACGCGCTGACCCGTCAACTTCACCAATGCCCGTTCGAGCATGCCTTGGATGGTCGTTCGCCGTGGCTGAATTTGCCAACCGGCGAAATCAACTCCGTCATAGGCGACAGTGATCTTGAACGTGCGCACGATCGTTGGGGTTCAATGTTGCGGTGTTTTCAAAAAAATTGCCAAGGGAGCTCGCTTCGCCTGCGGCCGTGCCGCACTACGATCGTTTCATTAAGAGCTCTGCGATTTGAACCGCGTTCGTCGCAGCACCTTTACGCAGATTATCGCTAACACACCAAAAAGCGATCCCGCTCGAGCTGCTGATGTCTTTGCGAATCCGACCCACAAACACATCGTCCTTGCCGTCGCAATCGCGTGGCATCGGGTACCGTTTGTTCGACAAATCGTCGACGACCGTGATGCCGTCAAATGCTTGAAACAAATTTGTTGCCTCTTCAACGGACAACGGTTTTTCCGTTTCCACTAAAATCGACTCACTATGTCCCGTGGCAACCGGCACTCGCACACAGGTCGGGCAAACCTGGATCTGATTGTCACCAAAGATTTTCTGAGTTTCGTACACCATCTTCATTTCTTCGCTGGTGTAGCCTTCGTACTTCTCCGATCCGATCTGAGGAATCAGGTTAAAACCAATCGGGTGCTGGAACGTTTTTGGCGGATGTGTCTTCCCGACAAGCGCACTGCGGACACTGTCGTTCAATTCCTCGCTTCCTGGCAAACCCGCACCGCTGGTTGCTTGGTACGTACTGACGACCACGCGTTTCACTCTCGCAGCACGATGCAGGGGAGCGAGTGCGACGACCATTTGCGTCGTGCTACAGTTGGGACTTGCCAAAATGCCTTCGTGCTTTTCAGCCGCTTCGGGATTCACTTCGGGGATGATCAAGGGAACCTTAGGATCCATCCGCCAATACCCACTTTCGTCCACGACGATCGCACCTTCTTGGACCGCATAGGGCACAAATTCGGCTGCAATTTCATCGGGCGTGCTGCCGATGACCAAATCGACATTCTTGAACGCCCCCGGGGCAAGCAACTCGACTTGGATCACCTCGCCGTTGTAGCGGACCTCCTTGCCCACCGAACGCTCCGAGGCGAGGAGTTTGAGCTTTTTGAACGGCAGATTGCGTTTCTGCAATTGCTCGAGAACGATTCGTCCAACGGCACCGGTAGCACCAACGACTGCGAGAGTCTCGTACACAGAAGTTATTCCGAAAGAATGTGTTGAAATGAAAAGTGAAGCATGGAGTTCAGGAGAACACCCGAACTACTTCTTCAATTCTTTGATCGCTGCGGGGAGCTCTGGATCCACCAGCCCCCAGCCGCCACGACCGCCCATGATGCGGGATTCTACATCGTCAACCACTTCTTCGGCATTGGGTTCCCAAAACTTTTTGATCAGCTCCGTGTCGAGCGGTTGATAAGAGCGGACGATGCGGAAGCCCACACCACGACCGTCCTCACTGGTGAACCACCACGGACTGCGCGGGAAGTTGGGGTCGTCTTCCTTCCAAGGAGCATCATCGGAGGCCATTCGCGCCGCACTTCGCAATTGCTCAGCATCCATCAAGAAGCTGCCGCCACGCACCACACACTCGGACGACGTGCTCGGCCAATTGACGACGTCAATCGCACGAAGCGGCGCTTTATCGGCAAAGGCTTGATACCCATCTGGGGTGTGCTGGTTGATCGTCCACTCCGCAGCGTTCCCATGCATGTCGTACAGCCCAAACGGGTTTGGCTCCTTACTTGCCACCGCACCAAGGCCGTCGTCGGCGTTGTCAAAAAACCACGCGTAGTCGTCAATCTCGTCGACCGAGTCGCCCCAACTGTAGGCCGTTGTGGTTCCACCGCGTGCCGCGTATTCCCACTCGGCTTCTGTCGGCAATCGCAACTGTTGGCCGCTGACACGGCTGAGCCATTTGCTGAACTGCTGGGCAGAGTACTGTGTGATCGTCACCGCTGGTTGATCGTCGTCCTCGCCATATTCGTAGGTGAAGCTCGGGTCGTACAATTCGGTCGGCGCCGTGATTGCATCGACTTTGTTGGAATCATCCACCGGCCGAACTCCACTGGCTTCGAACTCCTTGAAGATCGAATAAAGCTTCATGTACTCGCGATACTGCCCCCAAGTGGTTTCGGTTTTGGCCACCCACATCGGATCCACGTTGACCTCGATCTGCGGGCCTTCATCGTCATTTCGATCCGCTTCGTCTTCGGGGCTACCCAGCTTGAACGTCCCAGCGGGGACCGGCACCATGTCGATCGTGACGTCGGTACCGGGAATGACCAAGCTGTAAGGGACCATGAACCCGCCTTCGACTTCGACAGCGGCGCCTTCGGCGGGCTTTTCCTTGGCGATTCCGATCGAAGCCGCATCGGGGGCGTCCGCCCAAACGGTCGACGCGGTCCAGGAAACACAGAGAGCAAAACCAAGACTGAAGGAAACAGCCGGTCGGTTGTGGAGGTACATCATGCGAAATGCTTGGGGTGGGGAGTTCTGAATCAGGTTGGGGTTTCTGCGATTGCGTTGGAACCAACACGCAACGACGTGAACTCCAACAAGGATTGTCAGCCCCTATGGTAGCCAGAGATGCTTTTCATGCAATTGGCGAAAAACACCCTCCCGTAGCGGCATTTGGAAGCAGCGGGCTGCAAATTGCGGCGAGCGTTCAGAATCCGGGGCGAGTTCCGAGGCGAACGGGCAACGTCATCTTCTGGTCATCACGGTAAATCTCGAGTTCGACGACCGTGTTGGCCACCGAATCGCCGATCATCCGCATCAAATGGCCGACATCCGCGACCGCTTGACGGTTCACGCGGAGAATCAAATCGCCTGCTTTCAACCCCGCCACCGATGCCGGTGACTCCCCGTCGGTCACCGTGCTGATCACCGCTCCCCGCACCCGCGCGTCGTCCCCGATCAATTGGTTGTCGGCAACATCGGTCAATCCAACGCCCAACCATCCGCGTTCGACCTTTCCCGTTGCCTTTAAACGCTCGTAAACTTGATGCACCACGTTGCTGGGGATCGAAAAGCTGACCCCCTGGTACGTTTCGCCGACGATCGCAGTATTGATTCCCACCAAACGGCCACGGGCATCGACCAACGGACCACCACTATTGCCTGGATTCACCGCCACATCACTCTGCATGAAATCTTGGTACTGGGTACTGGCACGGACCATGCGATGCTTGCCGCTCAAAATCCCAAACGTCACGGTACGGTCAAGCCCAAAGGGGCTGCCGACCGCCCAAACCGGCGAACCGACGCGACATCGATCGCTGTCGCCCCAAGCAATGGGCATCAACCGATCCGCTTGAATCTTCAATACCGCAACATCGGTCAAAGCATCGGTTCCGACAACCGTCGCAGGGGTCCGACGACCATCACTCAGCGTCACGGTGATCCCTTCGCCATCCGCAATGACATGTCGATTGGTCACCAAGTAACCCGCCTCGTCAATAATCACACCACTGCCTTGGTCCGCAACCATCGATGCGTCCGAACGCGTGAATCTTGCGACCGCTGAATGATGCGTGTCAAGCTTTCGAGCCACTTCAATGTGAACCACACTGGGGCCGACTGCTGCCGTGACCATCTGATAGGCTTGGCTCAAACTATCGAGCGATACGTTTTTCAGCCCTTCGTTCCCCGTATCGTATTCGGCACGAAGCTCGCCACGATGCCATGCATAGCGAATCTCTTCGACAATCTGAGGCACCGCAAAACGAGCAGCGGCCAACATCACCGCCATCGTCGCTAACAACATCAAACTTTGAACAATGGGATCAGGCTGACGCGTTCTTTGGGGCGGTTCCGCAGGCCCGTCGCTCTCCTCGCTCGAAACCTCCGCCTCGATCGCCCTGTTCGCGTCTGCGGATCGCGTGTCTTCTTGACCCACGAACGATTCCACGACGGGTGGAGCCACGATCGCGTGGACCAATCGTTGCTCACTCTCGCCGTGCTCATCAGCATCGGCCGAGTCAAAACGCAGTTCTCGAAACTCGTTGACGTAGTTGCTGTCGTCCAGCGGATCATCAACCGAGTCCGGGCGATCATTTGAGAACTTCAAAACGCAAACTCCAAACGCATCGAAACGGGGTACCGTGGTGCGGTTCCATTGTAGAGCGTTGGCATCCCAAGGGTGAAATGTTTTTGCCCCCTATCGCCTCAGAAAAAGGGTGACCATTCGGCATAATCGCTTCCTTGAGACTGCCTTGCTTCGACTTTGACACTTTCTCATTCGTTCCAGGTTGCCAATTCTAAGGCAGAAAAGAACACCGCAATGTAAACACACGTATACACGTGGAGCAAAAAATGGAAATTCGTTGTATGCTGTGTTCGCCCATTTTCTGAACACCCTTTCCCAGACAAAGATCCCCATCAGCGCGAACCATGTCTCACCCCGCACACGAAACCATTTATCAGTCGCTTCAATCGATCGAATTGATCGATCCTCACACCCACATTAACCCGCACGCTCCTGCTTCTCGGACCTTGGCGGACCTGCTTGGCTATCACTATTACACAGAATTGTCCCATTCGGCGGGCATGCCCAAGGACCAGATTGAGGAAACGGGGATCGCCCCAAAGGAATTGGTTCGCCGGTTGGTTGAGAATCTGCAGCCCATTGAGAACACGTCTCAATACCGATGGCTGATCGCGATCTGCCAAAAGTTCTTTGATTTTCCGTTCGATCGCATCGACACGTCCAACTGGGAAGAACTCTACGACCGATCCGAACAAGTGATGTCAGCGGCCGATTGGTCGCAAACCGTGCTCAAACAAAGTAACGTTCGATCCGTCTTTTTGACGAACGACTTCGATGACGAATTGGCTGGCTTCGATACCGAAACCTACATCCCTTGCCTCCGAACGGACGATCTGGTTTTCAAATTCCATCAACGGGAAACCCGTGATCGACTGGAACGTTCAAGTGGCGTTTCGCTAACGGGATCGCTCAGCAGTTTACGCAAAGCACTTCGGCAACGGTTTGAACATTTCACCGCCAACGGCGCTCGCGCTTGTGCGATTTCGTTACCTCCAAGCTTTGAACCGATCATCGTGAATGAGGGCCGAGCGACGAACTCCCTTTCCGCCATGCTCCAGCAAAGCGAGTCAGCCGATGAGTCACAGAAGTCTGCGTTCTCGCGCACCGCATTTTGGATGATCGCCGAATTATGTGACGAGTTTCAGTTACCGTTCGATTTGATGATCGGCGTCAATCGAGGTGTCTATGCGGACGGTGTCTACCAGGGCCAAGACCTTTATGACAGTCGCGTTTCGCTGATCCAATATCGCCAATTGTTCAACACCTTTAAGGACGTCACGTTCCCCATCTCGGTGCTGGCAAGCGTGACGAACCAGGAATTGGTTAGTTATGCATGGATTTTCCCCAACGTGATCACGAACGGTCATTGGTGGTACAGCAACACACCTTCGTTCATCCAACGAGATGCCTTGGCGCGTTTGGAAGCGGTGCCGGCGACCAAACAGATCGGATACTACAGCGACGCCTATAAGTTGGAGTTCGTCTGGCCCAAGTTCGACATGTATCGACAAGTGTTGGCCGACGTTCTGGCAGAACATTTTGTCGGTCGCAACGGATGGAGCGAAGAACGCGCCATCGAGCTCGGCTACCGCATCCTGCGAGGCAACGTCGAAGAGATTTTTCTGAAACGTCCCATGACTCCAATGGCCATCGAAATCCACGATGCTGCCGAACTCGATCCGCTGCCCAGCGAAGACGAAATCCAAATCGTCGAAGTCGCCGATGTGGAACTCGTCGACGATTCACCAGAAAACACGCCTCCCGACGCGACGGCGATCGATGCACAAGCCGATGCAGAGCCGCTCGCGCTCGGAGAATCGCTTGGCGAGACGGGCGACGACGATGCTCGCATCACGCCGCTCCGCGATGAGGGGACCTTCGAACCCAGTGAGGAGACGCTGCAACTTCATCCCGATCCAATCACCGGCGAACTGCGTATGCAAACGTCCGACGAATCGGACGATGAGACGCGTCTCTTGGACGATTTCGGGAAAGAAAAGTAGCCGCGGTCGCACCGCACTACCTCCGTTATCGCTGAATTTGATGTTATTTGGTAACGATTCCAGCGACCAACGGGAGCGGGCTAACGGAATTCGAGCGGTAGCTCGCTTCGCTTGCGGTCGCACCGCCCTACCTCCGTTATCGCTGAATTTGATGTTATTTGGTAACGATTCCAGCGACCAACGGGAGCGGGCTAATGGAATTCGAGCGGTAGCTCGCTTCGCTCGCGGTCGCACCGCCCTACGTTTTTTCGCCGATGATTCGGTTGATTGCGTTTAACATCGCCAAAATCGTGCTTTCGACGCTGTCGGTACTGACACCCACACCGCGATAACTACGGCCTTTGTGTTCGACTTCTAAGTTGACTTCGCCAATCGCGTCGCGGCCGAGCGTGGCGCTGCGCACCGAGAAGTCTTTGCAGATCAGTTCGATTCCCGTGATTTTTTCGACCGCCCAAAAAGCGGCATCGATGGGCCCATCGCCCTGCTCCACTTTCTCGGTGTGCTCGGTGTCACCATGTCGAAGCGTGACCTGTACCGAAGGTGTGCGTCCCGTGCCGCTGGTGACTTGATACTCCTCCAATGCCCATTCCTGGTCCATTGCACCACTGATTTGATTCTGAACTAAGGCGATGATGTCGCCGTCGTAGATTTCTTTCTTCTTATCAGCAAGATGTTTGAATTGCTCAAAAACCGACTGCAACTGCTCGCTCGTCAAGGTGAACCCGAGCGTCCTCGCTCGGTCGGCCAATGCAGCGCGGCCACTATGTTTCCCCAACACCAAATCCGTTTTTGCAAAACCGACTTCCTCCGGCAACATAATCTCGTAGGTGCTGCGCTCTTTCAGCATGCCATCTTGGTGAATCCCCGATTCATGCGCGAAGGCATTGCGTCCCACAATCGCCTTGTTGCGTTGAACCTGCAAACCGGTCGTCTTGCTCACCAAACGGCTGGTCGGAACCAACCGCTTGGTCACAATTCGGGTTTCACAATGGTAATAATCACGCCGTGTCTGTAAGGCCATCACCACTTCTTCGAGTCCCGCGTTGCCGGCACGTTCGCCAATTCCATTGATCGTGCATTCGATCTGGCCCGCACCTGCCGCCACAGCCGACAAACTGTTGGCGACCGCCATACCAAGATCGTTGTGACAATGCGTGCTTAAGATCGCCTTGTCCATGTTCGGAACGCGCTGCCGCAGCATGGTGAAGCGTTCAAAAATTTCATTCGGAGTCGTGTAGCCAACGGTGTCGGGCACATTGATGGTTGTCGCCCCCGCTTCGATTGCGGCCTCGACAACTCGGCACAGAAAATCATGCTCGGTTCGACAACCGTCTTCGGGGGAAAACTCAACGTCATCGCAGTACTTTGCCGCTCGGCGAACCCCCGCCACCGCTCGTTCGACAATCTCATCCGGTGTCATCCGAAGTTTGAACTCACGATGAATCGCACTGGTCGCCAAGAAGACATGGATCCGAGCCTGGGGCGCATGCTTGACCGCTTCCCAGGCCGCGTCGATGTCTTTGTCACTGCAACGAGCCAAGCCACAAATCGTCGAGCCGCGGACCGTCATCGCGATTTGCTTCACCGATTCAAAATCACCGGGCGACGCGATCGGGAATCCGGCTTCAATGACGTCCACCCCCAGCTCGGTCAGGGCCTGAGCGACCTCCAACTTTTCGGCCAAGTTCATGCTCGCACCCGGCGATTGCTCGCCGTCGCGCAAGGTCGTATCGAAGATACGGATCCTCCGTGACTCGGGTACGGTGGTCGCCGGTTCCTTGGCGTTTTCGTTCTCTTGGCTGGACTGTGGCATCGCTTGATACCCCTTTCGAAAAATAAGTTGGTGAACACAAACCATAAAAAAACCCGAGTCGCTTGGCGACTCGGGTTGCATGTCTTTTTCGTAATTGACCGCTTTTTGCGGACCAAACAGACCCTCATCCCCCACCGTCGCAACGGAGTAATCGCGAATTCGCTAGGAGATTTCGAGGGTTGTTCATCGGCGTCATCTTAAAGCAGACCCTCTTACCGAGTCAACGGTTCGGGCATTTTCGTTCCCAAATCGAATTTCCCACCCGTTTGCCTCATCGCGAGTCGATCAGCGGTTCGATGACCTTGTAAACACCATGTGCCAAACTTTGCCGGTTATGCCGATCGCTTGGTAATTGGCAGCATTTAGGCGGCCTTGGGAACGCTTTTACCCTGAAGCTGGTAAACGTACCGTAGCACTTCCGCGACGGCTTGATACTGCTCTGCCGGAATCGATTCGCCGATTTCGACCGTTTTATAGAGAACTTGTGCCAACGGTTTTCGCTCAACCACCGGAATGCTATTTTCGAGTGCGAGTCGACGGATTTTCTGGGCGACCGTGCCCGCTCCCTTGGCCAAAACAATCGGCGCCGGCATGGTCATCGGGTCGTACTGGATCGCAATCGCAAGCTCGGTGGGATTCGTCACCACCACATCCGCCTTCGGCACTTCCGAGCTGATTCGCTGCATCATCATTTGTCGTTGTACCTGACGACGTCGTGCCGCGACCTGAGGATCTCCTTCGGTCTCCTTCATCTCGTCTCGCATCTCCTGATCGGTCATCATCAAGTCCTGCTCGAACTTCCATTTCTGAAACGCGTATTCCAAGATCGCCAAAACAAAAAGTGCCCCTCCAATCCAAACGCAAATGCCAATCAGAGAGCGAAATAACGTGCTGGCGATCTGTGGAACCGACATGGCCGCCAGCCCGAGAATCGGATTTTGGTAGTGCCGAATACCATAGTAGGCAACGGCGATAATGACGCCCACTTTGAAAAGCCCGAAACCGATCCGAGCGAGCCCTTGCGTCGAGAGGATTCGCTTGGCTCCCGACATGGGGCTGATGTTGCTTAACTTGGGAAGGACCTTTTGGGGTGATAGCACGATGCCAGTTTGAGTCACATTGATCAAGATGGCCGCCACCATCATAGCGATCAACATCGGCACCGCTGCAATCCCGAACCGAGCCGCAAAGTTGAGCAGCCAGTTGGAGGCGCCGTTGGTTTCCAAGGGAGCGAGTCGCGCGGTCGAAAGTGCATCGGCGATCGCGCCGGCAAGCGTTTCACATGCGGGGCCACCAAGCATCCACAGCGACGCCAGCGCCGACAACAGCAGTGCGGCACTGGTCAGGTCTTGGCTACGTACAACCTGTCCCTCTTCCCGGGCCTGCCGGCGCCGTTTCTCGGTTGCTGAGTGCTTCTTGTCGCCACTGCTATCTGCCATGCTTCATTCACCACAACCTGCTAATGCGTTCTGCAGCGGCGATCAATTCGTCTTGAAAGATCAAGCCCGCCGATCCGATGGTCAGGGTCGTGACCACCAACAATGCCAATGCATTGATACTCAATCCAACCGCCAACACGTTAATTTGAGGTAACGTTCGGCTGATCAGCCCGGTCAACAAGTTGCTCATCAAGAGTGCCGCGACAACTGGCGCCGCCACCCGTACACCCGCAGTCATCCCGGCCGACAACTGATCAAGGATTAACGTCATCATCGAATCGGTAAAGACCACATTCCCAGCCGGGATCGCTTCAAAACTGTCGACCAAGATCCCCAAAATGATGCGGTGACCGCCAACCGCCAACATGACGGCGGTGACAAGCAGCCCAATCATCTTTGCCAACGTCGGCATGCTGCTGTGCGTGGTCGGATCCACCGAATGACCCAACTGCATTCCGCCCGTGCTGCTGATCATTTCTCCCGCCAACTGAAGCCCGGTCACAATCAACTGAATGGTCGAACCAATCAGCAACCCGATCACACCTTCGCGAGCAATGGCAATCGCCAACTCGATCAAATTGTCAATGCGAGGCAAGGATTCGGGCGCGACATTCGCCGCAACCGGTGGAAGCAAAAGCAACGTCATCGCAATCGCAAGCAGCGCCCGGACTCGGCGGGGTACCCCCGCACTGATCGCCGGCATCGACATCAACAGCGTGCTTAACCGCGTCAGCACAAGCACTCCAAGCACCAAGTGGTCAATCGCCCACTGGACCAACGTCTGGAAATCCGCTGGCTGCATTACGGCGAACCTGCGTTTTCAAAAACCACTCGCGTGAACTCGACCATGCGATTGATCAGCCAAGGCATACAAGCAATCATGATCGCCGCCATCGACAACAATTTCGGTACAAACGCGACGGTTTGATCTTGCACCTGCGTCAGCGCCTGCAGCAGTCCGATCGCCAATCCCGCAGCCATCCCCACCAGCAGCAGCGGTGCAGCAATGATCACCGCTGAAATCAACGTTTGACGGCACAGGTCCACGGCGGTGGATGCATCGATCATAAAAGTCTACCTCTAACCCAATGTTCCAAAACTATTCATTAACATCTCGACCACTAACCGCCATCCGTCCACGAGAACGAACAAGAGCAGCTTGAACGGTAACGAGATCACCGCTGGTGGCAACATCAACATCCCCATCGAAATCGTGACCGAGGCGACAACCAGATCGACAATCAAGAACGGTAAGTAAATCTGAAAGCCCATCAAGAAAGCGGTTTTCAGTTCACTTAAGATGAAGGCGGGCAACAAGACACGAAGGGGGACATCCTCAAAGGTACTCGGCAACGGAGCATCGGGATCCATGTAGGTGTAGAACAGATGGACGTCTTCATGGTTGCCGGCGACATCGATTTGGTTCGACATGAATTCGCGAATCGGAATCGAGCCCGCATCGTAGGCCTCCTCCATCGACATTTCGACGTCTGGATCCGTGTAGGGCTTGATCGCGTCGTCATACACACGCGTCCAAACAGGCGTCATCACGAACAGCGTCATGAATAACGCAATACTGGTCATCACTTGGCTTGGTGGCAACGATTGCAAACCAATCGCTTGACGCAGTAATCCGAGCACGATGATGATGCGAACGTAACAGGTGGTCATCAGCAACACGGCCGGCGCCATGCTGAGCACGGTCAGCAGCAAAAGGACCTTCAAACTGCTCGTCAAGCCCTCGGGGCTGGTCCATTGCTCGGGGCCCCCGCCAAGCACGTCGAGTGTTTGAACAGGGATGCTCAGCGGTTCTTGCTGCACAAGAGAAGGCGCAGTCGAACCACCAGCTTGTTGTGCAGCAGCCTGGGGGGCATCAGCCATCCCGGCGCTCAGCAGTATCAGCAAGAGGGCAAGCAGACGTTTCAAGCCTCGGGTCGCTCCATCAACGCGGGGGCACTGTCGGTCAGAACACGCCTCGGACTTTAGGAAAAGTTTGGCATTGAATGAAAGATGGATTTGGTTCTTCGATGCCCAGAAAGGAGGCATTGCGAGGAAGATTCCCAGCCATCTCTGTTAGCTAGCAATGCGGTCCAAGCAAACTCCCTTGGCGATTTCATCCGGCGAAGGTCCCATTCCGTCGACCCACAAGGAAACACGCAAACGGTGTTCGCATCCTACCCATTAGTGGACATCGTGTTCCCCGAGAAGTAACCTAGTGGTGCATCCACTCGTATTCCGAATCAGCTTGAATTGCGAGTAGGCGTTCGAAGTAGGGCCGGTTCCTACCGGCCAAATCACCTGAGAGTGTGGCCGGTAGGAAACGGCCCTTCCCGAAAATTGAGCTGCGGCGGAATACTAGGGAAAAATGAGCGAGCGTCATTACCTTCGAACCTCTCCCCCCCTCCTCACCATGTCCATCAAAAATCGAACCCGCCTCCTGTTTTGCAGCTGCCTGAGTGCTGCCTTTTTCTTTCTCGCGAGCCCAACCTCACTGCATGCTCAAGGGTTCGGCCAGGCAACGCGGCTCAGCGATTGGCGTTTTCAGCTGGGCGACGTCCCCTATGGCGGCCGCGAACACCTCGATCATTCTGCTTGGCGAGAGGTCACCGTGCCTCACGACTGGAGCGTTGAACATGCGGCCAGGCCCGACTTGGCCAGCTGCACGGGGTACCTTCCCGGCGGTATCGCATGGTACCGCACCGACTTGGATCTTTCCGATCGAACGCAGATCGAGAACCAAGGCAAACGGTTCTACCTTTACTTTGGAGGCGTCTACAACAACAGCGAAGTCTTCATCAATGGAAAGTGGCTGAGCAAACGGCCCAATGGATATGTTTCTTACATGGTTGATCTGACCCCCTACGTGAAACCCGACGGAAAGAACGTGGTGGCCGTTCGCGTTGATCATAGCCAAAGTGCCGACTCGCGATGGTACACCGGGTCCGGCATCTATCGTGACGTATTTCTGGTCACCGCGAACCCGGTTCATATCGGCTTATGGGGCATTTATTACACCGCTTCGGTGACGGGCGATTTGGAAACCGGCCAAACGGCAACAATCGACGTGGAAACCAAGATTGAAAATCACACGGGGGCGTCGGTCACGGTCCAAGTTGCTCACGAGCTTCGCGATCCGTCCGGACAAACCGTCGCCACATCAAGCCAAACGATCGAGGTGGAGGCCGGCGACGATTCTCAGCAGCAGTTGACGGTCAAGAACCCGCAACTCTGGGAGATCGCCTCGCCCGATCTGTATCAGTTGCATACCAGCGTCCTGAGCGACGGCACGAAGATCGATGAAAGCACCACCTCGGTTGGCATTCGCAGCTTGACCTTCGATCCCGACAAAGGTTTCGCACTGAACGGGAAATGGACCAAGATCAAGGGCGTCTGTTTACATCATGATGCTGGCGTGCTTGGAGCCGCGGTTCCCAAACAAGTTTGGCGCGATCGGCTGCTGCGACTCAAAGAGATTGGCTGTAATGGGATTCGGACCAGCCACAATCCCCAGGCAACGGACCTGTACGATCTGTGCGACGAACTGGGGATGCTGGTGATGGACGAGGCTTTCGATGAATGGGAGTACCCAAAGAAGAAGTGGATCGAAGGATGGAACGTCGGTACCCCCGGTTTCCAAGGATCGGCGGACTATTTTCGAACCTGGGGTAAGCAGGACCTCGAGTCGATGGTCCGGCGTGATCGCAACCATCCCTCGGTGATCATGTGGAGCATTGGTAACGAAGTCGATTACCCGAACGATCCCTATAGCCACCCCGTTTTGAGTGAGGAAGGCATCGGCCAGCCGCATATCGCCGGCTATCAGGAAAGTCAACCGCATGCCGATCGGCTTGGCGAGATTGCCAAAGAACTCGCCGCGGTCGTGCGCAGCTTGGATACATCGCGTCCCGTGACCGCAGCACTCGCCGGAGCGGTCATGTCCAACGAAACCGCATACCCCGATGCACTTGACGTGGTTGGCTACAACTACACCGAAGACCGTTACGTCATGGATCACCAAAAGTACCCGCAGCGTGTGCTGTACGGCAGCGAGACCTCAAGCCGGCTCGATGCGTGGAAAGTGGTTGAGGATAACCCTTTCGTTTTTGGCCAGTTCATCTGGACCGGCATCGACTACCTTGGCGAAGCCCATCGTTGGCCGTCGCGTGGGTTCACCACGGGATTGATTGATCTCAGCAACCAAATCAAACCCAACGGTCACTTCCGCAAATCGGTCTGGTGCGACGAACCGATGGCGTTCTTGGTCACACAGCGGCTGCGAGAATCGCGGTCAGAGCGGCGACGTGGTTCCGGTCCGCTTTCACCACACTGGAACTGCCAAAACGACCAAAGCGTTCGTGTGATTTGCTATACCAATGGTGACGCCGCGGAGTTGTTTCTCAATGGCCAGTCGCTTGGGGACCGACAACCGCTTGACCCAAAAACTCGCACCATCGAGTGGACGGTCCCCTATCAGCCGGGGCGTTTAGAAGTGGTTGTCGATCGTAACGGTGAATCAATTGCGAAGCATCATTTGCAGACATCCGGTTTGCCGTATGCCGTCCGAGTCGACCATGTCTCGGGTACGCTTAAGGGTCGCCACGACGTTGCTCTGGCCTACTTAAAAATCGTCGATTCAGAGGGCAATTTCGTCTATCTGTCGGACAACGAGATCACTTGCACGGTGCGAGGCAGTGGCAAGCTGATCGGTTTGGAGAACGGATCCAATAACGTGACGGAGGACTATACGGACCACCAACACCGCTGTAAGAACGGCCGTTTATTAGCCTACATCCAAGCAACCGAAGACACCGGCGAGATCCGCGTCGAATTCCATTCACCGCTGCTTGAATCCGAAACGCTCGATTTGACGATCGCAGAGTAAGCCGAATTGGGGTTCGATTACACTGGTCTCGATACAAGTCGCGATCATGGATTCTGGCTCCTCCGAAAAACGACAACTAAAAACCGGCACGACCTCTCGGATTAGGGTGGCAGCTGATCCGGCATCGGTGGTGGAAGACTTCCCTGCCCACGTACCCAACCAATCAGCTTGTACCCGGCTTGTTGCCATCGCCGGAAAAACCAACGACTAATTTGGTACGTTACGATCCCAGCAATCGCGTTGTTGAACAAAGTCTCTTTCCACATGTCAACGAAGATATCTTGGCCAGGATTGTACAACGTCAAATTAATGAGTTGGAGCATCGATTCAAAACCAACGGCGGCAAACAGAAGCAAGATCCCCCGTCTTCGGCCGCTATCGCACATCGAACAAGCAGCGCCCCACAGCACCATCAGACTCGTCGCTATCGAGCCGATATAGCTTAGGAACAACCACAAATCATTACCGGGGTATTGGATCATCATGGCGGAATCGAAAGTCGATTCGTAGATCCGCCGCATGGCTTGATAAAGCGCAAGCACAATCGCAACCAACAGTGTCGTGAGAAACAGCCCCTTGATACTCCAGCCCTTGATCGAGGCAAAGGTCGCTTCGGCTGCCAAGTCCAACTGGGACCGATCCACCAACTGAAACTGCCAAAATTGCGACGGAATACACATCCCAATCAAGTACATCGGAATGATCAACGAGCCAAATGCCGCCCAAACGACCAGAGTCAGAGGCGAAGACTGAACAACGTGTACAACTCCCATCTGAGTCAGCAGGCCAACAATCGATAGAACGGTGAAAAAGCCTATCAGACGAACCAAGTGTGCCTTGGGCGATCGATTGGGAATCCGCCAATGCCACCAAACCGCAACTTGAAGTGCAATTGCGGTTGAAATCCCTTCCTGCGTCTTATCGAAACACTGCAATGCCGTCTGCAGGTTACCCGAATAGCCATACCAGCCGGTTAGAAACACCGCGCCGACGATTGCGGTGGCAACCGCGACGAGAAACCAAACGCCAGTGGCGATGGCCGCGGTCACAAAGAAAATTCGTCGCCGATCGCCTGTTGCTGGCGTCGTGAGCTCGGTAAGTGATTCGATTGTCATGGGGTTCATCCTAATCGATCGGCTAGACCGATTGATTCATGCGAGTGCAGTTCCACCACAAGAAGGTGTCCAATTCGGTAACCGGAGGGTGTATCGACCTGACAAACTTCGATGGTCTTTCCAAGAAACAATCGAACAAAGCGGGCTGCGCGTCGCGTACCATGGTTCAAGCCCTTCTTGGGATGGTCACAGAGTTCAAGAACTCACAGCCACTTTGGCCCGCTCGCGTTGGAGGCCCAAATCGTATCGTGTTCTTTCAATTCCAGCGTAACCGGTAATGCAATGGCCAAGTGCGATCAGGGCTACCGCTGCGAAGTCTGCGGGAAAGATGTGACCGCAATCGTCGACAGCGATCTGTATCTTCGTTTCGTGATTGGCGAACTCGATCCCGAGATCCTCCACACGACCGCGGAGCGACACATTCGCTGCAATCCGGTGCTGGCCCAGTTTATTGATCACGCCGAATTCGATCCCTTGGTGGTCGACGGGGTGATGGGACGAGCCAACCTTGACAAGGAGTTTGTCCGCGAGCGGACCGACTTAGTGACCCGCGGATTCGAACGACTACGAGAGATCGCTATCGATGAACGCGATCGAGATGTAACGACTTACCCCTTGGCGGAAGTGATCGCGCGGTATCGAGAAGCGTGAGCCAAACCGGACAGGACCTTTGGCGAAGTCTTCCGCTCGAAAGGGGCTCTGTCATGGGTAACCGCCCGTTGAGGCAGCGGTTGCAGACCATTTTCTGCTAAGATTCTGGTTTCTTATCCCGTTTCCGCTTCCGAAAGAGTCGATTCAGCGTGCAAAGTAACCTTTTCAAGCAAGGCTTTATGAGCCTCGTGGCGTCGCAGTTTTTCGGTGCCATGAACGACAATGTGCTCAAGGGCGTTTTGACATTCATGGTGATTGACGGCGCCTGGGCAGGCCAACTCGGCGCCGGAGGGCAAGGGATCGTTGGGATCTGTTTCACGATTCCGTTTATCGTGCTTTCGGGTTACGCCGGCCAGATTGCCGACCGCTACTCCAAACGGTCCGTGACCCTGTGGGTGAAGATCGCCGAAATTCCGATTGCGATTCTGGCGGGAATTGGTTTCTTTACGGGAAACCTCTGGCTGACCCTTTTCGCGCTCATTGCACTGACTTGCCAGAGCTCCTTTTTTGGGCCCGCAAAATACGGCATGATTCCAGAACTCGTGGAAGGTTCGGACTTGAGCCGCGCGAACGGTACGATCAATATGATGACGAACGTCGCAGTGATCGTCGGCACGCTGTTAGCCGGTGCGGTCGCGGATGGATATAGCCCGCAGAACGGTTCACCAGGCATGCTTTGGATGCCAATCGTCGCGCTCACGGCGATCGCCATTGCAGGGCTGATTGCCGCTCGGTTCTTGACGCCGCTGCATCCAGGGGATCGCGACCTCAAATTTGATTTCAACCCCTTTACGACCTACGTCATGGCGATTCGCGAGATGGCGAAGACCCGACTCTTGATGGTGATGATGGCCTGGGGGTACTTCTACCTGCTCGCCGGAATCGCACTGTTCATCGTGCCCGAATACACGGTGGTGCTGGGGATCAACCGAAGTGAAGCAAGCGTTTTGATGGGGGTGCTTGGAGTTGCGATCGGCATCGGATGCGCCGTTGCAGGCCTGATTTCCGGGCACCATATCGAGCCACGACTGATTCCGATCGGAGCCGCGGGGTTGGTGGTCTTCTTTGCCTTGCTAGGCCTCGTCCCTCCGTCGCTTCCCGACATGGCACCGATGGTACGGGTTGCCTTCAGCAACGTTTCATTTTTCATTCTGGGTGCGGGGTTCTTCGCTGGCTTCTACATCATCCCGCTGCAAGCCTTGCTTCAAAAGCTGTCACCGGATGACGAGCGAGGACGTTTCTTGGGAACGGCGAATGCCGTTTCGTTTGCTTTCTTAACCTTGGCAGCCTTATTTTATTGGGCCATTCGGCCTGTCTTTGGTAACGCACCGCAAAACATCTTCTGGGTCAGTAGCGTGCTGATGGCAGCCGGTGCTGCCTTCTTCTTGTGGAAATTGCGTGGAACCGGCTTGGTGATCGGAAGCAAAGCGGATACCGACACGCCGAAGCCCACTAGCCTGGAAGCCGACGAAACGGGGAACCCTTACCAGCCACCGATTCAAAACGAATAGCACTGAGTCGAGCGTGCCCCACGCATTCCAGCTTCACCCTTGGGATCGAAAACCCGATTTCCGTCGATCGTTCCTTCGCCGGCCACTGCGATATTTTTCAGTTTTTCGCCAACAATGAGTCCTCGGTTCCAACGGTTCTTTTTCCAATCGTCCGAAGTAAATCCTCGGTAGGCATCTTCGTTCGCCAGGCCGACGGAAAGTGGTTATTGCAAGAGTACCAATCGATGGGACAAGCGGCAACGTTCGAGTCGATCGCCGTTGTGGTTCCGCTGACCGACATCTACCGCAACATCAAGTTTAACGATCCTCTTTCCAGAGAGAGTCTCCGTCCCACTCAGTAGATCATTTCGCGAACACGGAATTCGCCGCCGATCACAAGGTATTCGTGCTCGCCTCGTAAAATACTGTTCGGCAAGAGATCGCTAAAAAATATTATTTTCGAAATCGGTGCTTCAACTTCCCAAACTCGCGAGCCGAATTCCCAGGCGCACTCGCGATCCGTGGTAAACGAACTGAGATTATTGAGTCGCACACAACTGCGGCGGTCACCCTCTTGGCGAATGACGTCATATTCGCCCGCGTCGTAGGTACCGCGGTACAGTTTCAAATGCTCCGCATCGCGATAACGAAGGCGCAGTTCATATTGGCAGAACTCGTACAACAAATCGAACTGGGAATGGATCGAATTGGTACACGCCATACCTTTCATTCGGTCGACCGCGAATCGGTAATCGTCGTCGTCGCTGGTTCCAAGCAATCGGCCTCGATGATAGGTGGGCTGAAGTCCAAATCGACTGCGGACCCAATCTTTCAAGACGGCCCCTTCAATGGAATTGGAGTCAACTCCCCAGCCATTGAAAAAGCGAATGTAGCTATTTCGCAGTCCGCGACGTGTGCTTCCCGAGTGCTGTTTCCACTCATGAAGTCGAAACTTAACGTTCATGAACTCGTCTAAGATTCGGCCACGATCGTGTGGCTGCTCGACATCCGCAATCTTCTTAAAAAAAACCGCGTTCGCTTCACGCACTCCCGACAAACTCAAGGGCACCGGATGCTCGTTGTATTCTTCCGACGCAATCACCCATGGCGGTAGGTTGCAGAGGTTGACGACGGAATGCTGCGGCGTCGAAACTGGCATGACCGAATTACCCGATGCTGTAAAGGAGAGCCGAGGGCGGATTATAGCCGGTGCAATCGTGGAAAATCCATTGACCTAGAAAGCTGTGCCAATTTGCCGCACCAAGTTAGCGACAAGCGGCTTTGAGGATCCATGAGAAACAATCACGACATCGAGACCACTGTCGTGGTGCTTCTGACAGGCTCGCTCAAGCGCGTCAACGATCCATTGCTCCGGATTGCCGAAGGCGCCACCACCGAGCAGTGTCAAAAACAGCCGACTGCATCCGTAATGCTCTGCGTTCAGGATGCCAGCACAAAAAGTCGCTTCGTAGGCTGCCTCGAGGATCAGCCGAGCGAAATCGGCCCATTCGGCAGCTTCCTGGCGTCCGTAGGCGACCGGCAACGCGGAACAAAGGGCCTGAGAAACCCGGTGACCTGCACCCGGTAACGTGACAGCAGCGTTCCATTGCAATCCGATTCGCAGCGAACCCCGATACCGATCAAGTTGACATTCATCGGCTGCTTGAAGTTGCCGCGTGATCTCATTCAGCCCCCAATCGGTCGGCAACATGTAACCGTTCTCCATCGTCCAAAGCGATCCCTCGCGATTCCCAAGTCGCAGTCCAAGGTCCGCAGCACAGTCGATTTGATGATTTGCGGATTGCCCTGTCTCGTTACCGACAATTGCAAAGTAGTTGCGATAGATGGCTGCAGCACCACATGAGATCGCACAGGCAGGGCCCTGGGTCCAGTCGCGTTCGTAGATTCCGACACCGCGTTCCGGCGTCACCGAAGGGCTGGCCATCTCCAGCAGATTAAACTGGGATGCGACCTGAAACATCGCGTGTGCGTTCGCCGAATTCGCATGCAAATCGCGAGCGTTCGCGACCACTTCGGACAGTCTTAGTTTGCCGGTTGGGCGCCTCACTTGATCGACTCGCTGACGCAATTCCTCAAGCGTTGGCGTCTCGAGCATACCGAAAGCCATCCGTTTGCCGTCGAGTCGCACAATGCAATCGCCATCTACCCTCAATTGCGAACGAACCTGGTCCGGCGATGCCTCGCGGAAGCCGGTCAGTTCATCAAACCAAGTCATCTCGTGATCCCGAATGGTTCTATCGTCAACACAACTTAGAAATCGACGCGAATCAAATCGCCGAAATCATCGAGCAGCTCATACTTTTTTTCCCAAGGAGTGTACATCATTCCTCGGGCACCTTGGGTTCCTTTGACGATCTTGAACCAAAGGCGAACCTGCTCAAGATCATCCGCATCATAGTAACAGGACGCCAAAGTGCGAAAGCCTTGCCCGGAGAAGAACTTCATGCTTTCTTCTCGTGGTTCGTTGCCCCAAACGGCAAGGATCAAATCCTCTGGGACATGATTCCATGAACCATTAAAGTCGCCGTTGACGAGGTGATAATCCGCATGGGCGTTGTGGTTGGGGTCGAGCATATCCGACCAAACATAGATCTCAACGCCTGGCATGTGTCGCCTTAAGATTTCCGTGATCTTGGTTAGACATTCGCCCAGCAACTCAGCCATGTCACGCCCCCCGCACGCCTGGCAAGTTCCGCCCATGCGGATTTCGTCAGCATTGAGGAACACCCGCTTTGGATGCAGGCGTTCGGCTAGCAACTTCGCTTCCTGCTCATAGATTTCGTAAAGCCTCGGTTCGGCCATGCAGATCGTGACCTGCGACGCGTTGATCACTTGCGAGTGATACCAGCTCACCTGGAGCGTTTCCCCGAGCTTGATCCGAGACTCCGCAGGAATTCGGATGGAGGGCACGGGCCCGTCGGCGCGGTAAGGATTCAATTGGGGATCCTCGATGCGTTGAAAGTCCTCGCCTTCCACAAACTCAACCGTACCGTCTTCACACTTAACCGAAACCGGCGTTCCGGGACGACGCAACACATTAAGCGGTCCAATTTCCTCAATGGCCCAATCGTCCACCCACAACTTACCTGCAATGCCGCCCCACATGCCCGCGTAGACTCGTACGGAATCATGATCCAAACTATTGAAGACCAACGTCAGTTTCTGCCAATCCCCCGTCGAGGAAAGCTGGAATTTTCTCGGTGCAATCGGGCGGTCGCCAACGAGGACTTGGACCATGAAGCTGTTCGTTGGTTTCAAATTCTCGGTCCTAACCCAGACACTCAGACGATAACAACGGTGGGGATGCAATTGGACCTGCTGCATCACGCGTCCGTGCCCATGGGGGTTTGCTGTGAAGTTTTCCAAACGCAGCGACGCGTCACCGGAATGCTTTACCGCCGTGTCAACAAAACTCACTTCGCCTGGTGCATCGTGGAACTGCCACCCTGCAAAACGGTTTCCCTGATACGCTTCGAAGTCGGCATTGCGGAATGCGACGTCGGGATCGGCAACAAGTTCGGCGGTCCCCTCTCGGACCATGAAGGGAGCATCGACCACCGGCACCCCTTCCGCGAGATTACGATCATGGACCAGCGCCGAACCTCCATAGCCAATCGAAAAAATGGCGGGTATCAACTCAAGTTCATGACGGTCGCATACAGCCTCAATTTGCTGAAGGCGCCGGAAGTAGCTGGGCGACTTCGTACTCAGCGAATCGAGCCCAAGTGACATGACCGCACCATTGATCCCGTGCTCGGCGGCAGTCTCGAGAACTTTTGTCATCTCGTCGACATCCGAGTCGCGGCTGAGGTTCCAGCCAAACATCCAAACGAACCGGTCAGGAAGCGACTGCGCACGGCTCGATGAGGGAGCAAGCCAAACAAAAAACAGTAACAGGAAGGGGATGATTGGCGACCGAGCGAGATTGCCGCAAATCGAGTGATGGAAGATCGCCATGGCAAAGCCTCTTAAAGTTCACCTTTCCGCGCAACGTCGAAACCACGACGGGTCAAACACATCGCTGATCACGTCTTCCTGGTGCGGTTGACAACAGGCGGAAGCCGGACCCGCGAGAACAGGCATATCGGCGATTTGCTCTGCATCGCGGGTTACTCCACAGCAGGCAGCTCGACGAGTTGCTTCCCCTTACTCATCTGGCGAATATCCTCGGTGATCTTCATGGAACAGTATTTCGGCCCGCACATGCTACAGAAATGGGCACTCTTGAACGTATCTTGCGGCAAGGTTTCATCGTGATAGCGACGTGCCGTTTCGGGATCAAGCGAGAGACGAAACTGTTCGTTCCAATCAAACTCAAAGCGTGCTTTGGACAATGCGTCATCTCGATCCTGGGCACCTTTGCGACCCCGTGCGACGTCGGCGGAATGGGCGGCAATCTTGTAGGCGATACATCCCTGCTTGACGTCTTCTTCGTTGGGCAACCCAAGGTGCTCCTTCGGCGTGACGTAACACAGCATCGCGGCACCATACATCCCCGCCATTGCGGCTCCGATACCACTGGTGATGTGGTCGTACCCAGGTGCAATGTCTGTCACCAGAGGGCCGAGGACATAGAATGGCGCACCATTGCAAATCTCGATTTGCTTTTCAATGTTCATTTGGATCTGGTCCATCGGGATATGCCCGGGACCCTCGACCATGACTTGCGTACCGTTTTCTTGTCCGCGTTTGGTGAGTTCACCGAGCACGTCAAGTTCCGCAAACTGAGCAGCGTCCGAGGCATCTGCAATCGATCCTGGACGCATCCCGTCGCCCAGCGACCAGGTGACGTCGTACTCCTTCATGATGTCACACAAATCGTCGAACGCTTCGTAAAGCGGGTTCTGCTTGTTGTGCGTCATCATCCATTTCGCAATCAGCGAACCACCCCGGCTCACGATTCCGGTGACGCGACTGACCGTTAGATGCAAATGTTCAAGCTTAACCCCACAGTGGACAGTCATGTAATCCACGCCCTGCTTGGCTTGGTGCTCGACCATATCCAAGAAGTGCTGCGCGGTCATGTCTTCAATGTTACCGCCAAGCTCTTCGAGCATTTGATAGATCGGAACGGTTCCAATGGGAACGGTGCTCTTCTCAATGATTCGACGGCGGATCTCGTCGATGTCTTTCCCCGTCGACAGATCCATCACGGTGTCTGCACCAAAGTGGACCGCAGTGTGAAGCTTCTCGAGTTCTTCACCGGGATTGCTGGTCACAGCACTGTTGCCGATGTTTGCATTGATTTTGCATTTCGCAGCGATACCGATACACATCGGCTCTAGCGCGCCCGAGGCGTGGACTTTGTTCGCTGGGATGACCATGCGGCCAGCAGCAACTTCGTCACGAATCGTCTCGACGGGGATCTCTTCCCGCTTCGCACAGAACTCCATTTCGGGAGTGATTTCGCCTGCGCGTGCCGCCAATAACTGTGTCTTGCTCATCTTTTATGCTCCATCGGACACACCGCCAGGAATTTCCTGACAGCAAGTCCCAGTGAAAAACGGAAAATTGGTGCATCAGTTATACGACGCAAAATGGGTTTGGAGTAGACGGGCAGCATCCATCGAGTCATCGTCCTCAGCGCCGATTCGCGTTTCACGAACGGGCACAAGTCGTCTGATTTGGCGAGATACCATCAAAGTAGGAAGCTGCTGAACCATTCTTCAAGTCAAATTGAGCCCCAAATCTACCTGAGCGTACGGTTCTCGTCTGCCAACTCTCACTCCCCGAAACTCAAAGCGTCTTCAGATACTCCAGCACTGCCCACTTTTCCTGTTCGGTCAGCTGATCGGGGTAGTCGTGACCGGCACTACTTTTCCCGAAACGTCGGGTATCAAAATAAGTGCGGCGAATCGCAACGTCCGGTTCGGTCAGTGGCACTTTTTCAACGACTTCAATTTCCAGTCCGACATGGGCTTGATCCATCTGCTGCGAAATCGGTCGCCAGACTTGGGGGCGCTGGGCCGGATGCAAAACGTGCCAAAGCGTCGGAACACTACCGTTGTGAAAGTACGGCGCGCTCGCCCAGACACCATCGAGCGGTGGTGCGACGTAACCGTCCGGATCGACAACCGTCGCCTGGCGCTGCAACGGACCTCTCTGGGCAAACCAACTTGCAGCATACTTCGCTCGCCCTTCGCTCGGCAGCGCAGTCAAGCGGACGGGATCGGTCCCGATCTCGGAAAGCGGTATTCGACGATTTGGATACTCACCCTGATCCCCATACGTCCCATGGCATTCCGCACAGCTTTGATCAAACAAATGCTTTCCACGGAGAGACAATTTCTCGTCGACACGCCCCTGATACTTCGGCGGTCGCAGGGACGCCATGTAAGCAAAGACATCTCGGAACTCATCCTCGTGTTCACGGAAGTACTCAGGACCGTTTTCGGGCACGAGCATGAACTGCATCAATCCGCGATGCCCTTTTTCTGCAAATCCGTCGATGTAGAGATACGGTCGTTTATGAAAATACCACCATGGAGGTGCGTCCATGTCATGGTGCGTGAATTTCTCCGGCAACCGGTCGATCACGTTTAACGCTTCGTCGCGAAATTGCATCAGCCCCATTCCGAAAACGACCGCGTTGGTGGTGCCATGCGTGGTCCCCAACGGCACCACGAGCGAGCCGATATCCATGCGAGTCAGTGGTTCACCGAGGCGGAATTTGGTTCGCCGGATTTCCTCACTGAGCGTTTGCAAGCCAAACCGGTTATTCGGAGCCCCCGGCGTCGGGTCACCGTAGACACTTCCGCCGTGACAGGCAAAACAGTTCATCGTCCAGCGACCCTCGGCATCGACAACGTACTGAAGCGGCTTCCCCGAATCGTCGTCCGGTCGAGGGGTTAGCCCGTAACGATCAAAAGCCATTTTTCGGCGCTGTTGCGTCGTTGCATTTTCCGCTTCTCGACATAGCGGTTCAGGCCACGCCTGCCAAACTTCATCGAAGACGTGCTGATCAAAATCGCTCGGTAAGACGGGCGTTTCGGTAAGCAGTCGGTAGCCTCGCGCGGCGGCACCGCCCTGCTCTGCCCTGACCATTGCCAGCGGAAGACAGGTGAGAACCATCAAAGCCGTCAGTCTATTTCGATACGTCATGCTGGTATTTTACGCCAGTGACAATCGGGGCAAGACTTGGGCGCATTCCCGTTCCGCGACAAATCACTCCATCAGGCCGCCGTGACAGCGGACTGAACGGGAAATCAATCGAGTGAAAAACCGATTTTTACGGTGACTTGCCAGTTATCAACTTTGCCGTCGATAATATTTCCACGCGTTTCGGTCACTTCAAACCAAGCGAGCCCACGGATGCTCTGTGAAGCTTGTTTGATCGCGCTTTCGACAGCTTCTTCGATCGAGATGGTGGAGGTACCGGTGATTTCGATTTTCTTGTAAATACGATTGGGCATGGCCTAGTCCTGTTCGACGGTGAAAATGGGGTCAGAAAACACACCCTTAATGTAGCGCGTTGCCACCCTGTTTGCCATACCACACCAACAAAACCGCCATGCGACAAACTGCCCTAGTGATTGCTCAGTTTTTCCTTTCGGCTGCAATCGTCCTATCCGCGAACTGGCATCCACCGGACGGGTTGCCCGTCGCACTTTCGCTGCCAGGCGTTGGCATTGCCGTCTGGGCTTGGGTAACCATCGGGCTGCGAAATATCCGCATTCACCCATCGCCTACTGATCGAACCCAGCTTGCCACGTCCGGCCCCTATCATTTCATTCGGCACCCGATGTATGCGGGTGTCTTGTGGATGACCGGCGCCCTGCTGTGGAGCAATCCGCAATGGTGGCGTGCCCTCGCTTGGGGCGTCTTATGGTTGGTGCTTTTTGGAAAAGCAACGATGGAAGAGCAAGCGATGGCTGAACAGTTCCCAGATTATGAAAATCTGCAAAAGCGAACGGGCATGCTGTGGCCACGGTTGGGTTCTCGAAAATGATTCATCCGCAGGATCCGCGAGTAAGATGGATCCGAAAAAGGATCATTGATGCGAAGGAGGGTCCCTTACCTCGAGGAACGTGCGAAAAATAAGTGGCGTAAGCTTCTCCGATACCAAAGTTGTTTTTCGATCGACCCTCGCCACGGCGCGGCCCTGGGCTTGGGAAGACAACGCCGTTGGCGTCAGGACATTCCTCAAGATCAAAACGTGGTAGTGGTCTGCGGTGCGTTCCGCCCGGAGAAGCCGGACGGAAGCCAACATAAACCGTTGATGACAAACGCCTCGTTGCTCCGCTTCAAACCCGCCTCTTGCGTTTGCGTCCTATTTCCATGATGCCAACCGAACCAGCCATCAAAACCGTGATCGACGAAGGTTCGGGCACTGCGGTAACATCGAACGAAATGCTTTGAAATCCGTACGAATCTTCGGCGGTAAAAACAAGAGTGGAACCTGACGCGAGATCAATTCGACCAGAGGGCGTCCAGGTATCCGTGCCCCCGTTGAAATCGGCAAGGCCATCAACGAGGACAAAGCTGGAACCACCAATGGTCACCAATGCCGAGTCCGAGGCTCCACCCGCCCCAATGAAATTAACGTCGTTCAGTGCAACAACTAAGTCGGAAAACGAAACAGTAAACGTCAACGTTTCGCCCGCATCGAGTTCGCTTGCCTCGTCGCCATCGCCCGCTGTTACCCCAGCTGAATCGACACCCGCTGTCGTCTTGTTCGCATTAAACGAGGATCCGGATGCCCCTGTGATGGTTGAACTCGTTGCCACGGACAACGTCAGTCCGGATAGCGTGGTCGAACCAGAAGCTTCGAGATCGTCAGCCGGCTCGTTGAGAACGTCCGCATCATCCAGCAGCAGGAACGGGACAACCGCCGCGTCTGAACTGCTTGCGACGATCACTGCACCGCAAAAAGCGAGGAAACGAAGTTGGAACATGGGGGAGTACCTCCAGAAGACGGGCAAAGAGCATACTTTTGTCCATACATGAACAACGACCTTCCCGAATCGTAAAGAAATCGCCACCACAATTCAACTTTTTCGCTATTTTTCGGCTCCTGTTGGTACATCGGGCGAGTGAGCAACGGCCACGTTGCCGTAGTTTCGCAGCTGAACCTGTTCATCCACGTGACGTGCCAAGGCCGACACCGGATGACGGGTAAGCAGCAAGTTGGGAAAGCCACCTTCCTTTGTGACTTCAACCCATTTGCGGTGATTGCTGAGGACGACTCCCAGATCGCGACGAACGGCATAGGGCCCGTCGACCACGAAACGCAAATACTCGCCTTGTTCAAGACGCCGCGGAGAATCGAGGGATGCCGTCTCAATCAATCCAGGGTCAAGCCAAATCATTCCGTCACTGGCCACCGCTTCGTTGACAAAGCGAATCGCGTCTCGCCAATTCTCACCGCGGTACACAAGCCATTGACCCCGCCATGCCTTTGCCAACGTCCCTTGGCCTGACATCACCATCGTCAACAAACCGACCGCCACAAGTAGCAATGCCGAATCACGAAGCCGGGGACCGAACAAAACCAACAAACCACGCACTCCCTGCGTTGTCCCTGCACCAAACACCCAAGCGATCAACGGCAAACATGCGACAAGGTATCGGCGATGCCAAATCGCAGCGACATGCCAATAGGAGACACACCAAAACAGCACGGTGCTGATCACCACAACCAAGGCGAACGCCCAGACCAACGAAGCATCGGAGCCAGGCTCTATTTGCTTTCGCGGACCACAACACCGAGTCAAGCTAGAGAAACCAAGCAATGTCAACGGAGCAATCAACGTGGCGTTCCAGGGCCAAAGGGAGAAGATCTCCGAAACCGACACTGCGGTCGCAAAACGGCTCCATAGTTGTCGGTTCTGCCATGTTTGCTGAATCCCGCTCGTAAAGAGCGATGCGGCGAGCAGCCCCCCCACCACGACCAACATCGCGTCACTTCGTTGCAGCTTCAACGTTGCTCGCCAATCGACCAGTGACCAACGAACCATGACCAGTAAAGGCAACCAGACGAGCACGCCAAGCGATGTGATTTGAAACGCTGCGGCCACGCCGATGGACAACCACAAAGCCACCCAATCCCTGCCGCGCCGGCCAAGGGACGGTGGCTGTCCCCATAGCCTTGCCGTCAACAAACATGCGATGGCCGCAAGGCAAATGACTGCCGCATACGGCCTCAACTCGGTACCAAAGAAGATCGAGTTGGATTCCACCGCCAAAAGCAGTCCTGCAAAAACCCCCGGCCAGACCACCTTGTAAGCTCGCTGCATGCCAAGAAACAAAAAGACGCAGCCGAGCGAAACCGCAATGACACTCGTCAACCGCATCATCACTTCGCTGGTCCCGAAAACCCGACTCCAAACCCAAAGCAGTTGAAAGTAAAGCGGTTGCTGATGCCCATCGCTGGCCCGCTCTGCGACCAGCATGAACGAGTCACTGACTGTCCAGGCGGTGTGCAACTCATCAACCCAGTAGCTTTCCGCGGTCGGAGCAAGACGGAGCATCAGACTAAAGCAACCGATTGCGATGGCGATCAGCACACAGCGCCGCGAACCTCTCATGCCAACGTCGCGATCACTTGGCATGCACGATCGATTTTCTCGGCTCCGACGTCAAGATGCGTCACCAACCGAATCGCCTGAGGGCCAATTGCGAAACAACGAATCCCACGCTCCGCAAGCTTACCAACCACCTGCTCGGCTGTCCCTCGCTCTGGAGCGATTTCAATCGCGACAATGTTGGTGTCGATGTGGCCACCACGGATCGAAAAACCCGGCAAGCTCGTGAAAGCATCGCCAAGTTGTTTCGCATGCTTGTGATCTTCGACCAATCGCTCGCGATGATGTTCAAGAGCATAAACAGCCCCAGCGGCGATGATACCGGCTTGACGCATCGCACCACCATACAATTTTCTCGCGCGGCGAGCTTCACGAACAAAATCGTTGCTACCGGCAAGCACCGAACCGACCGGCGCCCCTAACCCCTTACTGAAACAAACGCTCACGGAATCGAATGGCTCCGCCAATTCAGCCTCACTGATCCCCGTTGCCACTGACGCATTCCAAAGCCGAGCGCCATCGAGATGGGTTGCCAGACCGCTTTGTTTTGCCCAATGACAGGAATCGACGATGCCGGCTTGAGGCAGAATACGTCCCCCAAGCCGGTTGTGCGTGTTTTCCAGACAGAGCAGTCGGGTACGGACGCAGTGGTCGTTTTCGGCGTTGACTCTTCCACAAAGGTGCTCCCGCTTGAGCAAACCATCCTGGCCTTGAATCGTTTTTGCGACCAGTCCGGAAAGTGCCGCGAATGCCCCCTGCTCATAGAAATAGAGATGGCAGTCCTGTTCGCAAATGAACTCGCTACCCCGATCACAGTGGACACGAAGAGCGATTTGGTTGGTCATCGACCCGCTTGGCATGTAGACAGCGGCCTGTTTCCCCAACAATTCCGCAGTCCTTTCTTCCAGTCGCTGGACCGTCGGATCGACATCGATCACGGCATCACCGAGAACGGCTTCCGCAATCGCCTTTCGCATCGCAGGTGTGGGCTGAGTGACCGTGTCGCTACGTAAGTCAATTTCTTCGGGCATTGTCAACAATTCGTCCTGTTCGAGGCTAAACAAAACGCATTGTATCGGCTTATGATGTGGGCGTAACGAGGCCACCCCAAACCATGCCTAAAACACCCCAGTCTCCATTGAATATTCAACGCGTCGACGCACGAAGCGGCTCCGCCGAAATTTTGCGTCAATTACGAGAAAAACTCAGCCCTTCGGGGGATGTCGTCAGTCCTCGCGGCCGTGCGCTTACCGAGCAGGTGTTTGGCAAGCCGCTGACGCCGGTCGAAGTGGTTCAAACGATCTGCCATGATGTGCAAACCGAAGGCACCCCTGCCCTGCTCCGCTACCTGCGCTCGCTCGACAACGCCGATTTGTGCGCGGACCAGCTCCGCGTTCCGGCCGATGACTTGGCCCAAGCTCATGCCGGTGCCGATCCCGAGTTGATCGGATCGATCCGCCGGATTCGCGACAACGTCGCCGAATTCCAGACAGCGATCCTGCACCAAGACGTCACGATCGAGCCAAAACCAGGCGTACGTCTGACTCAGCGTTACGTACCGCTTCGCCGCATCGGCGTCTGTGTGCCTGGGGGGGCAGCCGCCTATCCGTCCACCGTCTTGATGACGGTCGTCCCCGCTCAAATCGCCGGCGTCAAGGAAATCGCGGTGGTCGCACCGCCAACGACGTTCGGTGCGTACAACACCGACATGTTAGCAACGTGCCACGAACTTGGCGTCACCGAAGTCTATCGGATGGGCGGAGCCCAAGCGGTTGCTGCGTTGGCCTACGGATGTGATTGCGTTCCCGCAGTGGACAAAATCGTTGGCCCGGGCAACCTCTTCGTGGCTCTGGCGAAGAAACTTGTTTTCGGCACCGTGGACATCGATTCGTTTGCAGGCCCAAGTGAAGTGATCATCGTGGCCGATGCGACCGCGCGAGCGGACTTCATCGCGGCCGACTTGTTGGCTCAAGCGGAGCATTCCCCTGGTTCCGCAATCCTCATCACTTGGGAAGAGTCGCTGATTGATTCGGTCTATCAAGAACTTGTCAAGCAAGTCGCGAGATTGGAGCGAAACGACTTGACGCTCGAGAGTCTGGAAGCATTCGGGGCATTGATCTTGGTTCGCGATGAGCAACAAGCGTGTGCCTTGACTGACGAGTTCGCTCCAGAGCACCTGCATATCGAGACAGCGAACCCGCGAGACCAAATCGCAAAGATCCGCAATAGTGGAGCTGCATTTCTCGGTCACCACACACCGGTCGCACTCGGTGATTACGCGGCGGGACCCAGCCACGTGTTGCCCACCGGCGGAACGTGTACATGGGCCGCAGGCCTCTCAAGCAACAGCTTCCTGCGGAGCGGCAGTGTCACCGAGTTTGACGAACCTGCGCTACAAGAAATCGCTCCTGATGTCGAACGGCTTGCCGAAAAAGAAGGGCTCACGGCACACGCCCGCAGCGTTTCGATTCGGCGTTAATTCCCGGGTCTCCGGAAGCTAAGAAACGAGCGTATTCTAGGACAATTGTCCTACACTCTACCAACAGGAGCTTGCGGCATGCTGCGATCGTGGAACGGTTTTCGCCGATTCGCTGAAACCGCGATATGCACCCAAGAGAATCTCGCTTTGCGAAAGGTTTTTCAGATAAATTGAGCATTCTGCTGCATCCGTTGTTTGGATGCCTCGTTTCGCTAGGATTCGATAATGAACCACATGAAGCTGCCATTGATCGCCGTACTCTTCGCGTTAACCAGTTACCCTGCGGTCGCGAGCGAACCATGGGTCCAAGCCATTCCACACGAATTGACCGGCAAGGTTCAAATCGGCGATCAGTCGTTGCTGGGATGCTTGTCGATGCCAAGGCGATCGCGGCGATTCCCGATATGAAGTAGATGGTGTCACGTGAGCTGATGGGCGTTGAGGGATTGAACGCGGAACAAACCGAAGCGATCAAGGATTTGATCGATGAAGACTACCTGTTCTACTGGCTGATGCAGCGAGCGAAGAATACAGCGTCAACGGATGACAGGCTGGATCTGTTTGGCGAAGCGATGGTGCTAGTCGAGAAGCAGTCGGGCGATGACGCATTGTGCAACATCGGTCGACTGGCGATCGAGCTGCTGAAGATCGGCGAGCAGGAAACGGCCGAGCAGTTGCTGGTCGATGCCTACCGCGACCACAGCAAACTGCAACGCATTTTGGACGAAGGCAAACGCGAAAAGACCGCCGGCGTGGCCAGGATTTACCTGCCGGTCTACGCGATGGTCCAGCCCGAGCGAGCGATGGAACTGATTCGCTTGACCGCGTTCCCCGACGAAGGCAGACTTCTTTTTAGATCTGGCCAGAAATTCAAGCGCGAATCGGGAAACGAAGGCACGTTTGGCTCGTCAGGCACTGGAGATTCTCAAGCAAGGCGATGAGCGGCGCGGCGGCTTGGTCGCGGGGCATTGGTTGCTTCAGCACGCCGACGAAGTAGCGGCGTGGGATCCTCGTTTGGCCGAAGACTATCGGTTCGAGGCGTTTTGGGTAGAAAAGGAATCGAACTTGATTACTCCCTTTCCACACGTGTCGAAGGTGGCACAGTATTTTGCGTCGACGGATGCCGAGGTCGCTCACGCCTTGATCGAACCCTGTTTCGACGATTGGTCGTGGCTGTTCGGACAGCGGGATAGTGAAGTGATGTTCTCGAACAATAATCCATTGCATGCCGCTGCGGCAATCGACCACCCGTGGACGATTGCGCTCGTAGACGATCTATTTAAGCGACATTTGAGTGACAGGCCGTCGCGAAAATTGCAGACGGTCAGCGGCGTGATTCGTTCGCTGACGAAAGAAGACTAGGGCGGCGAACGCTGGAAAAACTTTGCCTTGTGTATCTACACGTGATTGCCAACAACCACTTTGATCCTTTCGGGATCAATCGACTGCCGCGCCAACAACCACGACTGCAACCCTAACAACGAAATAGAACACCCCGTGTCCGACAACGTTATTTTCCGCCCTGCCCTTTCGCAGATGCTTCCCTATACGCCGGGTGAACAACCGGCTCCGGGTAAGACCGTCAAACTGAATACAAACGAGAATCCGTATCCCCCGAATCCAACCGTCGTCGCTGCGATCCAAAATGCTGCAACAGGTGCGCTCAACCGATACCCTGATCCTGTTGCAACCGCTTTCCGCCGAGCAGCGGCCGAGGCATTGGGCCTTCCGGGGCCAGAGTGGATTTTGGCGGGCAACGGCAGCGATGAAATTCTTACGATTCTCGTACGAGGCTTTGTTGGTGAGAATCAAAAATTGCGTCTGCCCTACCCCAGCTATATTCTGTATCGCACTTTAGCTGACATCCAAGGAGCGACGTGGGAACAAGTCGCGTTTGAGGACGGATGGAAATTGCCGGCCGCGTTTGGAAACACGCCCGACGATGTTCGTTTGGTGTTTCTGCCCAACCCGAACAGCCCAAGCGGCACGGTGCTGTCACTTGAAGAGGTCGAATCCCTTGCGGCCCAGATGACTTGTCCGTTGGTCGTTGATGAGGCTTACGCCGATTTTTCCGGTGCCAACTGCATTGATCTGGTCAAAAAACACGAGAATATTCTCGTCACACGAACGCTCAGCAAGTCTTATGGATTGGCGGGCTTGCGCTTCGGATTTTTGATTGCCCAGCCTCATGTTGTTTCAGAATTGGCAAAGATCAAGGATAGCTACAACTGCGACATGCTTTCGATTGCCGCGGCAACCGCAGCGATTTCCGACAAGACATGGCTTGGAGACGTGGTCGCGAAGATGAATGCGACGCGCGACCGGATGACGGATCGCTTGACGCAAATGGGCTTCGATGTCACTCCGTCCTACGCCAATTTCGTGTGGTGCACTCACCCAAGTGGTCAACATCATGCGATGTACGAATTCCTGAAGAACAACCAAATCCTCGTCCGATACATGCAATTCCCCGATTGGGGCGATGGACTTCGGATCTCGGTCGGTACCGATGACCAAATCGACGCTTTGTTCATGCTGCTGGAAAGTCACCTAAAGAACCTATGACACGCACCGCATCGATCGCTCGCAAGACGGGTGAAACCGACATCAAACTGACCCTCAACCTCGACGGCGACGGATCCGGTACGCGATCATCCGGCATCGGATTCCTCGACCACATGCTTGACCTACTGGCCAAGCACGCAATGATCGATCTCGATGTCAAAGCAATCGGTGACTTGCACGTCGATGATCACCACACCGCCGAAGACATCGGCATTGCACTTGGTCAAGCCGTGCATGAAGCACTCGGCAATCGTGCAGGCATTCGACGCTACGGTCACTTCACGTTGCCGATGGACGAGTGTTTGGTCACCGCAGCGGTGGACCTCGGTGGACGCTATGCCTTCGAGTACCAGGCTCCCATTGCAGCGGCGAAGATTGGCACGTTCGACAGTGAACTGGTCGAACACTTTTGGCAGTCGTTCGCTGCAAATTCGCACAGCAACCTGCACGTCGTGCTGCATCACGGTCGCAACGCCCACCACATCGCCGAAGGCGTTTTCAAAGCCACGGCCCGAGCCATCCGAATGGCCGCCGAAAGCGATCCACGCAGCGACGCGATCCCGAGCACCAAGGGTGTGCTGTAAGGAAGCGACAGTAAAGCCCCCCGGGAGCACGTAGGCTGAACAAGAAAGTCGGACGTAGGTGTTGTCTAGCTGGACAGCGCACGTGATCCGCAGGGCTTCACGAACCATCAAGTGTTTTGTCAGCGTTTAACTAATGGGTTGGCCGTCGTGGACGAAGCCATGAGTCCTCTCGATCTGTTGCTATAATGGGGGCCAGTTGAGCCAGTTTGCGAAAAACAAGAGGTTTCCCGATGTCAAACGTATTGGATATCCCAGAGGTGCGAGCCGCGGCGGTTCGATTGACGCCGGCTCAGTACCATCGACTTTATGAAATGGGAGTCCTTCCTGAAAAAACCGAGTTGTTATCCGGAATCGTGATAGAGAAAATGCCTAAATCTCCACTTCACACCTGGATGGTCCTTTTTCTTCAAAAATGGCTCATCGCTACCGTTGGCAATGGTTTTCAAGTTCGTAAGGAAGACCCACTCACCTTATATGATTCCGAGCCCGAACCCGACATTTCGGTCGTTGCGGGAACGCCGGACGATTTTCGGCTCCAACATCCATCATCAGCGAAGTTGGTCATTGAAGTGGCTTTGAACAGCGAAGGGATGGATCGTCAAAAAGCCGAGATCTATGCAGCTGCGGGAATCGAGGAGTATTGGATGGTTCTGCCCAGCAGCAAGGCAATCGAAGTTTTTCGCGATTGTTCGGACGGCCGATATCAATCCTGTATCCGCTTCGACGAAGCATCGACCTTGTCACCTCTGCTGGCGCCCCATTCGCCGCTGCCGATCGGCGAGTTGTTTGCGAACACGACGGCTTGATGTTTCGAGGAGCGTGTCTAACCAATCAACTTCAATAGTGTCTCGCGAACTTGCTGTGGGTTGGCGTTGGGGTTCTTCTTTTTGGCTTGCCCGATCAACGAACCCACCGCCTGGACCTTCCCGCTACGAACGTCTGCGACCACCGCCGGATTCGCATCAAGCAGTTCTTGGCACAACGCATCAATCTCACTGTTGTCGACCTGTTCGATTCCCAGCGACTGGATTGCTTGGTCAACTGTCGACTCATGGTCAAGCAAGTAGTTGAAAACGTCACGAGCTCTTGTGTTGTCCAGTTGCCCCTTTACAACGAGCTTCAGCAATTCACCGAGCCCGACGCTCGTGACGGGAAACGCATCGATCGAGAGTTCACGATCCTTTAGTGTTCTCATCACGTCTTGCTGGATCCATGAACTCGATCGCTTGGCATCGCCCGAAACCTCGGCGACTCGTTCAAAGTAGGCGATCATTGCGGGACCTTGGTTCACGATCACGTCGGCATCGTAAGGCTTCAAGTCGTGTTGACTTTGCAAACGCAAGTAGGTTGCACGTGGCAATTCGCCGAGCGACTGCCGCAACGCTTCGACTCGTTCGGACGGAATTCGGACGGGCAACAAATCGGGATCGGGGAAATAACGGTAATCGGCCGACTCTTCCTTTTCTCGTTGGACAAACGTCCGCTGGTTGACATCATCCCAACCTCGAGTCGTTTTGGGGTTGTCTTCGATCGTCAATCCATCGTTTTCCCAATCAGCGTACTGACGTTCCACTTCATATTCCAACGCCCGTTCGACCGCGCGGAAGCTGTTCATGTTCTTCACTTCGACAATCGGCGTGGCAACTTTCTTGCCGTCAACATCGATGTGTAGATTGACGTTGGCATCGACCCGTAAACTACCCTCCTGCATCTCGCAATCGGAAACGTCCAGATGAGTGAGGATCAACTTGAGTTGCGTGAGGTACTCCTTCACTTCCGCGGCCGACCGCAGATCGGGTTGACTGACAATTTCCAACAGTGGCGTACCGCAACGATTGAGATCGATCCGCGTATCGCTCTTGCCAGCGACCTCGTCGTGCATGCTCTTGCCCGCATCTTCTTCCAAATGAGCGCGGATGATCCCAATGTGACGCGTGCCATCGGGATCTGCCGGATCCGTGATCTCCAAATAGCCATCGGCACAAATGGGTAAATCGAACTGGCTGATTTGATATCCCTTCGGCAGATCGGGATAGAAATACTGTTTGCGGTCCCATTTGGTCATTGGTGGGATCGAACAATGGATGGCCAATCCCGCCCGAATGGCAAGTTCAATCGCGTGTTCGTTCATGACCGGCAGCGCCCCGGGGAGCCCGAGGCAGACGGGACAAACCTGCGTGTTCGGTGGCGCACCAAACGCAGCGCTACATCCACAGAACAGCTTGGTTTGCGTTTTTAATTGAACGTGGACCTCGAGTCCAATGATGGTCGTGACTTCGTGTGCTGTCATGGTCGTTTGGTGTGGTAGTCGGTTACAGATTGGAACGCTCCGGCCGCAAACAGGAGTCGTGATTCCTCCAGCACAGGAGCTTGCAACTGGATGCCAATGGGAAGTCCATGCTCATCGAAACCACCCGGCAGCGAGATTGCCGGAAGGCCCGCTAGGTTTGCACCGACGGTAAACAAGTCGCACAAGTACATCTGGATCGGATCATCCACCTTCTCGCCGATTCGAAACGCCGAAGAGGGGGTGACGGGACCAAGCAACAGATCGCACTGCGTGAACGCAGCGTCAAAATCGCCCTTAATCAAGCGGCGAACTTTTAGGGCCTGGTTGTAATATTTGTCCGCGTAGCCTTCGCTCAACGCATACATGCCAACCATGATGCGACGTTTGACTTCCGCCCCAAATCCCTCTTCGCGGCTTCGACAGTAGGCGGAGACCAATGGTCCCTGTTCACTGTTGCTGTCGATCGACTCGGTGCGATGGCCGTAGTGGGCTCCTTCGTAGCGAGACAAGTTACTGCTGGCTTCACACGGAGCGATGACATAATAGGTGGGCACCCAATACTCGCTGTGGGGCAAATTCACTTCAACCAATTCCGCACCACAACTGCGGAACACATCACCGGCGTGATGAACCGCCGCCAGAATGGCGTGATCGACCGCTTTGTTTTCCGAAGATTCTCGGAGGATACCGATCTTCAATCCACGCAGGTCGGTCGTTTGCAGGATCTCACTGTAGTTGGGAACGCCTTGGTTGAGTGACGTTGAATCCCGCGGTTCAAACCCGGCGATCGACTCGAGCAAGAGCGCAACGTCGTCAACCGACCACGCGATTGGGCCGACTTGATCGAGGCTGCTGGCAAATGCGACCAATCCATATCGGCTCACTCGACCATAAGTCGGCTTGAGTCCTGTCACACCACAAAATGCTGCCGGTTGGCGGATCGACCCCCCGGTATCGCTGCCGAGACTCAACGGAACGTTGCCCGCAGCGACACACGCCGCCGCCCCGCCGCTACTGCCCCCCGGTGTACGATCGGTGTCCCAAGGGTTGCGCGTGACACCAAATGCACTGGTCTCCGTACTCGCGCCCATCGCGAATTCGTCCATATTCGTTTTGCCAATCAGAACCGCATCCGCTTCGCGAAGCTTGTGGATCACGGTGGCATCATAAGGTGGCTGAAAGCCTTTCAGCATCCGCGAAGAACAGGTCGTCGGCATGTCGGCGGTACACAGCACATCCTTGACCGCGACGGGAATCCCGGCCAACGGACCAAGAGCTTCGCCCGCCAAACGTTTTGCATCCACACGCCGCGCCGCGTCGACCGCCAATTCTGCGGCAACGTGCGTGAACGCATTGATTTGAGGGTCGGAGTGTTGGATGGCCGCGAGTGCTTGTTCAGTAATTTCGACGGCGGTCAGATCACCGCTTTCTTGCATTCGCAGCAATTCCTTCGCGGAATCGAGCATGGTGGACACGCAGGGTGCGAGTAGGGAACGATCATGGACAGCCCCAATTATTGAAGATTGCCCGCCCATCGCCTACCGGGCATGAATCCAGCGACCAACGGGAGCGGGCCAAAGCCACGACGAGCGGCCGTGCCGCCCTAAGGGATCCGCAACGAAATCGTTGCGACACAGCCGATCGGACCACCCGCAAGTGTGATGTCGGCATGGTGCAACTTGGCGATTCGGTAGGCTCGGCAGAGCCCGAGTCCTAAGCCTCGTCCCGCTTCGCGACCACTAAAGTAGGGATCGAATGCATGCTCGCGAGCGTGACCCAATAGTCCCGGCCCGCTGTCAGCAACATGAATCAGCGCAGATTCGTTGTCGCGGACGACGGAAACCACGATCGTTCCCTCCGCCCCAATCGCCTCGATCGAATTTCGCAACAAGACTCGCAACGCCTCTCCAACCATCTCACCGTCGATGTTCGCCGAGAATGCATCCGACGAGGTTTCGGTTTCGAGCCGGATCGAAAGCTGCTTTGCTTCGTCGACAAACTCCGAGGCGACTTCAGCGATCAATTCATTCAAGTCCCATTGGGCAATCCGAGGTTCGGGTGGATTCGCATAGAACATCAAATCGGCGATCATCTCGTGAGCTCGATAGACTTGATCGACGATCTTCTGCAACACTTGCCGTCTGCGTGGTTCGACTTCGTCACGCTGCAATTGCTGAGCTCGCGATGAAATATTTGCCAGCGGATTGTTGATCTCGTGGCTCAAGCCATAAGCAAGTTGTTTTAGCGCGGCGAGCTTGCTTTTGTGCAATCGTCGATCAAACGAACGTTCGATGCACTCCAGATGCTGCATTCGGCGGGCAAGTTGTTGTAGCATGTCCGGCGAGCTCTCACCGTCGGGCCGATTGATTCGCCAATCATCCCATGAGACTCGCGCCCATTGCTGTCGCCAAACCTCAGGCACCGCTGGCCCAGTCACCTCTAACCATCGATGGGCTTCGTCGATCCAACGACTCGGTGGCAACGTTTTGTGGTATCCGTGAAGCTCACTCCAACGGTGTTGCATCGGACGTGAAATCTCAGGAGCACCAAGAAACGCATCACCACCGGCCAGCAGACCGCAAGCGTTTTCCGCGAGCCAACTCGCCAGTTCCGTCAACGTCGCATCGCGTCCCGGGTACGAAATCGCTGCAAACAAAAACAGCGGCGGGTCCTCGCGGAAGCACGAAACCGTTCTAGCGACCGTCGATGACGTCGCATCGGTTCGACTTGTGGCACCACGATGCTCGCTGCGCAACAGCAGACCCGCGAGCGTTTCCGTGGCGTCATGCGATCTCGGTAGCCACCATCGGTATGATCCGAAGCGCAGGCATGGAAGCAAACGCATCGCAATCATCCTTTGGGCAGCAAGGGTGCTCAGTGGACCTAACCAACGACACCACGTTCAATTTCAAGCAACTCACACGACCGGTTGATCAACTCTTCGACTGCAAACGGTTTTTGCATAAAATCGTTTGCACCAGCCGCCTTCAAGCCGTCAACCTTGTTGTGCTCGACCATCCCCGATATGCACAAAATCTTGACCATATCCAAGGACGGATCGCTGCGGACACGTTGGCAAACTTCCTTGCCGTTGATGTCGGGAAGCATCACATCAAGAATGACCAAGTCGGGACGAAACTCTTTGACACCCATTCCAGCGTCAAACCCATTGTTCGCCGTGCGAATGTCAAACCGACCGTCGCGCTCAAAACCGTCACTGATCAATTCAACCAAGTCTTGGTCATCGTCAACAATCAGCAGCTTCTTCTTACCACTTTCAAGTGCATCGGTCGGAATCCCGTTGTCCCGCATGAACAAATAAAGCTGTTCACGAGGAATTCGGCGGAACTTGCTGCCAGGGACACGAAACCCCTTCAGCGACCCGTTGTCGAAACACCGGATAATTGTCTGCTGGCTGACCTTACAAATCTTGGCCGCTTCGCCTGTTGTAAAAACCGTTTTATTGGTCATGGCGGAAACCATCCTCCCTGCATGACTAGCCGTTACCAAATGGATACTGTGCCCTTCGCAGAAACACCCACGTCAAAAACAACGCAGGCCTCTCCGCTCACGACAGACGTTGAGGTGAAAAATGCTAGCAAAACCTGCTAGTGAGATTTTACTGGCTTGGGTCGGATGGTAGCTCATGCGATCCGATGCACTGGCTTCTCCAACCATTCACCGCCGGTCTTGTCTTAGCAAACTTCCCGTTCTACCGCACTAGCACATTTTACTGAAAAACTGCGCGAAGAACGCAAGCGGCAAGAAACTCCGAGTCTCCCTGCTTTGCCAAGCTTGCCTCACTGACGAATTCTATCGAATCCACACCGTAGGTCAAGATCGGTTTATTCCTCTTAAACCGCCTATCCACTAACAGCCGATGGCCTATCGCCCGAAAGAGTGTTGGTTTTCCTTCGATCATGAAATCGCGGCCATTCACATCCAAGCGATCCTTTTGCCTCGGACTCGTTTGCAGCCGTGATCAGGTCAAACCGGCCATCTTGCGACCGATCCAAAACAGCGCCGCCAACCCGATCATGACCAGAACCGTCGCCGGGTGACTCCATAATCGAACGCGACGAACTTCCGCTGGCGGATCAGGCATCGCCAGAAGGGTGTCTGCGAACGATGCGATCTCGTCGACCCGCAGCACCCGCCCCCGGGTGAGCTTGGCAAGTTCCTCGAGCACCTCAGGTCGGGCAGGTTTTCCAATCCGCTCGACGTCGGCAAGCTGCACGAAAACGCTTGTTTCGAGCGTCTCGCTGGTCTCCTTGCACCACAATTTCATCTTGTGAGAGCCAGCCTCACTCGGTGTGTAGTTACCGGCATAGACTCCCCAGATCGGATCCACCAGGTTCAATTGCACGCTTTCTGCTTTTCCCGAAGGGGCAATTGTCTCGATCGAGACATCGCCATCGCTGAGCGGTGCTCGCTGGTCGTCGAGAACCGTCGCCGTCAGCGAGAGCGTCTGTCCCACGTGAGGCTGCTCTGGTGAATAAAACAACCGTATTGATTTGCCTTTGGCCATGTTTCGCTGGTACGCCATCCAACGCACCACTTGCCCCCAAAATCGATAGTGATACAGATCCTCGACACCGCTTCGCCAACGCCACACGCTGTCGAAGCCGACAAAGAGGACTTTGCCATTGCCAAAACTTTGCGTCACCATCAGGGGGATTCGGCCATGTTCGTTCGAAGCATCACGATCGACCGCCAACACATCGCTTCCTTGTTTCGCTCGAATCACGGGGGCATGCCATTGGAAACCGGGCAGACGATCCCAAACTTGACGATTGTCGTCTTCGTCATCAGCCAACCGCGTCAACAAACTACGTCGTCCAGACTCCGTTAACGCTAAGGCATGGGCGAGTTCACTACCTTGGCCGCTGGGACGTGAGCGGTCCAAATCGACAGGCAACAGGTCGCCGATTGGCGTATCGACAAGTGACAACGTATGCCCCGCAATCCCAGGAACGACAACCAAACCGCTGGCATGTTGCTCGACCAACCCCCGTACTTGCTCGGTTTGCGATAGAGTCAATTGATCCTTGCCGACCCCCACATCGCCAAGAAAAACAACATCGTATTGCGTTAACTCACCAAGATCCTCAGGAAACGATTGGATGTAATCCCGATTGCCGCCACCTCGTTTGCTGAGTCCTGGATGGAACAACAAACACGACACCTCCACGGCCGGATCTCGCGACAATGCGTTTCTCAGAAAACGGTATTCCCAGCGAGGCTGCGATTCCACAATCAACACGTTGAGCTTTTCCTCGCGCACCGTCAGTGATGCCGAAAGCTCGTTGTTGTCCAAAATCCGCTCCTCCCCAGCCGCAGCAAGTGACAACGTCAATGATTGCGAACCGAGACTGCGTGGCGTCCAGACGATGGCCTCGTTCGTTCGGCTCATCGGCTCGATCATGAACTCCTTTTTAAGCACGTCTCCATCGGAATCGGTGAGTGACACGACAGCCAAATGATCTCGCGACAACGAGCTTTCCAACGTCAGCGGAATGCGTAGCGGTTTACCGACTGCGGCGAACGCAGGGACGTCAAACCGAAGCAATTGCAAATCGGGCATACGGTCAACGCTACCGACCGGCACCACAAAAATCGGCACCCCACGAGCACGTAGTTCCGCGGCCGCTTCAACGGGCGGCGGACCCGTGTTCCAGTCACCGTCGGACGCTAACACAATCGCACGCAGGTTCGGGTATTGCTTTTCGCTCGACGAAAGCACTTGGTGCAGATCGGTCGCATGACCAGCGCCCTCGCTTGCAAACGGGACCCTAACGACATCGCCTCGACGAGAAAGCTCACTCCAAGTGGATTCATCCAAAACCGGTGCAACGGCTTGCTCGCGTGTCCCCACCGTCTTGGTTCCCGTTTCGATATCCCGAGTCATCATGCTTGCGGATTGATCGACGAGAACCGCGAAAGTCGGCTTCACTTCCGAAGGAAGCTCCTCAAGTAACTCGGGTTGATTGAGGAGAAACACCGCGAATCCCACCAACAACAAACGCAACAACTCAAGCGAAACCACCTGCCTGCGAAACCGGGCTCGGCGACAAGCCATCCAGCCGAGCATCAGCGTCATCGCCATCGCGGCAATGGACACGGCAACGACCGCATGAGTGGAACCGATCGAGAGCGTCGACCCCATCACGCGACTCCGCCTTTCCGACGGTTTGCCCGCAAACCGGCAAGCCGCTCCAAGGGTGAATCAAGAACAGGTCGCCGGCTTGGAAGGCAGAGGATCGCTTCGAACAACAAGGCGACGATCATGCCAATCAAGAACAGCCTCCAGACCTCGTTCACGACACCACCGAAGCGGCCGTTCGCGTGATCCACTCGCTCAAACTCCATGCCGGCGAACAAGTCGGCCAACGCAGCATCATCGATGACCCCCGTTCGATCTTCGGCAGCCGGACGATTGACTGCCACCACTGCCCTGCCCTGCTCCGATCCGATCTCATAGACTCCGGCGTGAGCCGGATATTCACTCGACAGCGATTTGGGATTCCCTGCGATCGGTTGCCACGATTCCGTCCCTGGCTGTCCGCTGACTGCATCCCGTTGCGTCGCTGCACGCATCGAATCAAGTCCTTGCTGCAAAGCACGCTGGATCATCGCATAGAGCACGACCCCGTTTTCCTGCAGAGACGAATGCTGCATATCGGGCGAAGCCGTGCAAAAGTAGGCCGCGCCCTTCTCGGTCGCTGTACGCGCCAGCAGCGGATCCCCGCCGGACAACGTTGCTAAGGAAGTCACTTCGCCATCGAGGGTCGCATGCCCAAGCACTCGCAACTCGGCAAGCGGTAATTCGGTACCGGATTGCGTGTCGGCCAACAAGTCTTGAGTCTTCACCCAGTGTTCCACCATCACGCTTCCTGGGGCATCGATCCAACCACTCCAGCGAACCCCCATGAAGGACTCCGCGTTCGGTTGGCCGACACCACGGCCCCATCTCGATGAAGGAAAAAAAAGGACTTGGCCTCCTCGCTTGACAAAGTCTTCAACAACTTGGCGTGCCGTTCCGGTTGGCAACTCGCTCTGCCAAATCAACAAGCCAACATCGTTCGCTTGCAGTGATACGACTTGCTGTGCATCCATCCGCTGGACCGAAACCGGAGTCTTCACGTCGGGGGAAACGGCCGCTGCGGCTTCAAGGGCCTGCGATACCGAAGCCGCCTCACTGACAATGACAACTCGTCGATCCGGAGGCTCGCCCAAAACAAAAAAAGCTTCGTTGTCGGCAAGGTTGGAATCGGCGGGGATCGACACCCGACCCCAAGCGGTTGTCGTTGCTGGAGCCATGGGGATTCGATAATCATGGAACTCCGCGTTCCCCTCGGTCAACGGAATCTCAGCGCGAGTCCTTGCTCCATTCATTTCGAATGTCACAGGAACAAGCTCCGATGCTTGGCGACTTGTTCCCGTTGATACCAAACTCAAGGACAAACGCACGGAGGTTCCTTGATCATCCACAACTTGCTGGACCTTCGTGACTCGCACCGACCGATTGACCGACACCGGCTCCGGAAACGCCAAGAGATGGACTCGCACCGATTGGGACTGCTGTCCCAAGGTTCGTTTCAAGGCACCCCAGTTGCCGCTTTCGGGTTGCCAATCTGAGGATCGAAGATCGCTACAGATCCAGATGTCGGTGCGACCAAACTGCTCGCGTCGAACAAGATCCACAGCGAGTTTCAACATCGCAGGTACGTCCGAAGTCGCCGCAGATCCCTGCATCCATGGCGAATCCAGCAGGGCATCGACACTGGAAAAACGTTTTGGCAAGTCACGGGGACCGTTGATCATGAACAGGTCGGCTGCACCAAGTTTACGCAGCGCGTCGGCGACCTGCTCGGAAGCCAGTCCAAGCTTCGTGGTTCCGCCCGGACCCAATTGCTGCATGCTGGGCGACCGGTCCAGAATAACAATCGTCGCGTCGACACGATCACCAAACGACCAGCCGAGCAATCCGCTCGACAAAGGGCGTGAAGCGGCCAGGATCATGCTGCCAATCGCAAGCGATCGCAACGCGAGAATCAGCCAACGACGAAGCCTGGCATGCCCACGGTTCGTCTGAGCCGCTTGCAGCAAAAACATCATCGCCGCCCACGGCTTGGTTTGATACCTCCATTGGTTGACCAAATGAATCAAGATCGGCAACAGCACGAGCGGCAGAGCCGCCAGCATCCAGGGTTGCAAGAAATTCATCGCGTCCCTCGCGCATTCATGCGACCCACGAGAAAACTGGTCAGCACTTGCTCGTAGGGCTCCGTTAGCGACACCACTCGGTAATCGACCTCGGTTTCAAGGGTCACTCGCTTCATCTCCTCCAAGTATTCTTGCATCGCTTGTCGGTAGGGACCTGCGATGTCACTGGGTTCGGCAAAGATCGTCTCTTCGTTTTCCATATCGACAAATCGAGTGGGTCGTTCGATCGGAAAATCGATCTCCTCGGGATCCAAAAGATGGAACGCGGCAACGTCATGTTTTCGAAACCTCAAATGCTCAAAGCTGTCTCGCAAGGATTCCGGCGAGGTGAACAAGTCGGATAAAACCACGATCAGGGCATGTTGACGCACGGTTTCGGCCAACTCGTGTAACACGCTCACCAACTGTGTTTCCCCTTCTGCTTGCGCGGCTTCGAGCGAGTCAAACAACGTCGACAAATGGGCAGGGTTTCGGCGTGCGGGCAGATGACTCACGACACGGTTGGTCACACAAGCAAGCCCGACTGCATCGCCCTGTTCAATCGCCAAGTAACCAAGCGTCGCGGCGAACTGCTTCGCATAATCGAGCTTGCTATACTCACCACTTCCGAACGCCATCGATCCGCTGGTGTCGAGCACGAAGACCAAACGCAAGTTCGTATCGGCCTCGAACTCCTTGACAAAAAACCGATCGGAGCGCCCGTAGGTCCGCCAATCGAGTCGACGCAGATCGTCACCGGGAACGTACTTGCGATACTCGGCAAACTCGACACTTGAACCGCGATGAGGACTTGCGTGCCGACCCGAAATACTACCCTGCATGGCTTTCCGAGCAACCAGCGGCATTCCATGAAGACGCGCAACCACGTCAGGGTCGAGAAAATCACGTTTTTTTGCATCGCTACTCATCAGCAAAATCATAGTCCGTTTTCGACCACCGCACAGCACAGTGTGGCAAATGCCTTCAAGAAGAAGTCGATCGGCCTCGAGGCGAGCGATGACGGATGATCTAGCAGTAGCGAATCAGGGTTCGATGCCGATGTCCCGACCGTCTTCGATACTGCCTTCGTCATCAATCATGTCCCTGCCGACCGAATAGATCGCGATCGTGTCGCCCACCCCTTTCCACTTCATCTGCGATCCATCATACGGATCGGTCGTAACGGCCTCAGGCAAATCAAGCTCGGTCAAAGTCGTCCCAATTTCACCGCCCGCGTCTTGCCAAGCGGCCAGAATTCGAACGGTCCGCGAAAGTGCTTGTTTGCGGCGCAGTGACACTAAACCCTGCTGCAGCGCGGACCAACTTGACCCGGCGAAAATGCTTGCCGAGGTCGGCTGGTCCGGGGCGATGCCCGTCGGCTTTTCCGAGAACGACTGAAATTCGCTGACGACGTCCAAATACGCAGCAAGTTCTCCGAGCATCAGCATGAACCGACTCCCTGGGAAGGAGTCAAACGACGAAATCCCAAACGCGCGTTCGGTATCGAGCGTCATCTCGTAATTGGCGAGCAGTTTGGATTCATTCGAACAAGCCTGCAGTAGCATCTCGCGGGCCGCTGGCGAGGCATCGCCTGCATACAGACATCTGCCCGACAACTGAATGCCTTGCATATAGAGGGCGGTCCCAACCAAGTGGTTCAACAACAGGGGCTGCCGGGCGACGTGATCGCTCCATCGCAAAATGGCGATCGCGTCCTCGACGGCGTCATCGGTCTTACCATCGGCTAACGACATCAATCCATGCCCATACAAGGCCCGGGTGATCGTGCGTGGTGAAATCTCTTGATCAATCAGTTGGTCCATAAACGGCGAAGGACCGTGTGAATAGTCGAGATCAGGTTGATACGCCGGCAATCGAGATGCCTTGCGTAAGGCTTCGTTGAGCTCAGAGAATTCCTGAACGATGCTTTTTGCTACGAGCATACTTCCCTCATCGAACTGGTCGTCCGTTACGCTGTCGCGAGTAGCTTCGGCAAGTTGTCGGTCAAAACTTCGAAGCTCATCGGCATATCGCTCCACTGCCTTCGCCGCATTGAGTTCCTCCCCGACTTCCGAGGGTTGCAGGTCTTGAATGGAGATCGGTTTTCCGACTTCACGCAAGGGTGCTAAACGTGCCTCGACTCTGCGTGAGGCTCGCCAATTCAGCAACGCGACCATCAGGATGACGACGGAAATGACTGAGAGGAGGACGATCGCCATCCACTTGAGGAACTTTCTTAGACGCTTCACTGAATAACTCCGCGTTGAGGTTTTGCAAGATGGCGAGATGCTGACGAAAGAATGCTTGAGGTGTCATCGGCGGTTCCTTTTCGGCAAACGCCGCGTCCGTGGCCGCACGTTGAGCTTGCGAAACGGAATCACGATGGCCGCCATACAACTTGTCCGCCGATCGTTCGACGATCACGAACACGAGCAGGCTGATGGCCAGTAGACATGGGGCTGCAAAAGTGGCCGTCCGATCCAATGTCGCCAACCAACGACGATCGTCCGCCTTCGCTGTAAGCACTCGTGCTTGTGCATCCGATTCTCGTTGGCGTTCAATCGCATCGAGTACCGTCGTGCGCAGTCCTGCGGGTGCTTTCGGCGGGGCCAGTTGCAGCAGCGTTTGTTCAATTTGTTCCTGTTCGTTCATCCGATCTGCTCCTGGATGACCAACCGCATTTTTGCAAGCGATCGCCGGTAGCGGCTTGCACAGGTCCCGCTGGGGAGACGAAGAATTTTGGAGATTTGTGTGAAAGTCAATTGAGCGTAAACCTTTAACTCGATTAGTTCTTGTTCCTCTTCCGACAACGTTTTCAGAGCATGACGAATCAGCTCCGTATCATCGTCATCGGAATGGACAACACTCTCCGCAAGTGGCTCGTCAGTCGCCGTTTCCGCCATTCGTTTCTGTTTGTGGCTCAGCCATCGATTCGTTTCATTGCGAATCACCGTGAAGACGAACGCCTTCAGGTCATCGACCTCGCGCAGCCGTTCACGAGACCGATACAGACGGACGAATCCTTCCTGGAAAATTTCAGCAGCCGCGTCGGGGTCACCCGCAAGAACGGTCACATATTGAAACAGTCCATCCGCAGTCGCGTCGTACAATTCGGCCCATGCCGATGGCTCGTCATCGGCCAATCGCGACGGCAATCCGCTCATGATTGTTTTTTCGTTGGCATTCGACCTTTTCCGTTGTGAACAAGCGACTCAAGGGTGAAAGCATGCTGTCAGCAGTAAAGACCCGGCATGGTATCAGGTTTATGCACCTTGACGAAAAACACTTTGCGAATCACCCATCATTGGGGCGTTCAAAACCCCAAGCGGTTTGATCCCACATCGCTGCGTCGATACGAAGTCCAGTGAACGTGCAGCGATCACTTCGCCCAATATTCTGGCTCCCTTCTCCCCCGATTTTCGGGGGAGAAGGGCTGGGGATGAGGGGGTGGCAGCAGGGTGATCGAGCCAAAAAGTCGTTCCGCAATCGGTGTGCGGAAAGCCCCTCACCCCCCTACCCCTCTCCCCGCCCGCGGAGGTCGTGCAGTTTTTAAGTTGTTGATTGAAAAAGACTTACAAGATTTACCTCTCCCTCTGGGCTCGTTGTACCACATAACTCCTGCGTTTTGCATGCATTGACGGGTTGGTTTTGTGTGCAACTCCACTGGACTTTTTGCTGGACGCCGCGAATTATCCTCAATTGAGGATCCGCGTTGGTGCTGCGGTTCATGGCAAATTTCTTCCACGGAGGTACTTTGATGTCAACGGTTGCTCATCTTTCGGGAGAACTCAATGGCTGTCAGTTCGGGGACGAGCGGCTCACGAAACGAATCAAGAAGATGGCCGATGTCCTCAGCCACAGTCCCAATATGAGCATTCCGGCAGCCTTCAAGAGTAAGGCTGATATCGAGGGCTGCTATCGCTTTTTCAACAACGACAACGTCACTCCTGAAAAGATCCTTCAGCCACACATCGAGGCAACGTATCAACGAATCAATCAAGTCGACTATGTCTTGCTGGTCCAGGACACTACCGAGATCGACTTGACGCGGCCAGAACAACAAGTCGATGGAGCAGGGCCAATGGACTGCGAGAGTCGCCGTGGAGCTTTCTATCACCCGATGATTGCCTTCGATGTTGCGGGAGTTGCCTTAGGAATCGTGGGGCAAAAAAGTTGGACACGTGAAGCGATCAGCAAAGAATCCAAGTCGGAGAAAAACAAAAAGCGAAAACAAGTTCCCATTGAAGAAAAAGAAAGTGTTCGTTGGCTTGAAGGAGTCCACTGTAGCGAGCGTACCGCCTTGGCTTGTCCAGAGACGACTTGCGTGTGCGTTGGCGACAGCGAATCGGACATTTACGATGTCTTTGCCGCCGTCGCCCAAAGCGAAGTTCCCAATGTGCATTTACTGATTCGGGCAGGTCAAAATCGAAACACTTCCGAGCAGCAAGACTGGTGCGAACAAGTTCGCCAAACACCGAAAATTGCCGATCAAACGTGCAATGTCCGAGCACGCAGAGCGAAGATACAGAAGGGTAAATCAAAGCGAACTCGTTCACGCATTGCGCGCGTTGCTGAACTAGAGATTCGAAAAGCGAGTATCCAACTCTGTCGCCCGCCCCATGCTGCCAAGCATTTACCTAAATCGCTTACGGTCAATGTGGTACTCTGTGAAGAGAGAAATCCGCCCGATGGTGAAGACCCGATAAGCTGGATGTTGGTGACGACTCTACCCATCGAGACGAACGAAGATGTCCAGCGAATCATTCAGTCGTACTGCGTCCGATGGCAAATTGAAGTCTATTTTAGAACCCTCAAATCGGGTTGTCGTATTGAGCGGCGTCGATTCGAGGCAATCGATCGAGTGTTGAACTGCTTGGCCTTTTACAGTGTGGTGGCTTGGCGATTGATGTATCTTTGTCATCTTGGACGGGAGTGCCCTGAGCTGGACTGTGAAGTTCTCTTTGAACCGAGTGAATGGAAAAGCGTGTATGTAATTCTAGGTCGCAAACTGCCAAAGAAAGGTTGCCCGAATCTCAACGAAGTGATCCGCGCGATCGCGAGCTTAGGCGGCTTCATCGATCGACCAAAGAACGATCCTGGGACGCAAACGCTTTGGGTTGGAATCCAGAGATCCTACGACCTGTCCAACGCATGGAACGCTTTTGGGCCAGGTGCAAAAAATTTTTCAAGCGT
>NZ_SJPV01000001.1:752335-927198 GCF_007860135.1 Novipirellula artificiosorum
GCGGCTTCATCGATCGACCAAAGAACGATCCTGGGACGCAAACGCTTTGGGTTGGAATCCAGAGATCCTACGACCTGTCCAACGCATGGAACGCTTTTGGGCCAGGTGCAAAAAATTTTTCAAGCGTCTAACTTATGTGGTACAACGAGCCCTCTGGGAGAGGTCGAGCCTAAGCGAGGGAGAGGGAAAACGGGCTGCGATGACAACATGAAATTCCAGCACGGTTTCTATACTGGCCCTCCCCCTCGCTGCGCTCGACCCCTCCCGCTGCGCGGGCAGGGGTGGTTGGATACCTAAACACTTCAGCAGTCACAACTTAAAAACTGCACGACCCCCGCGCGGGGAGAGGGGAGCCAGAATTCAAGAGCGTGACTTGTCTCCATACCAATGCCCTCTGGGTGAGTAACGCTAAGCTGCACGACCTCAAAATCGGGGGGGAGAAGCGAGCCAGAAAGGAAGGGTGCTGATGCCAATGCCTTTGGAAAACGTCGGGGGGGGCTGACGAGGATCTTGCACCCGGGCGGTGGAAGTGTCGCTGCTAAGCTCCCGCTAATAGGCCTTCAAAGAGGAAAGAGTGGCCAGCAATCCCCCATCACCGGTGAAGTCGTGGACGAGGGAGCCCAACGAGCAACTACTTTGGCCGGTTTTCTCGCAAAAAACGAGATATCTTGCGGTGGGACTCCATTTACAAAACAGGCGTTTTCCGCTTAGACTGGCGGGCTTCGTCACTGACCCCCGGCCCGCAGTGCCCTTCGAGGTGCCCTCGGCCAGAGACCCACGGTCTCTTCTTTTGACGCAAATGTCCGAGCTGTCCCCGTGTTTGATTCCCTCTCTGAAGGTCTGCAATCTGCGTTTAAGAGCTTGTCCGGCAAAGGCAAGCTCTCCGAAGGCAATATGCGCGACGGGCTGGAAATCGTCAAAACGTCGATGCTCGAGGCGGACGTCAGCTATTCGGTGGTCCAGGACTTCATGGATCACGTTACCGAAAAAGCCCTCGGAAAACGGGTCCTGCTGAGCCTACGGCCGCACGAAGAATTGGTGCGGATCGTCCATGACGAACTGATTTCGATCCTGGGTCCGGTCGACTCGTCGCTGCATCTGAAGCAGGAAGGCCCGACCATCATCATGCTCTGCGGATTGCAGGGTAGCGGAAAAACAACGACCTGCGGCAAGCTTTCGCAGTTACTGAAGGAAGAGAACGTCAAGCCGATGCTGGTGGCCGCAGACCTTCAGCGACCCGCCGCAATCGAGCAGCTGCACGTCATCGGACGTCAATTGGATGTGCCGGTCTATAGCGAAGCAGACAACAAGAACCCTGTAAAAGTTTGCCAAAACGGGATCGCCAAAGCGAAAGCCGAAGGGGCACGCGTCGTCATTCTTGACACCGCTGGCCGATTAGCGATCGACGAAGAGTTGATGGGGGAGCTTCAACGGATCGATAAGAAAGTCGCCCCCGATCAAGTCTACCTGGTCGTTGACGGGATGACCGGGCAAGACGCCGTCAACAGCGCCGGGGCCTTCAACGACGCCTTGGAGCTCAATGGCGTCATCATGACCAAACTCGATGGTGACGCTCGCGGCGGAGCGTTGTTGTCGGTCAAGCATGTCACCGGTGTTCCGGTCAAGTTCATCGGGACCGGTGAACACTTCGATGCCCTCGAGCCGTTTCGTCCCGAGGGGATGGCGAGCCGCATTTTGCAGATGGGTGACATTGTCGCGGCCGCACGAGAAGCCCACCGCATCGTTGATGAAAAAGAACGGGAAGAACTCGAAGCGAAGATGGCTTCGGGAGATTTCACGCTTGACGATTTCAAGGGGATGATGGAGAAGGTCGCCAAACCTGGCTTGATGGGCAAAATGATGGGTCTGATGCCAGGCATGGGCCAATTCAAAGACATGATGGAAAGCGACGAGGCGGCAGGCGGGATTCGCCAGACCATCGGCGCGATCAACAGCATGACGATGGCCGAACGTCGCAACCCGAAAGTGATCGACGTCCATCGTCGCACGCGAATCGCCAAGGGGGCGGGCGTGCAAGCATCGACCATCTCACAGCTGGTCAAACAATTCGAACAGATGAAACCGATCATGCAAAGCATGATGGGAACCGGTGTTGGCGACCGTATGAAGATGATGCGTCAATTGCAAGCCGGTGCTGCGATGGGCGACCCCACCCTGGGGATGAAGACCAAGAAGAGCACGGGCGAACGATTGTCCACCTCGGAAAAGAAGAAACGAAAGAAAGAACGCGACAAGTTGTTGCGGAAGATGAAGAAAAAGAAGTAGTTGCAGTTCAGGCTTTAGGCAGCTTGCGCCAGGTTGATCCGGTCTGCAGGCAGCCAAAGAGGCGGAACGTCAACAAACCAAACAGATGCCGAGCGTATCGGCACCGACCCGGCGCAGAGAGTGTTTCTCTGTCCCAGGCAGTCTGACTAGAAGTGAAACCCCAAGCAAACGAAAGTTTTGGAGCAAGAAGTCTATGGCAGTAAGAATTCGAATGAAAAAGATGGGCCGGACACATCGTCCGTTCTTCCGTGTCTGTGCAATGGATCAACGAAGCCCCCGTGACGGTCGTGTGATCGAAGAACTGGGTTACTACGATCCGATGTGTCCCGAGACGGATGCACGCGTTTCACTCAAGTCAGACCGTATTGATCATTGGATCAGCGTCGGAGCACAAGCGAGCGACAAGGTCGCCGTTCTGATCAAGAAGTATGGAACCAACGGCACGCACCTGGAGCAGCAAAAAGCTGCACTGGAACGGTTGGGCAAACGCAAGGAATACACCTTCGTCCCTGAAGCTCCACAGCCTAAGAAGCAGGAAGAGCCAAAAGCGGAAGCCCCGGCCGAAGCAGCTCCAGCCGAAGAAGCAGCTCCAGCCGAAGAAGCAGCTGCGGCGAGCGAAGAAACGGCAAGCGAGTGATCCTTAGCACGTCATGCGATTTGACATCGTCACCCTGTTTCCAGCCATCTTTGATGGTTACCTGACTCAGAGCCTACTTGATAAAGCGATTCAGCGAGAATTGGTCCACATTCACCGGCATGACCTGCGTGATTGGGCCGAAAACACGCCCCATCGCAAAGTCGATGACCGACCGTTCGGCGGCGGTCCCGGGATGCTGATTCAAGTGGAAACCACGGTGAACTGCGTCGAAGCGATCGAAGCGATGGACCCGCGGCCAGCACGAAGAATCCTGCTGACCCCACAAGGCAAACCGTTCGATCAACGCGTGGCAGAGGATTTGGCAACCACCGACCGCATCATGCTGTTGTGTGGTCGCTACGAAGGATTTGATCAGCGGGTTGTCGATATTTTGCAGCCCGAAGAAGTCAGCATCGGTGACTTTGTCCTCAATGGAGGCGAAGTGGCCGCGATGGTAATCGTTGACGCAGTGGTCCGGCTGTTGCCCGGAGTGCTCGGCGACGAGAACAGCAACATTGATGATTCCTTCAGCCGCGGAAATCGGCTGCTGGAATTTCCTCAGTACACTCGCCCGAGAACGTATCGCGGTCACGCGGTTCCCGAAGTCCTACTCAACGGCGACCACAAAGCGATTGCAGCGTGGCGGGAACAACAATCTCAGCAGCGAACTCAACAACGACGCAGTGATTTACTGCGTAACGATACAGATCACCCCTCATCAAAATAAGAAGAAGCAAAGGGATAAGAAATGAGCCAAGCATCGATTATGGAACTGGTCGAAAAGACCTCGCTAAAAGCCGACCCACCTCAATTTGACATCGGCGACACCGTTGACGTGCATTTGAAAATTCTTGAAGGCACCAAAGAACGCATTCAAGTCTTCAGCGGTGTGGTCATCGCTCGTAGCGGTTGCGGATCGAAGGAAATGTTCACGGTTCGCCGCATCGTTGCCGGACAGGGGGTGGAGCGTAAGTTCCCAGTCCATAGCCCGCGCGTCGAAAAGGTGGAGGTCAAGCGAAGCGGCGTTGTCCGTCGAGCCAAGCTGTACTTCCTCCGCGACCGCATCGGCAAGGCGGTCCGATTGAAAGAACGTCGCCGCTAGGAATCACAATCCGATTTTAAATCGCACCGATCCGTGTCTCGGCTTTCAGCAAAGAAAGCGGATGCACGGATTGAGCGAAAAACAGACTGCGCACGTTGGAGTCGTAGGCTTTAGCCGATTTAGCAAGGATCCAGCACGCAATCGGCTAAAGCCTACCACTCCAACGAATCATCCGTCTAGAATCAACGATCTGGAGCGACTCGGTGCGTTGTGAGGGGATTTTCATTCGATGCCCATGCATCAGATTGTCATTGGATGGCTTGAGCGGTACAGGGATTGGCGATATGGAGCGATCGACCGTGGTGGCCCGATTGGCAAACGGGGCGAACAAGCCGCCGCTCGACTGCTTCGCCAGAAAGGCCTGATCGTTGTGGCCGAAAGCGAATCCGATCGTGCTGGAGAGATCGACATCATTGCGATCGATTCGAAGCGAAGGATCGTGATCTTTGTCGAAGTCAAGACGCTCTCGACGACCAAACCAGGTCATCCCGCGGACCGAGTCGACACGACCAAGCAAGGAAAGATCAGCCGCGCGGCAATGCGATATTTGAAACGAAAGAAGCTCATCGGCACGGCATGCCGCTTCGATGTAATCGCGGTCTGGTGGCCCAACGAAGAGCAAGGCCCCGAGAAGATGGAACATTACGAATCTGCCTTCGAGGCCGTCGGTGACTTCCAAGTCTATTGATCGCTATACTGGGGGCTCCCATCCTCAAGGCAACCTTCCTAGCGCACCACCATGAGCCCATCCGTTTCGAATCCCAATGAAACGCCTCTCGGCGACGATGACGTCCAAGCAATCGATTGCCTCTGCGAGGTTTACCAGCGATTGCGAAACGAACTAGGGCGGGTGATTGTCGGCCAGCAAACGACGATCGAGCAATTGGCCATTTGTTTGTTCGCGCGGCGACACGCTCTGTTGATGGGTGTCCCCGGATTGGCCAAGACGTTGCTGGTCAGCAAGCTTGCGGAAACGATGTCACTCGATTTTAGTCGAATTCAGTTCACACCCGATCTGATGCCGATGGACATCACCGGCACCGATATTCTGCAAGAAACCAATTCGGGGCATCGCGAATTCCAATTCGTCCAAGGTCCCATTTTTGCAAACATCGTGTTGGCGGACGAAATCAACCGGGCCCCGCCCAAAACCCAAGCCGCGATGCTGGAAGCGATGCAGGAACACCGTGTCACGGTACTCGGCAAGCATTTTCCGCTGGATGAACCCTTCATGGTTCTGGCAACACAGAACCCGGTCGAACAAGAAGGTACTTACCCGCTGCCCGAAGCACAGCTTGACCGGTTTATGTCGCTGATCGAGTTAGATTACCCAAACGAGGCGGAAGAAATCCAAATCGCCAAGACAACGACAGGAGATGAACTGCCGCAATTGGACCATCTGCTCAGTGCTGAACAGATTATCGCTCATCAGCACTTGGTCCGCCGCGTTCCCGTTCCGGATCACATCTACACCTACGCAGCCCGCTTGGTACGAAAGACACGCCCCGATGGCGAGACCGCTCCCGATTGGCTCCGCCCGCTGGTGTCGTGGGGAGCAGGGCCACGAGCGGTTCAAAATTTGATCCTTGGCGCCAAAAGCCGCGCCGCGCTTGAAGGCAGCTACATGGTGCGTCTCGAGGACGTCCAGTATGTCGCCCCTCCCGTGTTGACCCATCGAATCATCACCACCTTTGCCGCGCAAAGCGAGCGAGTCACGGCGAAGGAGATTGTTCAACGATTGGTCGCGGAATCGTGAGCCCACGCACCGTGTCGACCAGGGGATCCCTCCCCTGCCTCGCCGAGATAAGGAAAAGGGGCTAACCGTTCGCCAACAATTCGTTGACCTTCTTCATCACTTCAAAAGCATCCGCCACGTAAAGGACGTCCGCCTTGCCTTGCGCCCAACTGCAATTGGCGTCGGTGTTCACCGCGCGTCGCTGATGGATAAAACGCCATCCCACCACGTGAGGTTCTTCGCCATGACAACAGGTGGCGAGTCCTTTGGGATGCCGAGGCGTGCTTCCCGTCTGACCGACTTGATTCATGTGACTCAGAAATCCCATCACCTGTTGGCCTTCGGCGTCTTGATCGACTAACGACTTGCTGCTGCCAAGCGATGCCTGGGTTTGGTTCAAAAACTCAAGAAGGATCACCTCGGCCTCAGGGACATGCGATTGTCCATCGGACTGTTTTTTCGTCCATCCGGCTCCGGCAACAATCAGCAGGTCGGCTTCAGGGCGGATCGTTTGCGTATTGGTGTCCGCCGCCTTCGTGCCGACGACTTTCGTGCGTGTTGCCCCGGCATCAAGCTCGACGGTCACGGACTCAACGTTGGCCGTACCGGCATCACCTTGCCAAGTGTCAAAAATACCCGGTGCAATTGACAAGAACCATGGACGCGCGTCGCGAGACAAGGTCGCAACCATCCGTTGACGGTAGTACCAACGTTGAATTTGCACCTTCCCGCCGTCGACGGAAATGCCGGCAACCTGAGTGTCAATGCAACCGCCGCATCGTTGAGCGGCTCCTGGCAGGACTCGCGTCACACGCGAGGTTGCAGGCGCCAGCACGATCGTCGCGTTGGTCGCCTTCACCAAACCGGCAATGGCTTGCGAGTCGGTCGAGTAACGCGAGACACCGAATTCGGGTCCCGTCACCGAGACGAATTGGTCGGCGCCACAGGACGCGATCTTATCGGCAGCAGCTTGGATATCGGTACCAATCAGCCCAACAACCAGTTGAAGGTCGCCGCCCAGCGAATCCTTCAGTTGCCTCGCTGCGGTAAGGGCTTCCAAGGCGGGTTTGGAAAGTGAGCCATCCGACTCGGTAGGGGCAAGGAATAAAATGGAGGTCATGGTGAGTGGGAAATAGAAGGAGTATAGGAAATGTGATTGGATGACAATACGTTACGGTGTAGCAGGCGTAAGCCCCTGACTTCGACGGTTAACTCTTGATCCACTCGACCAATTCGCGGGCAATCTCGTCTGCCGACACATCCTTGACGATGCGTGTGTCACGACGCTGCTGAGGCACTTCGACATTGGCGAACACCACGCCGTCGGCGCTGACGGCGGCAGGCTGTGCTTTTTGTAACGCGGGCATGATCGTCCGCATGTTCATCATGCCTACTTGGGGATTGTTCTTGGGCTCCGGAAGCGTCCCGGTTGCCCAACCCACCATCACGGGCGGCCCCTCACATACCGATTCCAAGTATTGCCCCCCTTCGATCCGCTCTAAGATCTTGAGCGACCCATCCGCTTGGGCCGTCAACTGATCCACGGACAAGAACTGATCCTGAATCGACAGTCGTTCGCCCACCATCTGCATCGTCGCTCCCGCGTCACGCGACGCGGATGCACAGCCACCAAATAAGAGCAGTCGCGATCGGTCCAAATCGGTCAGTCCCTCGATGGCATCGCTCATCACGTTTGCGACACTACCCGCGTCGATAAAACCGCTCGCCGAACCGTCCAAGGCGACCAACTCAAACGGAACCTTCTGTGCAAGCGTCATCATGAGTTGCTGCAGACGCGCTTTCGGCCCGACACTGACAAGCCAAACCTTGCTGCCGGGGGTGTTCTTGGCCAAATTCGCCGCTTCATACAGCGCGTGTCCTGCCCAAGGGTCGAGCACCGATGGCAGCATCATTTCGCTCTTCAGTTCAGGAGTTCCTGAAGCACCCATCATGGGTTGTAGTGTCTGCAACGGATCCGGCACCAACGATCCGCATACAACAATGTGAAATCCTGTTGTCATGATTCAGAGTTTTCCAAATGAAAGTGAAGGGTCAATGATCAGTTCTCGGCCGAGTGCAGGCCTCCGGCACCTGCGCCAAACGCGATATTGCTTCGTTCGGAATCGCCTTCGCGCGGCAGCGTGCAATTCCACATGCAGGCACCGCAGTGGACGCACTTCTCGCGGTCAAACTGGGGTACACCGTTGCTTTCTCCGGGGGCAATCGCTTCGCCCGAACACATATCGATGCAAAGCTTCTCGGAACACTCGGCGCACAACTCGGGATTGATGAACTTGACATGATCCGCATAGCCAGGCGGTGCCTGTACCTTGCCGCCCATCAATAACGCGTCTTGCTGAGAAACCAACAGTTTGCCATCAAAGGCGATCTCCGGCCACCCACAACGGTTCAACAAAGCCTCCTGCAAGGATGTGCCTGATTCGGCACAGCTTTCCCGCAGAGTTTGCAACTCGTCCGCCGGGATTTTGCCCGCGTAGTGCTGTTCGATCGATGGAATTCGCTGGTGCGGTGGCTTGGAATCCCCTGACAAATTCAATCGCCCGCCCGTCAATCCGGTCATCCCCATTCCAATCAGCCCACGGACAAATCCTTTTTGGAAACCGTCCCGTGACCGCTCGGCGACACGACCTTCCTTCTCAACCCAACTGTCGCGACGCCGCCGAACGTAGGCCCGATCCAGATTCTCGCGTGTGAACGGCTTGTCTTCTTTCAGCAGCTCGATGACGCCCTCGGCAAGTTGAACCCCCGTGGTCCAAGCTTCGTCAACGCCCGATCCGGTCAGCACATTCGTGCTGCCGGAACCTTCACCAATTCTCGCGTAGCCGTCCCCCACCAAGTAGGGCTCGCCCTGTTTGCCTGACTCCTGCAGCGACTTGGCGCCCCAGCTGCGCATCGTACCGCCCTTGAGATGCTGCCAAATCGCGGGATGCGTCATCCAATGTTGCAAATAGCGGTAACTGGTCCGTACCGGACTATCCAGCCACGAAGGAACGAAGATCCCCGCGGATGCAACGCCGTCAGGATAGACATACAGGAACCCAAAGACCTCTGGTTCAGGGTAGCCAAACGTGTGGAGCACCATTCCCGGTTTCAGTTCACAGTCGTCCGGCAGGTCGATGACCATCTTCATGCCGAGCGCCCATTCCCGCTGGTGGTTGCCCTCGGGAAGTCCAAAATGCTCATCCAATTTTTGCCCCACCGAACCGACGGGACCATCGCCGACCACCGTCAACGGTGCACGAATATCCATACCGGGCATGTAACCCGCGTCGGGATTTCCCGCCTTGTCGGTGCCCTGATCGATCAGCCGTACTCCGACCACCGCGTCGCCTTCAATCAGCGGTTCATTGACCGGCATTCCAGGCCAAACCTGAACCAAACCCGAGGCCATCAACTGCGAACCGATCCACTGGTTGAACTGGCCCATCGACAGCAGCAGCCCATTGTGTTTGCTGAGAAAACCAGGAATGTAGGGCAACTTGACCGCGTGTTCCTTGTAAGGCAACAACCATTTGCCTGCATGAATCATCCCGTCGAGCATCTTCAACGACGCAGAACGACGACTCACTTTGTGCGGGTCAAGCAAGTACAACACTTGCTCACCCGTGACGCCATGAGCCATTGGAATTTGCGTGGGATCCAGTTCGGGCAACGACTCGCGAATTCCCGTTGCACGGGTGACAATTCCTGAGACGCCAAAGCCGATATCCTCGGCCCGCTCGTAACAGATCACTTGCAGCGGCATGCCGGGCATCACACGGCTCATCAGCACCGGTTGCCCCTGATCATCGTTCATGGCCGCCGAGAGTGTCGTCAGGAAACCGCCTGTTGCCGGCCCAAAGCCGGTACAAACGATGTCCACTTCCATACTCTGCCGTTCGGGTTCTTGCATCGACATGGTTCAAATTAGCTGGGGTAATCGAGAGCTTCCGGAATCATCACTTGGGCCAAAACGTTGCCGGCGCGATCCTTCGCCAAACGAGATCCCGTCAAGCAGCCGTCCAATTTGTTGCGGCGACTGATGAACCCTTCGATGCCAGCAAAGCGCGGGCAGGGGCCAGCTTTGTTGGCGTGCGAACCGTCCGATTCCACAACGTCGCTGGTCAGACGCGTCCCGACACTGATGCCAGGGATGAGCCCTTCGAGGCAATCGATCTCGCCAGCCTGAGCACACGCTTCGCACGTGGGCTCCCAGCTCGGATGACGATTGTAGCCGTAAACAAGGTCCGCGCAGATTCGCCCCACCTCGCCCGCTGCATGCGCCGTTTGGACATGGCAAAGATCGGTAAAAAACTGAACATATCCAGGCAACGCATCCGCCAAGACCGGATTCTCGGCACCCTTCTTTTCCAGTTCCAAACAATCAAGCACCTGACACCGACAAGCCAATAGCCAAGCAAGTGCATCGGCCATTGGGAACGTTGCGCCTTGACGCTTGTCCCGATAAAGCGGCTTGCCGTCGGCATCTTTGGCCTCTTGCAAGTGGCGGTAGGTCCATAGCCAAAGCTCCATCGCCGATCCCAGAGCGCAAGCCCCGGTACCAGGTCGATCGGACGCCAACCGCCGCAGTTCGGTAATCCAGCCTTGGAATTGCGTCAGAAACAACTCACTCGTCATGGTCACGATCAACTGTCTTCGTTGAACCGATTCGGGACCTTCGTAGGTCGCTTCCAACTGCGAGTCCATCCACTTTTGCGGCAGGAATCCAGGGCAATCTTCGGTGATGCCATAGCCGCCCATCAAACTGACCGCCTCGCGCATCATGTTCGCACCCTGCCCGGTGTTCCACAACTTCGTTGCTGGAGACAAGATATTCGACAACGACTCGCCAACCATGTATTCAACCAACCGATTGGATTTCAGCTCTGCCAAGCGTTCTTGATCCCGTTCTTCCTCGGGTTCGGCAAGCAGTTCAAGGTACTCAAGCGCTAACTTCTCGGTCTGTTTGCGCAGTTTCAAGACCTCGCGGACACTGCGAGCTCCTGCCGCGGCATAGAGTTCGTCTCGGGTTTTGTCCAATTCCTCGAACTCATCAAAATGCCTCGCAGCAGCGAGCCCAAGGGAGGTTGCGGCCTCACCCGTTGCCCAGACATCGACCAGACGGTGAAGCACGTCTTCCTTCATCTGCAAACCGAGGTCATAGCGGGGTGTCCCCGGAGCACCTTCCCCGCCACGAAAACGACCGCGTTGGTAACGAATGATCGGCTCCACCGCAGAAAGCAACTTCGCAGCGGTCATCACGCCGACGGGAACTCGCGTCCGGGCAAAAACAGCCTCGAGCACTTTGCCGTGATTATGATTCGGAACGATCACTCCGTCCACGATGGTGTACCCACCGACGATGCGTGATGCAGGCACGGTCATGTGAAAGATGGGATCACGAGTCGAGGAAAGCTGATGCACGAGCTTATGCGTCACGGCACCACGATCGTAAACGCCTTCGTCGTCTTCTTCGAGGATCACCATGCAGGTACCCTTGATGCGATCATCGTCGGATTCGACGGCTGCCACGACAAAGCTGGCGTAGTCCATGTTGGTGATAAAACGACCACGCTTGTCGACCTGCAACATCGGCTCTTGGCCGTCTTCCCAATTGGCCACTCGGACCTTGCCACACATAATCCCCGTGTCGACGCCGACGTACGGCAACGGTTCGGTCAGACAAAACGCACCGCGCGCGATCTTGCGGTCTTCACCGGGCTGCGGTGGGACCGAACGAGTGAGGTATTCTTCGACTTGCTCTGGTGTGCCTCGTTCGATGATCGGCTCAAGCGCCAAGCCAGCAGCGAGACAACAAGTCGCTGCACCCGCATCGACCCACGCCAGCTCGAAGGCAGCCAGCGCCATCACGAAGTTCTTGGGGCCGTCGAGGTATCCGCCATACTGCGGCTTGGACATCATCGCCGTCACGCCTGCCTCGTCGTAAGCCTTTAACATCTCATCTTTGGCAGCGGTCCATTCATGCGTGTTCCGCTCACCATCGGCCACCAACCGTGCCACCACGCCTCGAGCAACCGAACGAGTGGACTGCACAAGCATCTGCAGGTCATATCGCTCGGCGTAACGCCACATGATTTGCCGGACCTCGTCGGTCGGTAAGGTTTGCATGACGGGAGAATTATCAACCTGGACCGACGCAATAGACATAGCTCGAACCTTGTTTCCTGAAAGCGGAATGAACCGAACGACTTCTCACTGCCCTTCGTGGGCAAGCGGTCTTGGGATTGTATCAAAGGCCTTATCCCACAACAACGGTTCTCGGGCAATCCCTTAGCCCCCTGGGCCTCGCACAGGCCCCGTCGCTTGCCGCCTCGGATGACAGCAAACGCCAAGTAGGCCTCCAATCTCTTGACCCCAAAGCGACTGGCGAATGCCCGCCGCCCACAAGACTCCGGTGCAACGAGCAGATCCAAGCTACCGCATAATGGCCTGCGTCTCTTTGTCGCACACCATCGATCGCGAGAGCGGACTTGACCGCCCTACCCGTCGCTGATACCCTCGCCTGCCATCAAGCCGTTCAACTGTTCTTGGAGTGCGCGACAGTGCCTTACGACAGCGTCATATTGGTCAAGCAGGTCCCCGACACGGCTCACGTCACGACCGATGCGATGCGGGCCGATGGAACGGTGAATCGCGGTGCCTTGCCGACGATCTTCAACCCCGAGGATCTTCATGCGTTGGAGTCGGCTCTCGAACTTCGCGATCGCTACGGTGGAACCATCACGGCACTCAGCATGGGGCCTCCGAAAGCAGCGGACGTGTTACGTGAGTGCTTGTTCCGCGGCGTCGACCGCGTCATCTTGCTGACCGACCGACGGGCCGCCGCCAGCGACACGTTGGCAACCAGCTATATCTTGGCCCAAGCCGTCAAAACCATCGGCAGGTTTGACTTCGTGTTCGCCGGGCGGCAAGCCATTGATGGCGATACGGCTCAGGTGGGCCCCCAGTGTGCGGAAAAACTTGGCGTCACTCAGTTAACTTACTTGGAAGAACTCGTCCACGTCGAGGAAGATGTGGTGCGAGTGCGCAGGAACGTCGGCAACGGTTGGGAAATTGTGGAAGCACCGCTGCCCGTGCTGATCACCGTGATGGACACCGCCAACGAACCCCGCCCACCGGCTGCCCGAAAAGCGTTGCGTCACAAACGTGCCCGCATCGAAGCGGAAGTGGTCGCGGCAGTCAAAGCGGAAAGGAAAGAGGCTTCCAAGGACGATCAGGCCATCGAGGTTGCTCGCCGCTGTAAGTCACTTCGAGAGCGAGGCCTGTTGATCGAGCAGTGGAATCTGGACGATATCGGGGCCGACCTTCAACGCTGTGGGCTAGCCGGCTCACCCACGAAAGTTTTTCGTGTCCAGTCGATCGTCCTCACCAAGGAAGGCTACACCGAAATCGCTCCCACCGAAGAGGGTGCTCGGCAACTCATTCAAGAACTCGTTATTGATCGGACGCTGGGATAATGATCGAACCGAATCGACAAGGAGAAGTTTGGGTCTTCGCCGAACAAGAAGACGGCACGATCCCGGATGTCGTGCTCGAGCTATGTGGAAAAGCCCGCGCGCTTGCCGATCAGTTGGGTGTCAAAGCCGGTGCGGTGCTAGCGGGTTCCGATCGAGGGAGCCTGCCCGCCCAATTGATTGCCCACGGGATTGATAACCTCTACGTCGTGGAGGACAAGCGACTCGAACATTTCCAAACCAGTCCCTACACACGAATCGTGTGCAGTTTGATCCAGAAACATGAGCCCCAGATTGTGCTGTATGGCGCAACCGCGTTGGGCCGTGACTTAGCGCCGCGTGTGGCATCCGAGATGCGTGCCGGGATGACCGCGGATTGTACGGATCTCCAAATTCAAGACGTCACTGATCCGCGGACCAAACAAGTTCACGAGAACCTGCTGCTGCAAATCCGCCCAGCGTTCGGTGGCAACATTATCGCCACCATTGTCAACTATGATTGGTGGCCACAGATGGCAACGGTTCGCGAAGGTGTCATGCCGCTTCAAGAACCGGACCTGGCACGCTCGGGTCAAGTCATCGCGGAACCGGTCGAATTAGACGATTCGTTGTTCCCGGTGAAGTTGATTGAGCGCCACATTGAACCGCGAACCGTTAACCTCAAAGGTGCAAGAGTCATCGTTGCAGGCGGTGGCGGCGTGGGTAGCCGAGACAGCTTTAAGTTGATTCACGAATTGGCTGGAGCCATCGGCGGAGCCGTGGGAGCGAGTCGCGCGGCAGTGGATGGCGGCTACATCGGCAAAGAACACCAAATCGGCCAGACCGGTACGACCGTGCGTCCCGCGCTGTATATCGCGGCAGGAATCAGCGGTGCAGTCCAGCACCGCGCGGGAATGGAAGAATCGGCAAAGATCATCGCGATCAACACCGACCCAGAGGCACCGATCTTCTCCGTGGCCCATTACGGCATTGTTGGCGACATGAGGAAGGTGATCCCCTTGTTGGTCAAATCGCTGAAAGAACGACGGTAGTGCGATAGTTTTTCTGCAATCAACGTCGCCAGACGGTGGTTGCGTTTTTGTTGTGCGTCCACGCTTTGGCGAGTGTGGTTACACGTGTGAGAATCTGCTGTGGCAAATTATTTTCTTGATAACCAAGACATTCAATTCCTCTTCTCGCACATCGAGATGCAGCAGTTGGCTGCCCTTCAAGAGCGGTTTGCCGAAAACGGGGATGCCGACTATGCACCCACCAGCAGCGCCGAGGCTGTCGAAGACTACCACCGTGTTCTTCAAATCACCGGACACGTGGCTGCCACAAACATCGCCCCCAACGCGGAACGGGTTGACCGAGATGGCAACTTGCTCAATCAGGATGGCACGGTCACTTTACACCCCTGTGTTCGGGAAAACCTTGACTGGATGGCAAAAGCGGATTTGCTTGGTTTCACCGTACCGCGGAAGTACGGAGGTCTGAATTGTCCGAATTTGATCTACACCATCGCGACGGAAATTGTCGCCCGCGCCGACGCCTCGTTCATGAATATCTTTGGCTTGCAAGGCATCGCGGAAACGGTCAATGCCTACGCCAGCCAGGAAATCAAAGACGAAATCTTGCCCCAGTTTGCCGAAGGCAAAGTGACCGGCGCGATGGTGTTGACGGAACCCGATGCGGGAAGTGATCTGCAGGCGGTCCGACTCCGAGCCCACCAAGATGAGCATGGCAATTGGCTTCTCAACGGCGTCAAACGATTCATCACCAACGGCTGTGGCGAAATCCTGTTGACGCTGGCACGCAGTGAACCCGAAATGAGTGACGGGTTGGGTTTGAGTCTGTTCCTTTCTGAACGTTGCGACCAAATCAAGGTTCGACACCTCGAAAAGAAACTGGGAATTCATGGATCCCCCACATGCGAGTTGGTCTACGAAAATGCACCCGCTCGATTGATCGGGGAACGTAAACGCGGCTTGATCACGTACGTCCTCGCATTGATGAACGGCGCTCGCGTCGGCATTGCAGCACAATCACTCGGCATTGCGGAAGCGGCCTATCGGCTGGCGAGAACGTACGCCCACACTCGGCACCAATTCGGCATGCCGATTGAAAAATTGCCGGCGATCGCTGAAATGGTTACCGACATGCAGGTCGCCATCGAGGCGGCGAGAGCGCTGACTTACGAAACGAGTTGCATCTGCGACAAGGAAAATAATGCGATGCGGTTGGTCGAATGGCACGCAGATCAACTTGAAAAAGAAGAGCTGAAGTCGCTAAAGAAGGAAGTCCGCCAGCTAAAGCGAATCAACAGCATGCTGACCCCGATGAGCAAGTACTACGCATCGGAAATGTGCTGCCGCGTTGCCGATGATGCCATCCAAGTTCTTGGAGGGTCGGGGTACATGAAAGACTATGCCGCAGAACGTCATTTGCGTGATGCGCGAATCACGACGATCTACGAAGGCACCAGCCAACTTCAAATCGTTGCGGCCATCCGTGGCGTCCTTTCCGGTGTGTTCGATAGCTGGGCCGTCGATTTTGAGCAAAAAGAATACGATGATTTGATGCTCACCGAACTGAAACAAAAACTGATCACCGGACGCTCACAACTGAGTGAAGCGATTATCTTTGTCAAGAAACAGCCGGCTTCTTATGCGGACCTTGCTGCACGAAGGCTGGTCGATGGCGCCATCGCAATCATGACCGGCCACTTATTGCTGGATCAAGCAACGAACAACGAACGCAAAAAACGTGTTGCCAAACGGTTTGTCCAATTGAAGATGCCGATTCTAAAGATGAACACCGAGCAAGTCCTTTCCGGCGACAGCATGCCCCTCGACGAGTTCCAACTGCTGGCGGGTCCGGTCCCCACGACGGCCTAGCCGTGGCGGAGAAAGCTCAAAGCGATCAGGTTGAGCGGGATTCGTAAAGCCGCATCACTTCCGCGGGGAGCAAGGATCGCCCCAACGAACTCGCCTGCTCGCGCACCCGCTGAAGCAGATCCATGAGTTGCTCAGGATTCAACTCGATCCCCGATTCTGCAAAGGCTTGGTGCAATGCGGCGCGTCCAGAGTGTTTGCCTAGCACCGTGACCGAATCCGCTTGGCCGACTTCCGCGGGCGCAAACGGTTCATAACTACGGCGATCCCTCTGCATGGCTCGAACGTGAATGCCGGATTCATGCCGAAAAACCTGTTTGCCCACGATCGGCTTGTGAGCTGCGATCGGAACGCCACTCGCCTGAGCGACATAATCGCTTAGCGAAGACAGCGTCTCGCTCTTGTAAGACGTTGTGCACTTGAGCACGATTTTCATCGCCATCACGACTTCCTCCAATGCGGCGTTGCCAGCTCGCTCCCCAAGCCCGTTGACGGTGACGTCAACACTATCGGCACCCGCCTGCAGTGCCGCAAGTGAATTCGCCGTTGCCATGCCAAGATCGTTATGTCCATGGAAACCCAACTCAATGTCTGGGACCGCTTCACGAATCAAACCAACAACGTCCCAAGTCGCTAGCGGATCCCAAACACCAACGGTGTCCGCGATTCGAACTCGGTCAGCACCGTGCATCGCAGCGGTGCAAGCGAGGTCAAGGAGGAAAGAAACATCGGTTCGCGATGCATCCTGCATCCCTACCGAAACAAACTCGAAGCGGCGGGTAGCATCCAGCAACAATCGATGGAGTTGACCAAGAACCCAACCGCGATCACGACCGAGAGCGGAAAGAAGGACACACGAAACCGGCAAGGAAAAATGCACGGCGGTGAGGTTTGCTTGTTCAGCCGCATCGAGATCTTCGGTCAACGCACGACACCAACCGGTCAAGCGACAATCAAGCCCGAGATCAACCAAACGCCGGATCGAGTCGATTTCATCCTGCCCTGCCGCGGGTGTGCCAACTTCGATTTCCGGAATCCCGAGATGATCGAGCATCACGGCAATCGCTTTGCGCTGCTCGTGTGAAAATGCAACGTCCGCACGTTGCTCGCCGTCTCGCAGCGTGCTGTCAATGAGCCAGATCTGGTCCTGCGTCTTCATGAGGATTCCCTCTCGGAGGTCGGGCTTCGAGCCTGTCGCATTCGGTTCCGTATCGCCGCAGCAGGCTCAAGCCTGGCCCCCGGCAAAACACTCTTTCCCTTACCGCTCAATTTGTTGTTATCCAACCACGATCCTCGCGACCAACGGGAGCGGTCCAACGTCATTCGAGCGGTAGCTCGCTTCGCTTGCGGCCGTGCCGCACTAGGCCATTAACAACTCTTCGGCGGGTTGTCCCTCTTCGAGAGCATCGAGGATCTCGTCGATCTTGTCTTCATCGATCGATCCATACCACCATCCGTTTGGATAGACCGTTAGCACCGGTCCTTTGTTGCACATCTTGAAACAACTGGTGGTCGACACCAATGCATCCAGTCCACGATCGAGAATTTCGTTTTCCAAGTACTGCGGCAAGTCCGACGCTCCCTTTTTGTGGCAAACCCCTTTGAGTTCACCGCTAGCACGTGCACTATTACAAACAAGAAGGTGATATTGAGGCTTTTCCATTTTGGAGTTCCTTGTAGTTGAAGTTGAAGTTGAACAAGTAGGAGTTCAGGCTTCAGCCTGTCACAAATGCGTTTTAACTCGTCGCACCAGGCGAAAGCCTGAGCTCCAACGCTTTAACCACATCCCGTACCGGGTCCGCTGCACGGACTGCAACCGATTCCATCCGAGTCACACCCCGACCCCGCCGCGGATACACGCAGCGGCATTCGAGGCTTCTGGCCTGAGTACACCAATTCAAGTGCTTCGTCGATCAAGCCTTCGGCGACCATCACGCGAATGCCTGCCTTGGCCAGAGTGGTTTTAGGCGAGGGGCCCGCATGAGCCGCCAAGACCGCTCGACAATCGATCAGCCGCTCCGCCAAGTCTTCCCAACGACGCGAACCACTACCGGGAAGTGGGGTCGGACGAGTTTCCACCATTTCGAACTCGCCATCCGGATCACGAGCGAAGATCCAGAGCTGTTCCGATTCACCCAGATGCTGATTCACCAACATCCCCTCCAACGAAGCGACGGCCACGTAGGGGCGATCGTCCATTGGGTTGAGCGGCCCGGTCGCTGCTTCAATCAACGCGTCTTGAATCAATTCCGAATTGGCTTCACCGAGCAGTCCCACGGCATCCGCACGGCAACGAGCACAATGGGACATCTGCGGTAACACTTGGCGAATCTGTTGACGAATCTCCATCATCTGTTTTGGTTCGGGCGCATCCAATTCCGCAAACGGGGTTCCTTCAACCGGAACCAAGGCCATACAGTTTTGAATGTCCACGCCAAGATCGGCCATCTTTTGTGTGATTTCCGAAATGTGGTGATCGTTCACGCCCGGCATGACAATCGTGTTGATCTTGACCGTGATCCCACATCGCTTCAACGCGTGAATGGACGCGAGCTGACAATCCAGCAAATACTGAGCCCCCTCTTCGCCACGATAGACTTTGTTTGGCTGTGGTCGCACCCAACGATAGATTTTGGCACCAATCTTCGGATCGACCGCGTTGACCGTGACCGTAACATGACTCGTTTGAAGCTCAGCCAACTCTTCCACATACGGCTCCAAATTCAAGCCGTTCGATGCGATACAAAGAATGATCTGGGAGTCATCTGCCCGAACCCGTCGCAGCGTTTCCATCGTTTCTTCTGGATTCGCAAACGGATCACCAGGCCCTGCAATCCCGACAACGGTGATCGGACACTCGACCAAGGCTTTGACTTTCTGCAGGTACAATGCCGCCTGTGCCGGTGAGAGAACCGTACTCGTGACGCCAGGCCGACTTTCATTTGCACAGTCGAACTTTCGGTTGCAGAAATTGCAACTGATGTTGCACTTGGGAGCAACCGGCAAATGAATCCGCCCAAACTTGTGTTTGGCACTGGCGCTAAAACACGGGTGCATTGAGGTGTCGATGGTCATAAGTGCATCCTTGGGGGAATCAAAAGTAGGTAAAGTCAACGTCCGAATCATGCTGACGCATTTCCAGCAAACTGTTCGCGATCGAATCGAACCGAGCTTGGGCTCCGGCATATCCGAGATGCAAGATTCGCGCACCACCGATGCGATCGTGGATGGGGAAGCCGACTCGGATCAGCGGGCGATGAAGCTCGCGTGCCAGTTTGAATCCCTTGCTGTTTCCAACCAACAAATCGGGCTCAAGCTGGCGTGCTTGATCGGCGATTTCTTCAAAGTCGACCGCTTCATGAATCTCGCACTGTGCGGCGATCTCGGGAGCGACGCTTCGGATCGCATCGGTCAGCTTTCCACTTTTGCCGCCCGATGAGCACAACACGGGAATCAGGCCGACCTCTGCCATCATCGCCGTCATGCCGACAACGAGGTCTTCTTCACCGAACACGACGACTCGTTTTCCTGTAACGTACTTGTGAGCATCGATGAAGGAATCGATCAGCCGGCCACGGCGACCCAGGTAGCATTCGGGGGTCGTCCGACCGCTGATTTCTTGCAGTTTATCAAACAGAGCATCCGTCAGAGCGACTCCCATGGGAACGCCGAGTCGATGACAAGGAACGCCAAACTTGTCCTTCAGTCGTGTTCCCGCACTCGAAGATTCTTGGGTCGTAAAACCAAACTCGATCGTCGCTTCGGCTTGCCCCATCCGAGCGGCTTGTTCGATCGTGGTTCCACCCGGTGGCAGTTTCTTGTATTCGCTCCACGTTCCGCCGTCGAGTCGATCGGAATAGTCAGGCAACAAAATCGGCTCGAGTCCGAAATCTCGCACCACTTGCTTGAGCCAACGCAAGTCGGCGGGGGAAAACATCCCAGGAATAAGGTTCACGACGCCCTTGATCGTTGGCCCTGGCTGAGCGAGCACATCGACAATCGCACGGACTGCATCATGGTATCCCGACGCATGGGTGCCGGTGTAGCTTGGCGTCGCGACGTGGACCAAATGCGGCAATGCCTCGCCTTCGTGGTCCTTTCGAAACTCATGCAAAAACATCTTGACATCGTCACCAATCGTTTCCGACAGACACGTCGTCGCAATTCCAATCATCGTTGGACTGTAGCCTTCGATCACGTTAGCGAGACCAAGTCGGATATTCTTGCCACCCCCGAAGATCGCTGTATGCTCTCCAAAGTTTGACGACGCGATATCCATGGGTTCACGAAAATGGCTAATCATGTACCGTCGAATGTAGGTCGAGCAGCCTTGAGATCCGTGCAGGAATGGAATCGCCCCTTCGACACCACTGAAAGCCAAACAGGCTCCCAAAGGTGTACAGAGTTTGCAGGCGTTTCGGGTCGCTGTGAAATGCTGGGAAACGGGGAGTGCTTGAATCATGACGTTGCTCCTTCGAGTCGTCCGCGTCGTGCCGCCAATTTCCATACCGGACTGGTTACCGTCCCATGAACTTCCTTGGCAAAGTTGAGCATGCCTTCGAAACCAGCGAGCCCGATCTTTCGTTCGTGGTTGTGATCACAAAACCCAAGTCCGAGCTTGTATGCGATCGGACGTTCCTTGACGCCACCGATCAGCAAGTCCGCCTTCTTTTCTTCAAGGAACTTAGCGAGTTCCAACGGGTTGGTGTCATCAAGAATGACAGTCCCATCATCACAAATTTCTTGCAATTGAGCGTAGTCTTTCTTGTTTCCGGTTTGTGAACCCGCGATCACCGTTTGCATACCAAGGGTCCGAAGCGAGCGCACCATCGACAACGCTTTGAAGGCTCCACCGGTGTAAACCGCTGCTCGTTTCCCTTTCAGATCCTTCTTGTACCGCCGAAGTTGCGGCACTAAGTTGGACACTTCGTCTCGAACCAAATCCTGTGTCTTCCTCATCACGGTTTTGTCATTCAGGTACTCCGCCACGTCATACAGTGCTTGACTCATATCCTCGATACCGAAGTAGGACACCCGAATGATGGGAATGCCGTACTGTTCTTTCATCTTGGTTGCGAGTTGCGACATGGATCCCGAACACTGAACCACGTTTAACGCCGCGCCATGGCAGCGCCGAATGTCGTCGACTCGCCCATCCCCCGTGATGGTCGCGACCACTTCAACCCCCATCCGCTCGTAGTAGTCTTTGATCACCCAGGTTTCGCCGGCGATGTTGAAGTCGCCAAGAATGTTGATGGAAAGCGGACGAATACCCGATGTGTCTCCCGTCCCGACGAGTCGGCCTAGAGCGTTGCAAGCAGCCGAATAGCCATCTTTCTTGGACCCTTTAAAACCTTCGGAGTGCACGGGGATCGTTTCGACGCCGGTCTCTGCGGTCACGCGTCGACAGATCGCCTCGACATCGTCACCAATCAGCCCCACGATGCAGGTGCTGTAGATAAACGCGGCCTTGGGACGATAGTGTTCAACCAGTTCGATGAGGCCCTGATACAGTTTTTTTTCGCCACCATAGATCACATCCTTTTCTTGCAGATCGGTCGAAAAACTCATCCGGTGGAGTTGCGGGCCACTCGACCATGCACCACGAATGTCCCACGTGTAGGCGGCACAGCCGATGGGACCATGGATCACATGCAAGGCATCAGCGATGGGATAAAGAACCACCCGTGACCCACAAAACACGCATGCCCGCTGGCTGACCGAACCGGCAACACTCTGCTTTTCGCACTCGATATTGAAAGGCTGCGATCCTTTTTGGTGAATCTGTGCCTTTCGGCCTTCGAGTATCGGTATATCGGTTTGAATGGTCATGCTTGCGTGTACTTGTTCGTTGTCGGTCATTTCGCAAATCGGTAGGTCCTCTAACAGCCGAACGAACGCTTCCGTTGAACGTCACGCTCGGCGGCTGTTGACTCCGCTACAAAAAGCTAGTGCTTACACCCGCATTTGGCGTCATCGCAGGCAGCCAACAGCACCGAAGATGCTTTGATAATGGCACAGGCTTGACCACCTTCGCTGAGTTCGAGCTCCTCAACAGCCTCTTTGGTGACGACCGCGACGAGCGTCGGAGGGGAGTCGAGTGTCAAGGTAATCTTGGCGTTAATCGGACCAGCCTCGATCTTGCTGATCTTGCCCTGGAGTTGGTTGCGTGCGCTAATTTTCATCGCTGGGTTTATCGGGTTTTCGGTTCAAGGAGTATCAAGTTTGGAAAGCGTTTATCGCTTCCTACTCACATCGTCAATTCAAAACTTTCTTCGGGTGAATCGCGATCTTGACGGTCGAGAAATGCGTCGAGTATTTTTTCACACAATCGAATCGCACCACGGTAGCCGCACGTGGGAAAGTACTGGTGACCGACACGATCTATGATCGGAAAGCCGTGGCGAATCAGAGGGATATCCTCATCGCGAGAGATGTACTTGCCATAGGTATTGCCGATCAACAAGTCCACCTTTTCTCGCTTAATCAATTGGTGCATGTAGAACATGTCCGCTTGCGGCCCTTGTTTGACGACAACCTTCTTGACATCCTCTTCACCGAGAACCTCAGCGATCCGCCGCAGGAAAACCTTGCCAGGCGTTCCCGTGATGATGTACTTGGGACGCATGTCCAGATCGACAAGGAACTGCGTCAGAGAGACAAGTTGGTCGGGGTCACCCCACAGTGCAACGGTTTTTCCATAGAAATACTGTGACATATCTGAGACCATATCCACCAAACGACCGCGCTCGGCAGTGATGGCTTCAGGAACCTCGCCGCCGTTGTATTTGCGAAGATGTTGGACAAAGATATCCGTTGCTCGCAGACCAATCGGAAGCGGTAGAGTATCCTCGGGGACTTGGCATTTGGCTTTGAGTGCTTCTGCCGCTGGGCCACTGCAAACCGGTCCAAGTGCAATCGTTCCTGACGAATCACCGGTTGCGGCAAGCTGCTCCACGGTTGTTCCACCATCGGGGTACATCTTGTATTCGGCTCGTAGCGGAGCATCGAGCACGTCGGAGGTGTCAGGGAACGTGATACCCTCAAGCCCCATCATCTTGACGATGCGTTTCATTTCACGCATGTCGGCCGGCTCGACCCAACCGGGGATCAGGTTGATTTGACCTTCAACCTTTTCCTCGGTGGTGCTGGTTGCGAAGTAGTCGACCATCGCTTTGGTCATATTGGCAAAGCCGGTGGTATGAGCACCCACGTAACTCGGTGTGTTCGCGTGGATGATCTTTTTGCCTTCCGGGATCAACCCTTTGTTGTTTGCCGTTTCCGCAATCTGCGGGATGTCGTCGCCGATCGTTTCTGACAGACACGTTGTATGCACAGCGATCACATCTGGGTCATAGACCGAAAAAATCGTGTTGATCGCTTGCAGCAAGTTGGCCTGACCACCGAACACGGACGAACCTTCGGTAAAGGAACTGGTTGCTGCCATCGCGGGTTCTTTGTAGTGTCGGCTCAGCGTGCTGCGGTGGTAACTGCAGCAGCCTTGCGATCCGTGACTGTGTGGCAAACAGCGATGAATGCCAAGCGCGGCGTACATCGCTCCGATGGGTTGGCAGGTTTTTGCTGGGTTGACCGTCAAGGCTTGACGTTCGATCACGTCGTCGGTTGTATGTCTTAAGAGTGCCATGATTTGTTTCTCGGTTTATGGATTGAGTTTGTTTGTTTAGCGGTACGGGGAAGCCGTCCGGCACATCAATGCATGTGATTGTGAACAAGCGGACGATTTTGCGTCGCACCGCCAAAGGGTGTCGATCATTCCCAAGGAGCTTTGATCATGTCCTTGACCTTGCTGTTGACCATACGATCGATGTCCTGATAGAACTGAATCGCACCTTGGAATCCCGCGTAGGGCCCACCGTAGTCGTAGCTATGCAACTGCTTACAAGGGACACCCAGCTTTTGCACGGCATACTTTTCCTTGATACCGGCACAGAAGATATCGGGCTGGCACATTTCGATCAGCTTCTCGGCCTCATGGTGACTGACGTCGTCGATGATCATCGCCTTCTCGCCCATGTCGGCCATCATCCCTTGATAGTTTTGGAAGAAGTCACCCTTTTTGAGTTCTTCGATATCGGCGTTGGTCTGCGGTTCGCGGAAGTGTTCTTCGTCCTTTTCGACCGATAATTCTTCAATGTTGCGGCTATCCGCATCGATTTTGATATCGGGCAAGACCTTACGCCCTTCGTAGTCGTCGCGGTGTGCAAACTCATACCCGGCTGCGATCGTTTTCATCCCGATCTCTGCAAACAACTCTTGGTAGGAATGAGCTCGGCTACCACCCACAAACAGCATCGCTCGCTTGCCTTCGGTGCGAGGCAGGATCTCTTCCTGCGCCTTCCGCACAGCCGGATACTCTTCCTCGATCACCTTTTCGACCCGTGCCGTCAATTCCGCATCATCAAAGAACTCTGCGATTTTGCGTAAGCTCTTGGCCGTTGCCTTCGCACCGATGAAGTTAACTTTGATCCACGGTGCACCATACTTCTTCTCGATCATGTCAGCGACATAGTTAATCGAGCGATGGCACATCACGCAGTTCAGCTGGGCCCAGTGCGATTGTTCGAACTGTTCCACCGTGGAGTTGCCGCTGAAAGTCGATAGCAGCGTGATGCCACATCGCTCAAACATGTCTTCGAGAACGAAGGCGTCACCACCGATGTTGTACTCGCCCAACAAGTTGATCTTGAACTTGCCTTCCGGTTCCGTCTTTTGGTTTCCAACCATATGTTGGAACACGCCATTGTTGGCGATATGGTGCCCCGCCGATTGGCTGACTCCCTTGTAACCTTCGCAAGAGAACGCGAACACGTTGCAGTCGCTCAGTTCTCGTTTCATCTCGCGGCAGACTTGGTGCACATCGTCTCCGATCAATCCCACCGGACACGTCGCGAAGACCGCAATCGCCTTGGGGTGAAACAGGTCATAGGCTTCCTGGATCGCGGCCTTTAGCTTCTTCTCGCCACCAAAGATAATATTCTCGTCGTGCATGTCGGTCGAGAAGGAATAGGGCATGAAGTTATCGTGCTCGTCGGTCGGCGGCTTGGTCTGGTTCCGCCGAGTCAACCACGAATAGAATCCGCAACCGATGGGACCGTGAGTGATGTTCACGATGTCACGGGTCGGTCCCATGATCACCCCCTTGCAGCCGGCATAGGAGCAGCCACGTTGGGTGATGATACCGGGGGACGTCCGTGTGTTGGCATTGATGACGGGCAGCGTCAATGTACCGTCGGCTTCTTCGATCTTTTCATTCAGCAGGATTTGCTTATCCCGCTTGCGTTTGACCTTACTTGGGTATTGCCGAGTAAGTTCGTCTTTGATCTGTTCCGCCGTCATCGTGGTGACCTCAAAAGGCTCCGACGGTGTCTTCAGGTCAGGTGTATTGATTCGGTCAGTAGACACGGGGCGCTCCGAAAGTGAGTGGGTCAGTTGTGATTGGCGGGAGTTCCAACCTTAGCCTGCCGCGCGAGCGATCCGTCTGCGGCTTGCTCGGTGCGGCCTAAAGGCTGAACTCCAACGCCGTGATTCTGTGCTACGCGGCACCTTCGAGGATACCGAAATCCATCAGCAGCTCTTCGAGTTGTTCAACCTGTAACGGCTTCGGAACGACGAACATTTTGTTGTTGTCGATATTGCGAGCGAGCGCCCGATATTCGTCGGCCTGGTTGCAGGTCGAGTTCCAATCGATCACGGTCATCTTGCGGATCTCAGCGCGTTGCACATCGTTGTCTCGCGGGACAAAGTGAATCATCTGAGTGCCCAATCGCTTGGCGAACTCGTCAATCATTTCCTTTTCGTTGTCCACATTACGGCTGTTGCAGATCAAGCCTCCCAGACGGACGCCACCGGATTCCGCAAACTTCATGACGCCTTTGCAGATATTGTTCGCGGCGTACATCGCCATCATTTCACCGGAGCAAACGATGTAGATCTCTTGTGCCTTGCCTTCACGGATGGGCATCGCAAACCCACCACAAACCACATCCCCGAGCACATCGTAGAACGAGTAGTCAAGTTCTTCGCTTTCTTCATAGGCCCCAAGTTGTTCGAGCATGTTGATCGAGGTGATGATCCCACGACCGGCGCAACCCACGCCAGGCTCGGGGCCACCTGATTCCACGCACAACGTGTTGCCAAAGCCTTCGCGGCGGATGTCATCCAATTCAACGTCTTCGCCTTCTTCGCGGAGCGTATCCAAAACGCTCTTTTGAGCCAGCCCGTGAAGTAGAAGCCGGGTTGAGTCCGCTTTGGGATCGCAGCCAACCACCATCACTTTCTTTCCCATCTCAGCAAGCGCTGCGACCGTGTTCTGTGTGGTGGTTGATTTTCCAATTCCGCCTTTACCGTAGATGGCGACTTTACGCATGGTTCGTTTCCTTTGTCTTGAGTGAATCATTCGCGTCGAGAGATCGACGCTTCTTGCGGTCATTGGTTCGGTACAAAAGCGAAGGCCGTACCAAAGGCAAACCACAACGACACTTCGCTGGCTGAGTGCATTCGTCCAACCAAGGTCTAGGTCCGACTCGACCGCGGCGAAGCATCGCTAAGAGGAAAGATCCCGCCACAACACAAATCTGTATTTTCTTCTCATGCCGCGAATCCACCAAGCGTGCTGCGATCGTGGTATCGACAAGAATGTCGCGCGGCTGAAAAAGTCCAAATCGTCTAAGGAGCGTAATCATGACAACGCATCCCACAACGGCAGGCATCCCGCCACACTCATGAGCTAAACGACCAAGTGACAGGAATGTTGTCCGGCCTGCGAGAAGCGACATTATTGTTGCAAGAGGTTGAACACTTTTGTGGTGTCCACGTCCTTGGGCGTCACTCACTCTGGCGCAAAGAGGTGCATCGAGAGGGAACCCACCGCAAACACGGCATTCGAATCTAGACCGTGGGCAATGGTGTCACCGCAGAACCTAGCCAGCGCTACGCTTCCGACGCCCAGTCGATGCCGAGATTGCGGACCTTGTAACGGATGATGCGAGAACTGATGCCAAGTTCTCTTGCCGCGGCCGCCATGTTACCGCCGCTCCGTTTGAGCGAGTCACTGATCATGTCGCGTTCCAACGCCGCCACGCGTGTGCTCAAAGAAAAGGACTCTGACGCACCGGTTTCATCTGGCATTCTTATCGATGGAGGAAAATTGTGGCTATGGATCACACCGTCTTGGGCGAGCAAAACGGCATGCTCCAAACAATTCTCGAGCTCGCGAACGTTCCCCGGCCAATGGTACATCATCAGCGTGTTGATCGCGGGTGTGCTGATTCGTTTGATGGAACGATCCATTCGCTTTGAAAACTTCTCTACGAAATGGTCGGCCAAAGCCATAATGTCACCACGGCGTTTCCGAAGTGGGGGCAGATGTACCGGAAAAACGTTAATACGATAGTAAAGGTCCTGTCGAAACCGTCCCTCCCGAACGGCCTCTTCCAAGTCACGATTGGTCGCTGCGACAATTCGTACGTTGGCGGTCCGAGTCACGCTGCTACCGACGCGTTCATACTGACGCTCCTGCAAAACTCGCAACAGTTTCACTTGGATCACGGGCGAAAACTCTCCCACTTCATCAAGGAAAAGCGTACCGCCCTCTGCTTCCTCGATGCGCCCGTGCCGCTGCTCGACCGCGCCCGTAAAGGCTCCCTTCTCGTGACCAAACAACTCGCTCTCGAGCAGATTTTCATTTAACGCGGCACAGTTGACTTTCACCAGCGGTTTCTTCGCCCTTACGCTCGTGCAATGGATCGCGGTGGCAACCAACTCTTTTCCCGTCCCCGACTCGCCTCGAATCAACACCGTGGTGTCGCTGCTCGCAACTTGCTGGATCTTCGTATAAAGCTGACGCATCGGCTTCGAACCACCAATCATATTGCTCGGTCGAAATCGCTCTTCTAAAGCATCGCGGAGTTGCAAGTTTTGCAGTTCCAGCATCTCTCGCTCGAGCCGACGTGTTCGTCTGCCGTTGACGTCATAGGCAATCATGCTGGCAATGATTCCCAATGTTTCTGCATTATCCTTCAATGCTTCGACATCCTTTGTTTTCAGGTCGGCCGACAACGTACCCACCGTCTCACCCTCGACGATGATGGGAACGCACACAAACGAAGTTGCCTCCAACTGGCGCGGCGTTCGCTCATGGATCCGATTGCGAAAATGCGGTTCCTTACCGATATCAGGAACAATTTCGGCTCGTCCCTGTTTCAACACACGGCCGATCACTCCTTCCCCTCGACCATACGCGACCTTCCCCGGCGCAACCGATACCGGGCTGCGGGTCGCCTCCAACTCTAGCCGTTGACCGTCGATCGTCAGCATCATGACCGTGACATTCAGCACCGCCAACTTCTGTTCGATCGTGTCAACGATTTCCAAGAGCGTCTGCTGCTGGCCTGGCCGATCTGACAGCAAACGAGCAATCTGCAACAGCGTTGAGCGTTCGACCTCACGTCGGCCACGCAACTCGGCACAAGAGGTGGCACTTGCTAAATCGGCGTGCACCGGACAACCCTCTGCACAATTTGTGAGCACTTCCATAGAAATTGTTATCGTTCGACTTCAGAGAAATCATGGATATCACGTGACGGCATGCGATAAGAGAACAAAACGAAATAGGGCGAATCGGGTTGTTTTGCCGATGTCCTCGTCCGCCAAATGCGAACAAGCCCCACCATGCAAACACCCACAGGTTCTTTCGAATACAATCCTCGCGGCAAGTCGCGTGCCGCGATGAGGGTAGCGACGGCACTTGATTTGCTTCGCATGTCAGGTGAACCAACAACAACCGCTCTCGACGAACAAGGGAACGTGATCCTTCGTCCTCGAAATTGCAGTCCGAGTCTCGATCCCATGGCTATGCTCGACGCCAATCCCCCCCCAAGTTCCTGTCCTGTCAGGCACGCCGCGTTCGGTATCAGCTGTATCACGATGTTGCTGTTCCAACTCCTTGGATGCGGTTCAACGGCAGACACACCCCCCGCAGCAAGTTGCGTTATCGTGCTCGCGGCCGCCAGCACGATGGAACCGATCAAGGAGGTTGCTGAGCAGTTTGAAAAACAGACGGGCTTCTGCGTTCGCCTGAGCGTTGGCCCATCCAATGGGCTTGCCAGGCAAATTGTCGCAGGAGCGCCTGCGGATCTTTTTTTATCTGCAAATCGTCAATGGGCCACTTTCGTCACGGAAGCAGGACTCACCAGAACGTCTACCGAGCTCTTATCGAACGCCATCGTTTTGGTGGTTCCCCGAGGAAACCCTGCCGCGGTTCATCAGCCTGAGGATCTGCTTGGGTCCCGTACAGAGCGAGTCGCGATCGCGGGGAAAAACGTACCCGTCGGAATCTATGCCAAACAAGCGTTGCAGCAATTGGACCTCTTTGAACCACTGGACCGTCAAGGGAAGATTGCTCGCGGTAGTGACGCCCGCGTCACACTCGCCTATGTTGAACAAGCGGAGGTGGAAGCTGGAATCATCTATGCAACCGACGCGACGGATGCGAGCCGGGTTGAAACGGTTTTTGCGTTCGATCCCCAAACGTATGATCAAGTGGTTTACCCCCTGTTGTTACTTCAGATGAACAAGAGCAACACGGCAGCGAATGAGTTTTATCAGTTCTTGCAAGCGAAAACGTCGAAAGCCATTTTTGAGCGATACGGATTTACGACGCTTTGAAGGTCGCGTTGATTCACATTGAGCAAAGCAATCATGTCATCAGAACAATGGAGCGCGATCGGACTCAGCTTACAAGTGGCCAGTGTCTCGGTTCTAGCCAGCTTACCGCTTGGCATCGCAACAGGTTGGTTGCTAGCCAGAAAGCGATTTTACGGCAAAGCGCTGATGGAAACGATTGTCAATCTTCCGCTAGTCTTACCGCCTGTTGTCACGGGGTATTTACTGCTGCGGGTGTTCGGACGGCGTGGAATGTTCGGAGCATTTCTTGAGCAATGGTGCGGGATCCGCGTGGTCTTTGACTGGAAAGGTGCCGCCCTGGCCGCTGCCGTGGTTTCCTTTCCGTTGATGGTACGTGCCATTCGCGTGGCATTCCGCTCGGTGGATCCACGACTCGAGCAAGCGGCTCGCACGCTCGGCGCCGGCCCGCTGGACACCTTCTTTAGCATCTCTTTACCGCTGGCTCGTCACGGTGTCATTGCCGGGTGCATCCTCGCTTTTGCAAGAAGCTTGGGGGAATTCGGAGCAACGATTATGATCGCAGGAAGCATCCCAGGCGAAACCCAAACGATACCCCTGTATATTTTCAGTGAACTACAAACCCCCGACGGAATCGAAGGATCGATGAGCATCATTGCGTTCTCGATCACCATCGCCGCGTTCGCCTTGTATGTGGGGGAACGAATTGACCACCGGAGTCGTTTCCAAGAGGGCTCACGATGACGCTCGTTTTCGATTGCCGCCATCGATACAGTTCGGGATTCGTGCTTGACGCAAGAGTCAAAACCGACGATCGGGTCACGGCGATTTGCGGACCTTCGGGAAGCGGTAAAACAACGATGCTGCTACTGATCGCTGGACTGCTTCGCCCTGATACGGGACACATTCGCTTGGATGAGGTTACCCTGAACGATACCCGCGAGCGAATCTGTATTGCGCCAGAAAAACGAGACATGGGCACCTTGTTCCAAGAACATCGCTTGTTTCCTCATCTGACCGTCAAGGCGAACATCGAATACGGAATGCGGCGCCGTGGCAATGGCGGCATTTCGATGGATCAACTCATCCATACACTCGAACTCGACCCGTTTGTCAATCGCTACCCCCATTCGCTTAGCGGTGGACAGAAACAACGCGTTGCACTGGCGAGGGCCGTCGTTTCAGCACCCCGACTTCTATTGCTGGATGAACCGTTGACGGCGCTCGAACCGTCGCTCCATGATCGCATTACGCTGTACATCGAACAGGTCATCCAGACCTTTGGCATTCCAACGCTGCTGGTCAGTCATCACCGCCAACTCGTTGAACGACTCGCCGATCGTGTCATTCAGATCGAGCAGGGAACGATTCTGCAATCCGACGAGTGCGTCGATGACGATTATCCCCTGAGCCGTTCGATCACCGCTTCGTGAAGCAGACCATTGGTCCCGACACCATTGCCTCCGCGCGATGTCGTTTCGCCCTTCCAATCCGTAAACTTGCCTCCCGCCTCGTTGACCACCGGAAGCACCGCGGCAACATCCCAGGGATTGCATATCGGATCGACCATCAAATCCGCTCGCCCGGTTGCAACCAATAGGTAACCGTAGCCATCTCCCCAACTTCGCGTCACCCGAGCTTCTTTTTCGAGTCCCAGGTAGGCGTCCGCGGCATTGAGTGCTGCGAAGGAATCCACTTGACTGACCACAAAGACCGCCTTGGACAGCTCTCGCGTCGAGGACACCGACGCTTGCCCCCAGGCCGCATCGGATCGGCTCTGATACCAACTGCCCTGCCCTACCCCCGCTACCGCCATCTCACCCAGCGCAGGAATCAAGATCACGCCGCCGAGGGGCTCGGCATCACATTCGAGAGCCAAGAGGGTCGAATAGAGCGGAACACCGCACACGAAGGATTTTGTCCCGTCGATCGGGTCAACAATCCATCGATAGGGGCTCGTTCCCTTCGCTTCGGCAAACTCTTCCCCTTGAACCGTGTCGTCGGGAAACCGCTCATTCAAGAGCTTTCGGACGAGCTGCTCGGCTTCACGATCTGCGACCGTGACCGGCGAATCATCGCTCTTCGCATCCACCACGAGATCATCTCGGCGGAAGTGTTTCAAGGTGTGCTGGCCTGCGGCCGACGCGACTTCGATCATGGCCGAAAGCCGGCCCTGGTGCAGCGATTGCCATTGATCAGGAGGGGTTGCCATCGATGGGGTGTCCTTCGTCTTGATGGGATGCAGCCGTCGGGCTGCCGTTAGGGGGGCCCTTGGTGAATTTGCTCTGGGCGCATTGGCTCTGGGCAGCGGAAATTCTGGGCAACGGAAATTCTGGGCAACGGAAAGCTTGAACTCCAACGTATTCACTCGCCCTTGTCAACGTCGGTGCGCCGCGGCTCCTCTCCGGGAAAAAGCGATTGGTACAACAACATGCACGCTCCGACCACCAACAGCGAATCGGCAATATTGAAGTTCGGCCATTTCCAGTTGTCGCTGGCCTGCCACAGAATCCAATCTCGGACGCCGCTTTTCCATGCTTCGGGGTACCCGGGCTGCCACCACAACCCCAGCCGGTCGTACAAATTGCCGATGATTCCGCCGCTGATCAGTCCCAGCGCCACGGTCAACCACATCGACTCCGCCGCTCGGAAATAGAACAACCAGGCCAAGATTCCGATGCCCGCCACCACGGACAATGCGGCAAAAACGGCCCCTTGGCCTTGGCCGATTCCAAACACCGCTCCCAGATTAATGGCGTTTTCAATCCCAAAATAGCCATCGATCACCCACCAGATATCCTTTTCGCCGGGGAGCCCTCTCCACGCGAAAACGGCCTGTTTGCTGCATAAATCGGTGATTGCCCCCACAATGGCCAAGGTAAAAAAAATCACCGCTCGGCTCTTGAGCGGAGGGGACGGGGTGGCGAGATCGGTTTCGTCCATGTTTCGGATCAATTTGCGGTCGGAATTTCAAAGCGTTCACGGTAGAATCCATCGGGGAGCTTGCCCAGATGGATCTGCCGTTCTAAACATCATCTTTGGTACATTTTCCCAGACTGAGTCATAGAGAATCTCGCGACAAAGGTCCACAGCCGATCTAGCTTTAGGGTGGAGTTCCGCCTTCAGCGTGATGCCGCACCAGGAGTGGGCCGAATAACGCTCCTGTTAGCGGGATTGGCTTAAAGCTTGAGCGCCAGTCCTAACACACGTTCCTTCACAACGCACTCAACCCTATTTTTCTGACATGTTGCAGACAGCCAAGACCCCGATGAAAGAGCAAACCGACCTCGCGTTTCAGCGCTGTATCAATCCGACATGTGGGGCCACATACGAGGCTCGAACGATCCGCACCTCGTGCGACAAGTGCGGCGATCTATTGGATATCGCTTACGATTGGGATCGAGCGTCGGTGCCCTCGAAGATGAGCGATTTCGAAGCGATGTGGAGCCAACGAACCAACCCGGTTCGATTTAGCGGCGTGTGGCGATTCCATGAATTGCTTCCGTTCGCCCCTCAAGACCAATTGGTCACCGTGGGGGAAGGCCAGACGCTGCTTCAGCAAACCGACGCGGTGGGCGATTATGTCGGCATGAACCACGGTCAATTGCACCTGCAATACGAAGGCATGAACCCCTCAGGTTCCTTCAAGGACAACGGCATGTGCGCCGCCGTCACTCACGCGAACTTGATGGGGGCTAAGCGAGCCGCCTGCGCGAGCACCGGGAACACCAGCGCCTCACTGGCGCTATACTGCAGTGCCACGCGATTGATGAAAGCGATCATCTTTATCGGCAGCGGCAAGATCTCCTACGGCAAGCTTTCGCAAGCCCTCGACTACGGAGCGCTGACCGTTCAAATCGCAGGCGACTTCGACGATGCAATGATACGCGTCAAGCAGGTGTCTCAGGAACTTGGGATCTACTTGGTCAACAGTGTCAATCCGTTTCGGCTGGAAGGTCAAAAGACGATCATGTTCCGCGTGCTGGAGTCTCTGGGATGGGAAATTCCGGATTGGATCGTCGTACCCGGCGGCAATCTCGGTAACAGCAGCGCCTTCGCCAAGGCGTTCATGGAATTGAAAGAACTTGGCTTGATCGACCGCATCCCACGTTTGGCCGTGATCAACGCCAGCGGAGCGGACACCCTTTACGAATTGGTGGAACGACGTGGTGTGAAGTGGAACGGTGGACATGTCGAGATGGATCCGATCCGCGAGTACAACGATTTAATGGACCGAGACGGTATCCGCGCCGACACCATTGCCAGTGCAATTGAGATCAATCGCCCGGTCAACTTAAAGAAGTGCTTGCGGGCACTTGAAGTGATGGACGGTGTCGTGCGACAAGTCAGCGATCAAGAAATCTTGGACGCCAAAGCAAAGGTCGGTGCCGGCGGATTCGGCTGCGAACCTGCGTCAGCGGCCAGTGTTGCGGGTGCAAAACTGCTCCGCCGTGAAGGCGTGATCGCACCGAGCGACCGCGTCGTCTGTATCCTCACCGGTCACGAACTCAAGGATCCAACGGCAACGGTGGCCTATCACACCACCGATCAAGAGTTGTTCAACAAGACACTCGGCAGCCGTGGGGTGACCAAAGCAAGTCACGCCAACCGAGCCATCGCGGTACCCAACGAACTCGACGACATCATCAAAGCGATCCAGCTTTACTCGTAGCGGCAAGCAAATGCCCCTCGCGACCCAAGGGGTGGCGACAATCGCCAAACGGGAGCTAAACTCCTGCCGAAACGACATTCCCTGGCGAGTTCACGGTTGCTACTCGTTGCAACAACCGCTTGCGAAACCGCAGGTGTCTCCGCCGTGTCCATTCGACTAAGGGACGCCATGCGATGGCGGTCATTTGATGACGAATCACTTGGTACCAAATTCGGTTGGATCGTTTGTAGAGATACGACATCGCGAGGTAGGGCAGCACGGAACGGACATCGGTCGGTCGACGCCGCCAAATCGAAGCATGCGAAAACAAATGCTCGTAGCACCACTGGTAACCTCGCATCAGTTCCTCGGCTGTCATTCGTTTGGGCCGAAAGACCACCTGAGCCGTATCGTACTTAGACCAATCGGTGTGAAGCAATCGATTGTCCGCTTGCATTTGGGTGAACAGAGGCGTGCCCGGGTAGGGCGTCAAGATATGAAAGGTCGCACATTCAAGTCGATTCGCTTCGATCCAATCAACCGTCCTGGCAAATACACTTGCGTCATCATGGTCAAAACCAAACACAAAACTACCGTTGACTTGAATCCCGTTGTCGTGAAAGATTTTGACTCGGTGTGCGTAATCATCGGTCGCGGGACTTCTCTTTCGGGCGCCAACGATGTTGTCATTCTGTAGGGATTCGAACCCGACGAACACTCCGGTGCAACCAGCCAACGCCATCTCTCGAACAAGACTGGGTTCATCGGTCACATCCAACGATACGGCGGCACTCCATATCTTTTCGATTGACCGAAGCCCCACGCATAACTCTCGCAAATAGTCCTTACGCGAACCGAGGTTGTTGTCCGTGAAGACACCGTAGGGTTGTTCGGTGGCCTCGAACTCGCGAACGATTTGTTTGACATCGCGAGTCTGATAAGGCATGTGAAGGTTGTCGGTCGACAGGTAACAGAAATCACATCGACTGTGGCAACCTCGCGTGGCGATCAGGCTGGCCGTGGTCAAATAGTTCTTATCCGGCAACAGATCACGCCGTGGCGATGGATCATCACGATAGGGTTTGCGAAAATCGCCGTGATACACGGCTTGCAGCGTTCCATCACTGACATCACCAAGCAGCTTTCCCCAAACCTGGACGCCATCGCCAATCACAATCGCATCACCGTGTGGTGAGCATTCGTCTGGACAAGACATCACATGCAGCCCACCTAAAACGACCTTCGCACCTTGCTTGCGGTAAAAGCGAGCCAGATCATAAGCTCGCTCGGCGAAGGTCAGATGGACCGTGATTCCCACAACTTCCGGTAACGGATCGGTTGGTGGCGGACCAAGCAGGAGGTTCTCATCCCAGTAAGCAACCTCCCAATCCGCAGGTGTCGTTGCCGCGACACTCGTCAGCGCCAAACTGGGCGTCAAAACATGTTTGCCAAAACTAGCGTGAGGATCTTTCGGGTAAAATGGATTGATCAGGAGAGCCGTCTTTGGCTGAGGCTTCGAAGTGCAACGAATTCCTTCGAGCGAAGGTGCAACTCGAAATGCGTCGGGAAGCCAAAGGGTCACAGGATGCCTCATGATGTTGGAAAGGACGAGTCGTTGCATCAGTATAGCAGCCTTTTGTCGGCGTTTCGTTTTGAATCCGTTCGAAGCACGCCGATGGTTTGTTCCGCCTCAGGGAACCTTCCGGATCACCGAGCGAACGCGGCAGGCACGAGCGAACCTCGAAACGGCAAGAAGCTTCTTGGACGTACAAAGCAACATCGTAAGATGGGAAGACGACAACGAGGTCCGGTGTCACCTGGCACGACCTTTCATCAGCTTGCAGCGGACCTCCTAAGGAAGAAACATGAAAGCACGTGAACTGAACAACCTCGGCGTCCCCAAGGGACCCGTGATGAAAATCGCTCTCGAAGCGGTCAAGAACGCTGCCAAAGATGGAAACAAGCAGGCGGAAATGCGAGAGCGAATCTCGGCGGTCGTCGCTACGCCCGACTCGTTCACAGCCGACCCCATTTGGGGAACACTGGCGTCCAAGCTTGCCGGAGTCTTCGAAGCTCAAGCTCGCTACATTGGCCGTGAAGATCCTGCTCCCTGGAAACAATGGGGCGACGGACTCGAAGCGGGTGCGGTGGACCAGATGGTCAATGCCTGCAAATTGCCCGTCACGGTCTCGGGCGCCTTGATGCCCGATGCACACCAAGGTTACGGACTTCCGATCGGTGGTGTCTTGGCAACGAAGGACTGCGTGATTCCTTACGCGGTCGGTGTCGATATCGCGTGCCGGATGAAAATGACCGTGTTGGATTTGCCAGTCGAGACACTGAACAAAGACCAAGACCGTTTGCGTAACGCGATCGAGCGAGAAACGCTATTCGGGGTAGGGGCAGGTTTTCGCAAAAAGCGAGAACACGATGTCCTGGACGCCGATTGGACGGTCTCGCCGATTACGAAGCTGAACCGCGATAAGGCCTGGAAACAACTTGGAACGAGCGGCAGCGGAAACCACTTCGTCGAGTTCGGCGTCTTGACGCTGGATCACGAAGACCTTGGACTTGAAGCGGGGACCTATCTGGCACTGCTTAGCCATAGCGGTTCACGAGGAACAGGGGCGGCGGTTTGTTCGCACTACAGTTCGTTGGCCAAAGAGGCACATCCGGAACTGCCACGTGAGTTGTCGAATCTGGCTTGGCTTGATCTCGATTCCGAAGCCGGTATGGAATACTGGGCAGCGATGAATTTGATGGGAGAGTATGCCGCAGCAAACCACGCATGCATTCACCACGCGATCAAAAAGAACCTTAGTGTTGATGTGTTACTCGACATCGAAAACCATCACAACTTTGCTTGGAAAGAAACGCATGGCGGCGAAGAGTTGATCGTTCACCGCAAAGGAGCGACTCCGGCAGGCGACGGTGTGCTGGGGATCATTCCCGGATCGATGGGAACGCCTGGCTATATCGTTCGCGGCAAAGGTGTCGAAGCGTCGTTGCGGAGTGCATCGCACGGAGCGGGCCGCAGGATGAGCCGCACAGCAGCGAAGGCGAAGTTCAACTGGAAAGAGGTCAAGCGTTTTCTCGATCAGCGAGGTGTGACGTTGATGTCGGCAGGACTCGATGAAGTCCCGATGGCGTACAAGGACATCGAAGAAGTGATGGCATCGCAACAGGACCTCGTTGAGTCGGTCGCCCGTTTTGATCCCAAGCTGGTCAAGATGGCTAAGGCGGGCGAACGGCCAGAGGATTGAATCCTCAGAGATTCTTAGAATTCGACATGGGGCAGGAAAACCATGACGGGAACCGCGAACAAGGTAACGATGGAACTGCAAATTCCGTAGCGTGTCGAAGTTGACCGATCCGTCCGATCATCTTGTCGAATTGGCTTGGCTTAGAATCGCGGTCACCGGATAGTGATCCGACGGCGTCCGACCCTCTTTGCCCGTCCGATCAATAGCGGCTTCTTGAAGCGTCCAGCTGCCTCGAATCGCAATCCAGTCGATTCGCGATCCTTCAAGCGTCGAGGACTTGAATCCCGAAAAGGTTGCTTCACCCGATTCATCCGCCGGACGTTTTGTGGCATAGGTATCAAGGAATACGGTTTCGCCTGGAAGTTCGCTAAACAACGCTCGATAAGGTTCACTGTCGGCCGCCGCGTTGAAGTCTCCGGTCAGGACGATGTCACAGCCGTCGCCGAGCTCGTCCGCTTTCTTGCGAAGCAGCCTCGCCGATTGCAATCGTGCGTCGCTGCCACGATGATCGAAGTGCGTGTTCATGAACAGAATCGGTCGTTTCGATTCCGATACTCGGTCCTGGAGCCGCACCCACGAACACATCCGTGTCAATGATGTATCCCACGACTTGCTGCCGGGTATTCTCGGCGTTTCACTGAGCCAAAAATGCCCCTCTTCGAGCAGCTCAAATCGTTCGGTTTTGAAGAACAAGGCCGTCATCTCGCCCGATTGATCACCACGATCACGACCAACACCGACGCTGGTGTAGGCTGGCATTTTCTTGGATAGAAACTCCTTCTGGAACTCAAGCGTTTCCTGTGTGCCAAGCAAGTCTGGAGCATACGCGTGAATCGTTTCGGCGACAAACTCTTTTCGCTTGTCCCAATGGTTTTCACCATCGTTGGCCGTACCGTAGCGAAGGTTAAAACTCATGATGCGTAGTTCATTGGCGGATCCCGAGGAACCGATCAGCGACGAAAGTAACAAAGCCAGCATGGTTGTGTGCAAACAAAACGTCTTACTCATCGTCGAAGCTCTTTTTGAAATTTTTTTGGGCGGGAAGCATGGGGGTGAATGAAACCATTGTAACCTCGTGTCGTCTCGGCGGAATCCACGGATCCGCAATCAATCTTAGAAGGAGCAGCCAACCGAGGATGTCCGGTTTGAAACGGAGCCAGAAACCGTTATTATCCAATCGAACGTCAACAGTTTTCGTTAAACCGAGGCCAAAATCGATGGAATTTGTTTGGAACGACGGCGGGCGATCCGGCAGCGGCTTTGTTGGGCTGACCGGTGATTGTGTGACGCGGTCGATCGCGGTTGCGACCGGAACCAGCTACCGTGATATCTACCGCGATCTCGGTGAGGCATCGAACAAGACGCCCCGTAACGGAGTCCACACAACCGTCGCAACGGAATACCTAAAGAAACTCGGTTGGAGGTTCACCCCAGGACGGGGGCGTGGTTTTTCATCCGCATGGCTGCCCAAGGGGGTTGTGATTGCTCATCTGGGATTGAAGCATGGTCGTTTTGGGGGACATTTCTGCACCCTGATCGACCATGTCATTCATGACACATGGAATCCGAGCGAAGACGACGGCTATCTGGTTGAAGGCTATTGGACATTGCCTGACGGAACCCGTGACACGAAGTTGCCAACGATCGCTCCGAATCGGCGCGTTGATGCCGAACAAGAGCTGACTCAGAAAGAATTTGACAAGGTGCTTCACCGTCTGCGGGCACTCGACAACACCGCCAACAATGACGCCAGCACCGAGGGTGAGAAACGCAACGCGTTGCGGATGATGCAAGCGATGATGCTGCGTCACAATTTGTCACGTGAAGACATCACAGATGACGACAATGTCGAGAGTGTTTCCTTTACGCGAAGAGCGTGCCCGGTCAATAGCAGCCGTGCTTGCGGTTGGGAAAAAGAGCTTGCGGCTTACCTGATCGAAGAGATCTTCCCGTTGATGGACTGGTACTATGGTCGTCGTGGCCATCGAACCTTGTTTTGGTTCTACGGCCCCACCGACGACGTCCAAAACTGTATCCGCTTGTTCCGCGAGCTTGTGCTGACGATTGCCACCGCTGCTCGGCTTCAATATGGTGGCTATTCGCGTGGCAGCGGCGCCTCCTACGCAGAGGGCTATGTCCGTGGGCTACCGCGTTACCATTCGAGTTCGCAAACGGACGAGAGCATGGTTAGCGAAACGGCGTTGATTCATACGCGTGCCCTGGCCGTGCGTCGGGCTGCTCGCGAATGGCTCAAGCGGGAGTGTGGCGTTTCGGTGGTGATGACCCGCGGATCGGCGCGGGATCAACACGATCCGACGGCGGCCGGCCAAGGGGAAAAGCACGGCGCAAAGCACGACGTGACCGCAGCAAATGGACGATCAAGAATCACACAACGTTCTTAGACACAAAAGCCGACTCTTCGTTCCCCGTCGATCCTTAGCCGCTCAAGCGAGTCGTGTCTTACGGTGCGTCGGTCGACGCTTTGCGCATCGAGATCACGCGGCGATGGCCGGCCAGGTCTTTCACAAACCTCAGATCGTCGAGGCAGGTGGTTGCGTCGAACAATTCTTCGCATAGCTCTGCGATCATCGGACTGATCTCAATGATCAATCGTCCGCCAGATTCAAGACGCTCGGGAGCCGTTTCGAGCAAACGCTTGATCACATCCATTCCATCGATACCCGCGACCAACGCTTCACGTGGTTCGTACTCTCGCACGGTCACCGAAAGTTCGTCGTATTCGGACTCACTGACATAGGGCGGGTTGCTGCAAATGATGTCGAACGTCTCGTGCTTTTCGACGGACTCAAAAAGGTCACTGTGGACGAACGCTACCGAATCGGCCAAGCCCAAGTGCTCCGCATTCCATGTTGCAATCTTGAGAGCCGCCTCGCTTTGATCAATGGCTGTCAATTGGGCGTCTTTGATATGCTTGGCCAATGAGATCGCGATCGCGCCGCTGCCGGTGCCCACATCGGCTATTCGAATTGGTCGATCACGGACCTTCATCGCTTTGGCGCAATCGATGGCCTCGACCACCAGATGCTCCGTTTCCGGACGCGGAATCAAAACGTTTTCATCGACACGGAACCGCAACGAATAGAATTCACGATAGCCGACCAATTGCGCCACCGGAGTCCCTTCGCCGCGCCGCCGTACCATCTCGCGAAAGGCCACGCGTTGTTCTTCGCTGGGAACCTCCGCGAAAGCGGTGTAGAGTTCGATGCGAGCGCAGTCTCGTGCATGAGCCAAAAGGATCTCGGCATCAAGTCGCGGCGATTCGCTGCCACGTTGCTTGAAAAATCCTGTCGTCCACTCCAACAGCCTCAGCACCGTCCACGGTTCTTCATTTGATTGCGTCATCTGTAGGGTCCCCGAGCAGAAGCTCACTGATCGCGGCCAGGCCGCCCTGCGGTTAGGTCTAATCGATCATATCGCCGCGAAGCTGATCGCGGTCGAACTCGATCATCGCCTCGGTCACTGCGGATAAATCCCCAGCGATGATCTGGTCGAGCTTGTAGATCGTCAAGTTAATGCGGTGATCCGTGAGTCGGTTTTGGGGGAAGTTGTAGGTGCGAATTCGCTGGCTTCGGTCACCCGATCCGATCAACCCTTTCCGCGTCTGCGCCTGCTTTGCTTCTTCTTCCTCACGCTTCTTCTCGTAAACCCGAGCTTTCAAAACTCGAAGTGCTTTCGCCAAATTCTTGTGCTGGCTCTTCTCATCCTGACACTGGACCACCGTGCCCGTTTCATAGTGCGTCAATCGGATTGCCGATTCGGTCTTGTTGACGTGCTGGCCACCGGGTCCCGAGGCACAAAACTTGTCGACACGATAGTCATCCGGCTTGATGTCAATTTCAACATCTTCGGGTTCGGGCATCACCGCAACGGTGGCGGCCGACGTATGCACACGGCCTTGCGTCTCCGTCTCGGGAACTCGCTGAACTCGATGTCCTCCCGATTCGTAAGCCAGATCGCGATAGACATTTTCACCCTCGAGCGTCAGGGTGATGTCCTTGAAGCCACCCATTTCGGTGGCGCTATGGTCCATGATCTCAATCTTCCAACGCTTTGTTTCCGCATAGTGCTTGTACATTTCAAACAGGTCACGGGCGAACAAGGCCGCTTCATCACCGCCGGTTCCGGCGCGAATCTCCATCACACAGCGCGTCCGGTGCGAATCTTCGCCGCCGACGGTCAACGAGAGCAATTCTTCCCAAAGCACTTCCCGCTGCTTTCGCAGGCTGGCCATCTCAACCTCGGCCATATCACGCTCATCCGGATCCGAGGCCGCCTCGGCCATTTCCTCACAACCGCGGATCTCGTCGGTCAGTCGCTTGAATTCGCGGTACTTTCCCGACACCTTGGCCAAACCACCATGCTCGCGCGCAGCCGCACTCATCCTTGCCCCGTCTGCCAAGACCTCGGGGTCCGACATGTCGGCCTCCAACTTTTTGAAGCGGGCCAGCTTTTCTTCGAGCGTATCGCGAATGGTACTCATGGACAGTGTTTTTCAAAGAAAGGCAACCGAGGAATCGGGACGATGGTTGCGGCAGGGAAGACAGGGATGAGGGATGGACGAATCAACGTACGAAAACAGCCGCACGAGTCCACGAATGAACGGTGCGGCTGGTCAGGTTTTTCGGTGGTAACGAAGCTACTTTTTGGCTTTCTTGACTGCCTTCTTGGACTGCAGGCTACCGTAGGTTCCCGCCGCAAATTTCTTCTGGAACTTGTCGATTCGGCCCGCGGTGTCGACATATTTCAGTTTGCCGGTGTAGAAGGGATGACATTCATTACAAATGTCGATCTTCAACTCCGGGCGAACACTTCGCGTCGTGAACGTATTGCCACAACCACAGTGGACCGTCGTTTCTTGATACTTAGGGTGTATGCCGTCTTTCATGGCGGTTCTGCTCATCTTCTCTCGAGGGAAATGCACGCTGGCGATCGTACAGCGTCGCAAGTCCCGGATTCTACGCGACAGACGACGGTTTGTTCAAGGCCGCCGGTAAGCCCATGCACCAACGGGAATCAAGGCTCAACCCTCTGGGGGGACAGATTCCTCCCCACCCGCACGCCAGCGAGCCGCGATGACGGTGTCAATCGTCAATTGCAACAAGTGGTACATCAGCATCGGAATGACGCTGACCCCCAAGTCGATCGCGATTTGCAGGCCTACCATCAGCGTCTTTTGGCTGCCGCCGATTCCGACTGCGATTTGACTCTCTCGGTCCGCTCCAGCCGCACGTGCCGAGAAAACCCCGATGCCAAAGGCCGCAAGATGGATGGCCATCACCAGCAATGCCAGCGTGATCAAGGTGATCCCCATCGACCTTGAAGCCGACTCACTCGCTTGCTGCACCACTCCTGCACTGGCAACGGAACCCAACACAACCATCGACAAGATTCCAAACTGTGCCAAGAAAGACAATCGAATCTTGTGCCGGTCAGCAAATGCTGCAAGCCCAAAGTACCGCATTGCTTGAGCCAGAACCAAGGGGGCAACGACAATCGTCGCCAGCTTTTGCATTTGCTCGATCGCGGAAATGTCGGCCTGACGGGCCAGCACCAACGCAACACCTACCGGAACGACCACAATACACGCCAAATTCGTGACCACCGTCGTCATCAGCGCGATCGAGTCGTTGCCACCGGCTTTCCGCGTCCAAACCGCAGCCGAAGCCAAAGTACAAGGCACCAGCGAAACAACGTACAGACCGCCAAACTCTGCCCTGGGGAGCAGCCACTGCGTCGGTAAACACAATAACGGCACTACCAAAATGTTGATCCCAATTGCTAGCAAGCTAGGCAGGGGACGACGAACGCTTCTGCGGATTGCTTCGGCATGAAGCGTGAACCCCATCATCCACATCACAACGAAGACGATCCCGCTGCGCAGCGTGGTCATCGCCATCAAAGGTTGAAGCGTTTCGCTAGCAAAGTAGCCGGTGGAAAAACAAGCTGCGAGTGCGAGCAGGAACCAGTGTTTTTTCAACGCAACCCACATCGTGTAATCTTTCCAAACGACCTATCGGCCAACCAGCTTGTGAAACTAAGATCCTCGCTAAAGTCTAGCCAAAAATACCGTCGATCGTGGGAAGGGAATCCGCATGCATGAACGGACACAACGAGCGCTTGCTCGCTTCGTGTTCGTTGTTTGCTGCGCGGTCCCGACGATTTTTACCCTTGTGATTCTTTTGGTGACGTGGACACCATGGTACCACCAAGCCGAATTGCGTGAGTTGACCGAGTCGATCGCCAAAGATACCGGATTCCTGATCGAAGTGGCTGATTTTGAACGCCCCAGTCCATCACGACTGGAACTGGTGGGGGTTCGGGTCATCGACCCGGAAACCCAACATGAGGTTGCTTGGGTCGATCGACTGTCGTGGACCGAAGTCAACGATGGCGTGTCCATCGTGCTGAGTCATCCCAAACTATCCGCCGCCGAGCTATCGGGAGCTTGGCGACTCGTCCACGACCGGTTCCTGTGCAGCTCCCTTTGTTTGTCGACGCCCGTGCGGTTTGCCGCCAGTGATTTAGAGATCGAACGTGTCAATGGTGATCGTGCCGCAGGATTGAATTCGCTTCAGGACATTGACGCATGGATCGAACCCGGCCAAGGTTCAACCCGCGCTACGATTGAATGCGTTCGATCAAGCCAACGAGCCGGCAGCGGTTTTCGAATCGAAGTGGTGCGAGATCGGACAACGGACACGCCGACCACGCAGTGGTTATTGGAAACCCGTGACGCTGCCCTGCCCTGCTCTGCCCTGTCGGATTACCTTACTCCGCTGCGATCGCTTGGCCCGAATGCCGCTTTTGCTGGAAGAATTCGGTGGAGTATCGATACAAACGGATGGTGGGTTGATCTTGGGACATCGCGTTTCACGGGAGTGGACCTGGCAAGCATCTCGGAGCGTTCGCCTCATCGGTTGAGCGGAACCGCCACCCTCTCGTTGACTCGTGGAATGATCCGCCCCGGCAAAACCTTGGATGTTTTAGGCGAACTGCGAGCCACGCAAGGATTTGTCAGCACATCACTCCTTGCTTCACTCGAAACGGATTTTGGGATGAGCGTCACAGGCGATTTCCGCAACCGGCAAACGATGCCCTACGATTACTTGGGGGTGCAGTTCGAATTTTCGGGTTCCGCACTCACCCTTGATGGCATTTGTCGCACCGAAGAAACACTCAAGAGCTTGCCGGCCGGGGTCGTCTTCTGTGCCGGCAATTCACCTCTGGTGGAGGCCAGAGAATTGCAAATGGCGGCCGTAAACCTGACTCGAGCGTTCACGACACCCGAAAGCGTGACGGTGCCTTTATCCGAATTGACGATGCCGATCATCGAGTGGCTGGTCCCTCCGAGTCCCGTCAGCCGAATCGGAGCCTTACCAACATCGTCGGCGCCGAGAAGAGACGGTTGGTAGGATAATGGCTAACCCTCCAATAAGTCGCTCGGTTGCTTGCCGGCGATGAGCCCTGCGATGATGAAGATCGCTTGAACGCCGAGGAACAGACTCAGCCACATCAAGACCCCCGAGGTGAATCCGTAGCTGTGTAGTCCGATGCCAAGCTCGTTAGTTCCAAACCAGCTCCAGGCCGTGACAACATTCCCGCCGATCGCGAGGATCGAGAAGCCTTTTGCGCCGACCATGCCGTCCCATCGAGCGTGCAGCATCAGGGCATTCCAAATCACGATCAGCAACGCCCCGTTCTCTTTTGGGTCCCACCCCCAGAATCGGCCCCATGAATCATCGGCCCATAGCCCGCCCAAGACGGTCCCCACAAAGCTGAACAGAATCCCAAAACAGGCCGCTCCGTAACACATGCGATACAGGTCTTTTAGCGTCTTCGGATCTTTTCCAACCCAACCTGCGATCAAGTAGCCGATGCCGAGCGTTCCCGCCACAAGCGTCGCGACGTATCCGAGCGTCACACTGATGACGTGTGTGGCAAGCCAGAACTGAGTATCGAGAACCGCCTGCAAAACCGGCATCGTGTCGCCTTTGTCCAACCCATAAGCGACCAACAACGTCAACACGCCCGCAGCGGCCGACAACATGTTCCCCAGCCCATATCGGAAGATTCGCTCTACGATCAAGCCAAACAACACCGAGCCCCAACCGATGAACACGGCCGACGAATACAAATTGATCACGGGCGCACGACCGGTGATCGCAACCCGACAAAGAATCGCTAGGGTATGAATCGCCATCGCCATCAGTAGCGTTCCCCAAACGACCTCCCGGAGTCGCGGCAAATCGGCCATGAAATAGATCAAACCCAAAACCATCGCAACCAAGTACATTGCCATCGCGACACCCGTCGGCCAATTCGCTTGCATCCATCGCTCGAGCGAGACCAACGATTTGTCGTAACCACGAATCGGGTAATCTTGTACCGCGGCCAAATGATCGTCGACGGCAGAATTGAACTTGCTGGGGTCTTCGTCGCGGTACGCCTGGATCATGTCCCCAAACGACTCGATGCCAACCCGAGGAGCGACGTCTCCTGCGGCGGACATTTTGGCCATTTCAAAAAACGCCGGTCCAAACGAAGACCATTTTGGATCATTCGACGGTTGCATCGCATTGGCCGGTTCTGGCGGGATGAACGAAGGCGAATTCATCTTTTCGACATTTTGCATCATCATTTCGAGCTGTCGCAAGGCAAACAGGCCACGCGTCCGTTCGTCCGTCCCTTCCGGAAAGAAGCTCTCAGGAATCTGGGGCGGTACCGGTAATCGAATCGCCGCCGCAGTGACCGTGTATTGCCGTGTGCGCAGGTCCAACTCAATCAATTTCTTTTCTTTGAAGGACTGATCGATCGATTCCTTGCTAAAGGCCGCCTCGACAATCTTCGACGCCTTGTCCCAATTCTCGAGGATCTCGGCACGAGAATAGAGTTTGCTTTCGCGTCGTTCGAGTCCAAGCTCGCTGCGCACTTCTTCGGCATCAATACGGAACATCGGCAAGTATTGCAGTTGCGTGTCATCGACCGCGACTTCCATCAACCACTGCATCGCCGTCATCCGCTTGCCCGTCGCTCGTTTCTGGATTCCGGTGGGCGCTTCGTCGAGCGGAAGCGACTCTTTATTGCTCATCGCTTTGAGCGTTTGGCGAGCGTAAGCGTCGAGCGGCATGATCCGGCCACCAAACTGTGTGGGAATCTTGCCGGCCGCGTAAAAGTCGAACGACGTTTGCCGTGTCGCCGGGCGCATCGCGCTGATCACCGCGGACCAAGGCACCAGCATCATCACAGCAAAAAGCCCCAGCGCCGCGGTCGCCACGTAAACCGGCATACGACTCGGCGGGGTTAAGTTGTACGTCGCCAGTTTGGCGAGTTCCTTGTCATTCTCGCGCCGCCGACGTGCCAAGAATCGTGATAACGTACCAAGGAAGTGTGCAAGCATCCCCAGCCCCGCTATGCTGCAGGCCACATACGGAATCAGCCAACCGGCATTGCGAACGACTTGAAGCACCGTCACTTCCTTGCCGCTCGGAAGTGTATCGTACTTTGATTGATAAAACGTCTCGCCACGATAACGCAGCGGGTTGTTCATCCAAACCCGGTCCTTACGGTCCTCGCCCGTCTCCTTGTCGATGATACGAATGAAGGACGAATAGTCACGCGGCGTTGTGGTCCCGCTGTACGTCACTTGGCGAACATCTTGAAGCTGAACCCAGTACGGCTTCACTTCGCGATGGTATCGCAGTGCAAGTTGATAAGAGACATCACCCACGGTGATCGAATCAAAATCATCAGGAATGTTCTCTCCCGGCGACAGCATCTGGCGATCGGTCAACAATTGGCTAACCATGTACGTGCCGAGCGATTCATCGCTATCTTTATCGATCAGTTCGACATAAGCCGCCGTCAAATTAACCGCGTTTTCGACACCTCCCGACTTCCCTCGCTGTTCCGCGACGACTTCCTTACCGATCCCACGATTGGCAAGGTTGCTCTGGTCTTCGTCCGCCTGTTTTAACGTCGAGTGCTCAAAGAATCTCAGCACCTTGACATCTACGGGCAACGCCTCGTCACGGAGGACTTCACCCGATGCTGCAGCACGCAACAAACGAGTCGCCGGAATCGCGACCACATTTTCGGATTGGTCTTGGCGGTCGATGAAGGCAAGCTCCACGGCATCCGGATTGACCAGCACGTTCGTCGATTGTCCTTCGACAAGGCTGAGGTTCTGTTCGAGTTGGCGATCCCCAAAAACGAACTGACCGACCATCAACAGCCCAACGCCAAGATGCAATAGCACATTGCCACCCTGTTTATCAAACACCAATCGACACCCAGCCAACAAGATCAATCCGGCGCCAAGTCCTTTGGTCAATTGCCACACAATCCGCAAACCGGGATTGCCAATCCGCGTCCCGCTGACCAAGTAATAGACCAATGCCGCAGCGACGATGACCGCTACGGTGATCAGCAGTTTGCGAACGGTCTTGTCGGGGGTCTTGGTCGCGGCCACCAACGATCCCGCGGTGGACAAGGACAAGACCGCCAGCACCCACCGCCAAAGCGTCTCGTAACGCATCGGTGGTTCACCCTGCAGCCCGTCGCTGCTGTGGCCCGTCGACACGATCAACCCCGCGACTACGGTTCCGATCACCAATAGCGCAATGCCACCAAACAGATTCGAGCCGCTGGCATGGATCTTGAACCGCGTGATCTTCGCCGCAATCAAATTGACCATCAACAAGGCGCCGACCAACGCGCCACCGGGAAACGGGATGACGCCCGGAATCGGTTGTTCATGCCGATAGAAGGCCTGGGGGAAAAAATCATCCAAATGCAGCGGAGCAATCCAAGACAGGAAGTACCGATTCTTCACGTCCAGCATGTTCATCTGGTCTTGGGCCAAAGTCCCCACCAAGACCAACACCAACGAGATGGCAAAAAGCAAGACCGTCAACTTAAGTGAACCGAGCCAATGCAACACCGTGGGGCCGATTTTTCCAGCCGTAGGGTTACGAGTGCCGTCGGGGGATTCAGGAGGAGTAGAAATCGTTGCCATAAGGATCGGTTCTTGGTGGGATGAAGCCGCCGACGTCTCTGCGACGGTCGACAACTGTTTAAAACTGCAAGGATTCGATGAAGGCTTTGGTTTGGTCTGATTGGTCCCTTACCGTTTGGACGGGACCCGTCATCTTGATGAACATACTGAAATTGTCTTCGAGCGGAACAATCGTGGCGTCAATCGCGGTTCCCGAAGCAGGGTCTTCTCCCAATAATAGGAACCGTTGCGACTTTCGACCATCAACTTCGATTGTTTCGGCATCCTCGATCGCTTGGTCCACGACTTGATCGGACACACCGCTGGGGCGAATTTGGCCGAGCCAGCGAACGACGTTACCGCGAAGGTCCCCACCAGCGGCAATGATGGTGATTTCCGCTTCCGCATCCTCCGGTCCGACGTTGAATGCTGCCAATCGCATCGTCGACATTCGCCCGTCTCGCCATCCTTCCGGCTTGTCGTATTTCAGTTTCGATTCGGATTGCGGCGCGGGCGATGCCGCCGACAAGGAGCCAGAGGAGCCACTCGGTGGCGTTTGCAACCCGCTGTGGATCGCGTCTTGAGGCATTTGCCCCATCATCGACGGTGCGGCAGCCACATCCTCACCTGTGGCCTTGGCAAGCAGATCCACCCAAACGGCTGGGCCATCCGCCGTATCGATCTCAATCGCTTCGCCACCGGCCCATTTTTCGTTCGATGGATCCAACCCCAACTGAGTGCGCCAACGATTCACATTCATGACCACCTCCGCGTCCCAATCGTCCTGCTTCGGCAACGATGAGACACTGATGTCAAGTTGCTTCTCAGGCGTGTTGACATCGATCGATGCAAAACGCATCGGCTTTTCACCACCCAAACGCCAACCCTCGGGCAACTGACCAAGATCGGGCGCGCCATCGGAAAACTCGATCGACTGGACAAAGCTCCGAAATTCGTCCGCGATACCCCCAATGGCTTTCTCGGGGCCGGTGACTTTAAAAAACCAGGTTTGATCCGCTACGGGAAACATCGCGCCCAGTCGCCGATCAGTACCAGCACGAAACTGCGCCGGCACGTCCGTCGGGATCGAATAGGTCACGATCGGGTCTGGCTGATCGCAACCGATCGTGAACAAGGTGGAACCGGCCAACAAGGCCCATCGAAGGATACGTGGCGCGGTTGCAAGTGGCTTGTTGGCGAAATTTCGCCAGTACAGGGGAAACCTGAGCATGTCTGCCTAAGCGGAGAGGGTAGGAAGCAGTTCGAGCCGATGAGGAGCCCATGAAGAACTGCATGAGGGTAAGAGGTCTTACCGTTTATAGAAACCCCGCAAGGATTTGGTTCATACGCCGCAAGCAAATTGTCGAGCCAACCCGCGAGCTAGCTGCGAGAAACCGTAAGTTCCCTCCTGTTTGTCAGCCGACGGCTCATCTCCCCGTCGCACTGGTCCCTTGTGTAGCCAAGCGACACATGCGCGCCCGTTTTGATCCTGACTCGCTTACCAACCCATCAAGCTGATCAAGGAATCGGTAAGAGAACTCACCGGGGCCGATGGTTCGGTGTAGGTCCACATGTTTCGCACCAAATCGGTCATCAGCATGCCGCCGATGCTCATCACGCCGATGATCATCACCAAGGTGACGCACTGCATCGTTGTGAAGGGGACTTCGTAGCCCAACGTGCCTCCGGGGCCTCCTCCCACTTTCGCTCGGCTACTGGTCGATTCGATTCCCATCGCGCCGGCTTCGTCACCGAAACCACCATCGTCGACCATCGCCGCATCGGCTTCGAAAACGTCACCGTCAAGGGCACTCGCTTCGTCCCCAAAGGCATCCGCACCGATTTCGACCGGCTCGCCAATCGCCTCGGAATCTTCGACCTCGATGACCTGAGACCCGCTTTCGATTTCGGCTTCCAGTCCGATCCCCGAAGGCGACAACTGGAACTCTTCATCGGCTTGGAAGTCCACTGAGGATCCACTGCCGCTCAGACCAGAACCCGACGATCCGCTACCGCTTCCATCCCCCACTTCGGCGCCAAGATCGAGTGCCGAGATACTGCTGCCAGCCAAATCGAGCGGTTCGCTTTCGAGCGACAGCCCGCTGTCGGAAGGGCTCATCAGATTGATGCCGCTGTCGCCAGCGACCGACAAATCACTTTCGGCCGAGCTGATCACCAAGTCATCATCGTCATCGGAAATCAACAAATCGTCATCATCCCCTGTGGCGAGGGCATCGTCGCTTCCGCCTCCCAGTCCCGACACACCGCTACTGAGTGCGCCAAGTCCCAAACTGCTGCCCAAGCCCGACGAAGCCAACAAGTTTTCGCTATCGCCGGTAATCAGCCCGCTTCCGTCCTGCTCTGCTCCAAGCAAATCAAGTTCGCTGAGCACGTCAACGCTAGCAGCCCCGTCGGCCACGTTAATCGGCGCGTCCAGTTCGTCCATCAATTCCAAGCTGCTGATACCCGACGCCGACGCATTCGAGTCGGCTTTCCCAGAACCGGCAACCACTTCATCCGCTAAGACGTCCATGGAATCATCTTCATCTTCGTCGCCGATCACCATATCGTCGCTATCTTCTTCACTGATCCCGCTAAAGCTCAACCCGCTCTTGCTGCCGGTTGCTGCTTCTTCGAGCACATTGTCCAAGCTGACGTCCGACCCCTCGGCCGCTTCATCAACGGACTTATCTCCGGTAAGTTTTTTTAGTTCCTCATCCGTGACCGGGCCGGTGCTGCCCGCATTCGGCTCGATCGCCAAATCGATCATCGCTGAGTCATGGTTGATCGCCGCATCTTCGAGTTGCAGTTCCTTGGAATCGATCTCGACCAAGTTGCGATCTTCATCAAAGTCCAAGCCAAGATCGCTATCACTCGCAACGAGCGCTACATCGCTTCCTTCATCGCCTCCGCCGGCAACCAAATTCACATCGCTGCCACCGCTGCCCTTTCCCGTGGGCTCATTCCCGATTTCAACGTCACTGCCACCCTCGTCCGCCGGTTCATCCCCACCGATCACCTTCGATCCGCTACCGAGTGCGAGCGACGAATCGGCTCCGAGATCGCCAACTAAATCGCCTGAACCCCCGAGCGAATCGAGTAGGTCGTCGGCCAAACGCTCGACTTCGTTCGCAGGAAACTTCCAACTTGCACCATCGCGGAAACCACGGACTTGACCTTGGCTACGGAGTTCGACCAACCGATCGGTTGGAATTCCAAGCTTCTTTGCGGCGTCTTCGAGGGATAGGTAATCGGCCATGGGGCTTCTTGGCTCCGGGGTTTCGCTGTAACAGCTGAAAACAGACAAGGGAAACGTTTTGCGATCCATCGCCTTGAATACCGACCACTCCGTTCATGCTCTACATTCTCTAAACCCTCTAGACCAACGCAATGGATCATCGCGACTGATTCATCTGGCGGATTTCCTCCGGCAGCGGGCTGGTCAGGTTCAGTTCGAGTGAGAAATCAGCGTCCACCGGGCGGCTGCTGACAAGTCGAATCATTCCCGACCTATCGATATGATACACGGCCATCCAAGATTTTCCCGCATGTATTAGCGTAATTGTCTGAGTTCCCGAGCCGTCAGAATGGGAAAAACCGATCATGTCGCCCGCAGCACCCACCTGAAAGGGGCGTGCCGCCGTCTGAGACAACACGTTCTGCATCCCTGCGGCCGTCCCCACCACTGGCCCAGCATCCTCCACGCCCCCCTCTGCAGGACCAAGATCAACCGCAACCGGAGGCTGGCTCGAGACGAAGGAAGTCACAACTAGGGCGAGTGCAGTGAACAAAAGAAACCTCACCGTCTTTTGCGAATAGTCGTTCTCGTGTCCGAACATGATGGTTTGCCTTGGATAGTCGTGGTTGATGAGCGGAAGGCCCGCTCCCGTTTTCCAGATCGTACGTGGCTTTGCACTTATCGGGAAAGCTCAAACAACATGGCTCTGCCGAGCCGACGATAAATTTTTACGATTGGGTGAAGTGAGCCGGTCAAAATGGTCGATCCGGTTGTAACGAGCGTGCCATTGCGCGCCGTCGTTTGCGCATCAGCCGTCACGGCTGCAACGTCGGCAAACCTTGTCCATCTGAACCGAGAATTCACCGATTGAGGCTAGATTTCGTGAAACGCTATCAAAACGAGGGATCAACGGTTTCTGCCGGGACCACACCGGCCTACGGCGGCATCGCCTGGGGATCGCTCGGTGTCCTGATGGCCGGCGGTTTTTACGCGATTGTAAAACTGACCGCTTGGCCCCCCCTTGAGCGGTACTTTCTAGGACACCCCGTTGCTGTCGCCGCGACGATCCTGTTCTCGATAGCCGTAGCCGTGTTGATTGGAAAATTCATCCAAACCACGGTCCAGTGGAACGCACTTTCGTCGATCCGCGACGAAGACTTGATGCCCGCCCATCTGCACGGCAGCACGACGGCCCGTTGGCTTGAATCCCACGATGCCGGCCATGTCGCTCGAAGTTGGCTTACCCAATTGCGTGAGTTGCCGCTCCAAACCCGCGCCAGCCACTTGGTTCGACGACTCGAAGAAATCTTGACACGGCAAAGTCAACGCGGCACGACCAAACAACTCTCCGACGACCTTCGCGAACTCTCCGGTCGCGATGCCGACGTCGCTTACGACTCGCTCGGCCTGGTCCGCATTATCGTTTGGGCCATCCCCATGCTGGGCTTCCTTGGAACGGTCATCGGCATCACGCAAACGCTCGGCGGTCTGGACTTCACCGACGGTGCTGCTGCGGTCGACCGCCTCAAAAGTGGATTGTACGTCGCGTTTGATACAACCGCCTTAGGGTTGGTGTTGTCCGTGGTTGCGATTTTCCTGCAATTCCCGATGGAAAGAACCGAGCAGCGGTTGCTCTCTGCGATCGATGCTCGGATTGGACACCTCGTCTCGTCGGCACTTCCAAGCGACGAGGCCTCGGACAACCAGGTTTCACTGATTGCTGAGCTTTGCGAAGGAATCCGCGTTGCGGTAGCCGAATCGATTGAAAGTCAAGCGACGGTTTGGCGACAAACGATTGATGAAGCCCGAAACCATTGGCAAAGTGTTCACGAGAGCGACACGAATAAGATCGTCGAGGCCTTTGAAGACACGCTGAAACCAGCGCTCCGCGATCACGCGGTTTCGCTTGAACAGTCGTCCCTCCGCGCGGGCGATCGCTGGGAACAGCAATGGGAGCAGTGGCAAGAAAGCATGGCAGAACACGCTGCGGTGTTGACGACCCATCAAGCATCGCTGGTCGACCAATACACTGCGCTGGCCGAAACGCACACTCGCGCCGGAGAACTCGTTGCGATGCAGCATTCCATTGACTCCAGCTTGCAGCAATTGAGCGAAACGAATGCCGCGATTGACCGCAGCATCACCGCCTCGGCGGGCGATGGTATGGCAGACGCGATGCGAGTGCTTGCTCGCGCGGTCGACGTCCTGTCCCATCGCTTGCCGACCATCGTGAAGATGCATCAAGCAGCGGATCTCTCGGCTCCATCCATCGACGATTCCATAACAACGGTATCAAACGGTGGTGCTTCGAATACCTCGAGGCGTGCAGCATGAGTGGGCGTCGTCGCCAAGCCCTATCACCGACTCTGTTTCCGTTTCTCGCCGTCTTGGTCTGTACCCTCGGCACGCTGATTCTGTTTCTCGCTCTGGTGGCACAGAAGGCGACCAAGGCTGCGGAACAGCAGGTCGCGGAATCGGAAAAAGAAGTTCAGGCGAACACGCTCGTTCAGACGGAAACACCTGAAAACGGCGAACCTGTCCTGTCGGTCAAGACGGCCAAGTCGCTGATCGCGGAAGAACAAGTGCGACTCGAACAAGTTGTCGCCTTCCGCGACGAACAGGCAGCAGACCTCGAACGGAAACGCGATGAGTTGACCCATCTCGAAGATCATCTGAAGCGAGTCCGTGATGAACTGATGCGTCTGAGTGACGAAGTCAAGCTCGCAACAGGAGAAGAACAAGCGGAAGCGATCGATACAGCCACGATCGAATTTCTGAAAGCACAGCTGCAAGCCGAAGAACAGGTGGTTGCCGAGCTGAAGGCAAAAGAGGAAAGCAACACGCCTCGCGTCGTCATCGTTCCGCACAAAGGCCCTAACGGAACCGATCGGCGACCCGTCTATCTAGAATGCACCAAGGATGGCGTCATGATTTGGCCCGAAGGCGCGCGAGTTACACCGGAGCAACTCGCAAATTCAAGCCGTGGTGCCAATCCGATCGACGCGGCCCTGCGGGTGATTCGTCATCATGCGATGCAGAATTATGGCGACTCCATTCCCCCCTATCCGCTGCTGGTGGTTCGACCCGATGGAATCGAATCGTACGCAACTGCCCGAGCAGCGATGGACGACTGGGATGACCAATTCGGTTACGAACTGGTCCCCGGAGCGGTGCAATTGGCGTTCAATCCACCCGACCCCGCTCTCAAACGACGCATCGATCTGGCAATCCAAGAATCGATCTCCAATCAACAGTCCCGGGAACAGCAGGTACGTCGACTGGCAAGGGGCGGTGGTCGCGGCCAATCGGGTCCGCTGCCAACCTTGTCCGCCAAACAACTCGATCGCGAAGGCAAGGCAAACGGCTTTAAATCCGCCAACGGTAAGATCCCCGACACCTCGATGTACGGGCCTTCCACCAATCCTTATGCCACGAAGGACTCGTCTTGGTCCGCGGGAAGTGAAACCGCCCCTGATTCGGCGAACACGACTTCAACCACCGCGATCGGTGCGAGGCAAATGCAATCGATCGAAGACGAGATGCGATCGGCGTCCGCGGAGATGCACGCTTCGGGACTCGGTGGTGATTCGCAATCTGCTGCGGAAATCGGACTCGGAACGCAGGCCACCAGCGGAAGCGTCCCGAATGGAAGTTCCAGCGGTATGGCTGCAGGCGGTCAATTGGAACGCTTCCTCGACAAGCATTACGGCGACTTAGAACGTGCGCAGGTTGCTCACTCGCTGAGCGGCCCTGGCGAAGCGGGACCCCCTGGGGACTCGTCCATGTCGCTCGACGCGCCCGCTTCCGACGGCGCAGCATCGCTATCCGATACCGGATCGCGTGCGGGCGACGGCGATCCGAGCGACCCAAACCGCACGATGGCACCGCCTCAATTTGCAACTCCAGACACCAGCGCCCCCTTTTCAAAGCCGGACAGCGGCCAGGGATACGGTCCCAGCGGCTCGATGGCGGCATCGTCAGCAGCAGCAGCGTCGTCGTCGACGGTTGCAAGCGAACAAGCCGGAGCGGGAGGATCGGACTCCCCACCCCCATCCGAGAACCGTCCAATGGGCGGCAGCATGTCCGTTCGCAACGACAACACGAAACCCAGTGAAACGCGACCGCAGAACTGGGCCATCCCCAAACACGTGGCCCAAGCACGAGGAAACTCAATCATTCGCACCATCCGAGTGCTCTGCTACGAAGACCAGTTCGTCCTGCTTGCTCCCTCAACCGGTGGTGCAACGGAGATGTTTGGATTCAGTGACGAGAGCATCTCGCAGGCGACGACGGAGCTTGGCGATGCGGTCCGAAAACGAGTCAACGGATGGGGACCGTCACTGCCCGGAGGCCGCTGGCAACCGGTGCTCGACGTCGAAATCATGCCAGGTGGGGACGCCCGGTTCAAGCAGCTTCAACAAATGATGCGAGGCAGTGGCGTGGAGCTGAGGGGCGACAAAGTCGAAAGCCTCGGCACGGGCCAGCAAGCGACACCCAGAGGATTGACCCCATGAGCCGATCCAAACGAAATCGAACGACCCTTGAACTCGGACACGATGCCTTTTTGGACATTGTCGCCAACCTTGTCGGCATCTTGATCATCTTGGTCGTGGTGCTCGGGACGCAATCCTCGCAGGTGATCGAAGAAATCAAGGCAAAAACCGATCACAACCGATCAGCGGAACTGCAAGTCGACGATGCTCATCGGCCTGCGGGCGAAGATCTGATGCAATCCCTTGGAAGCGTCTCGATGCGAGCCGCTTCTGCACAGGCCGACTCGGATCGTTTCGAGATGACGATCAAGAAATACGATCAACAGATCGCACAGCGAGAACAACAGCGCGGCATGCTGTTGGATTTGCTTTCGGAAGCAAAGGCAGCCTGGGACGCGGAAAAAGAACGCTACGATCGGCAAGCGAGGGAACTTGCGGCCCGGAATCGTGAGTTCGACGAAGCGAAGACCAAGCTCGCCGAACTGCAGGGCGAGCGTGAGCGACTCGAGGGCGAGAAGCAACCCGTCGTCGCAGTGACGCACCTGCCAACTCCGATGGCAAAAACCGTCTTCGGTGACGAAATCCACTTTCGACTCAAAGCCAATCGCTTGAGTGTGATACCAATCGATCGCTTGGTTGCCGAAATCAAGAACGATTTTGAACGGGCCTCGGTCGGGCCTCGTGATGGGCTGATCGATGCGGCAGTCGGTCCCATACGAGGCTACACCGCAATGTACGAAATGGCCAAGAGCCGCGAATTGGTCTCTCAAGGAGGCCGAGTCGGAATGGGCATGCGTGTTTCGTTTGTCGGCATGACCATCACGCCGTTGAGCGAACCGCATGGGACGCCGATTCAAGAGATGTTCCGTCAAGGTAGCGAACTGGATATCGAATTGGCGGGCCGCGACCCCGGGACCACCACGATCACCGTCTGGGTTTATCCTGACAGCTTCGCAGCTTTTCGGCATTTGAAAGAGCATCTCTATGCTCGAGGCTTCGCGGCGGCAGCACGCCCGATGCCGATGGATCGAGACATCACCGGCGGCCCGAATGGATCAAGGTCGACGGCTCAATAGGGCCGAGCCACGGGTTGATCGGCACACAATCTCACAGCCACATGCTGGCGTTTGCTCGGGGCAAACGCCATACTGGCCAGCTTGTTGCGGCATGAACCCCATGACCGCTGACGTCGACCGGTTCCTCTGGATCATCCTGTGAAGATTCTATCAACTACGAATGTGCTCCGTAGCGTCATCTGCCTCCTTGCTGCGGTCTCGACCTGCCCCGCCCAAGATACCAGCGTAGGCATCCTGCCATTGCGAGTCGAATCGACTCCCATCAACGACGGCCCCACGGCACTCGATGAGTATGTTGCCGCACCCGACGACACCTATCAATGGCAGCTTGTCGCGAGCAAAAGAGTCGACGGTTTTCGATATCACGTCATTGATTTGAAGTCGCAAACCTGGCTCACACCCGCGGAAGTCGATCGACCGGTTTGGCAACATTGGCTTACCCTGATCATTCCAGATGCGGCAACGTCGGAGACCGCCATGATGATGATTGACGGTGGCAGCAATGGCAAAGCGGCCCCCGAAAAATGGAATCCGTTGGCAGCCCAAGTCGCCCTGGCCACACGCAGCATCGTCGCCACCGTCAGCATGATCCCAAACCAGCCGCTGGAGTTCTCAGGCGATGGCCAGCGCCGCTATGAAGACGATCTGATCGGTTACACATGGGACAAGTACATGAAAACCGACGACGCTCGGTGGCCAGCTCGTTTGCCGATGACCAAAGCAGTCGTACGGGCAATGGATACCGTCGAAGCGTTCACGGCGCAAGACAACATCGATGGTCCTGCGGTGACAAGTTTCGTTGTCACCGGGGCCTCCAAACGAGGTTGGACGACTTGGACGACCGCGGCCGTAGACGATCGAGTCAAAGCGATCGCCCCCATTGTGATTGATGTGTTGAACGTCAGCAAATCGATGGACCATCACTTCGCGGCCTATGGTTTCTGGGCTCCGGCGATCGGCAATTATGTTCAGCATAAGATCACGGATCGATTCTTTGATCCACAATGTAAAGCGTTGCTGCAGTTGGTGGACCCGTTCGCCTACCGTGATCGACTTACCATGCCAAAGCTGATCCTCAATGCTGCGGGAGACCAATTTTTCCTGCCAGACTCGTCCCAGTGTTATTTTGATGAACTGCTTGGCGAGAAACACCTGTGTTACGTCCCCAACGGTGACCATTCGCTTGGCGGAACCAACGCCTTGGAGAGTCTGATCGCATTTCACTACGCCATCCTTAACGAGATCGACCGCCCTGATCTTGCTTGGGAATCCTTAAACGCCTCGAGCACTCGTATCGAGCCGACCATGAAGCCGAGTCAAGTCACTCTGTGGCAAGCGACCAACCCGAACGCTCGTGATTTCCGAGTCGAGACAATCGGCCGAAGTTACCTCGCCTCCGAGATTCAACCATCCGCGGACGGAAGCTACCTTGCAGAAGTCGAGGTACCCGAACAGGGCTTCACAGCTTTCTTGGTCCAGTTCGAGTTTGATATTGGCGCACCGACGCCGCTACGGCTCACCACTCCCGTTCGTGTCATCCCCGACACTCTGCCCTTTGCGGACCACTTGGAACGCCGCGCTCGGGTTGACCAGCCGAGGCAAACCGATTCATGACCCAAGAGGCAAACGAAGGCCCGGTCGTGATGGTGACCGGCGGCTCGTCGGGGCTAGGTAAGGTCATTGCTCGAACGTTTCTTGACGCGGGATTCCGTGTCGTGATCGTAGGACGCAATCAAGAGCGACTCGACGCAGCGAAAAGAGAATGGGGCAAATTAGAACAGGTCAAGACTGCCGTTGCGGATGTCTCGACCCACGCGGGAGCGGCAAACGCAGTTGCCGTAACGAACGAACACTTTGGACGACTCGATGCCTTGGTCAATTGCGTCGGCAGCAGTGATCGTGGACTGGTTGAGAATCTGACACACCAGCGGCTGGATGAGTTGATTCAACAAAATGTCCACACCGCCCTGCTCTGCTCCGTCGCCGCCTTGCCACTGCTCGAAGTTTCATCGGGCGCGATCGTCAATATCGGCTCACTGGCGGGAAAGGTCGGCGCCCGCTACCTCGGTGGATACTGCGTGGCCAAACACGCCTTGTCGGGGTTGACTCAGCAGATGCGACTGGAACTAAAACCTCGCGGGGTTCACGTTGCCCTGGTTAGCCCAGGACCGATCCGACGCGATGACGCGGGTTCACGCTACACAGCACAGGTGGACGAGACGCTGCCTGCGGACGCGGCAAAGCCAGGTGGTGGCACCTCCGTCAAAGGCATCGCTCCAGAAAAAGTTGCTGCCGCAGTCCTCGATGCTGTCCGCCGGCGACGCCCCGATGTTGTGATGCCAGGATACCTTCGGCTGCTGATTGCGATCGGACATTTATCACCGCGCATCGGCGATTGGCTTCTACGAAAATTGACCTCATCCAAGGAACGGAAACCCTAATTCCGATCTCCCACCGAACGAAGTGTTGGCGTAAATCGAAGCGATCCAATTGGCTCCTGAGAAGGCGATGTCGATTGCGGACAGCCAACCCGATCAAGAAAAGTTGCCTACTTTGGCTGATCGAGCTTTCGCTTTGCCCAGGCTGCCGCGCCCATCGCTCCGGCATCATCCCCCAGTTTTGCAGCAACAACCTCGAAGACGTCCTTGTAGACCGACATCACGTTCGCTTTAGCAGTCTTTCGAACGGTATTGACGATCAAGTCTTCCATCGCCTCCACCAAACCGCCGCCCAGAACGATTTTGTCGGGGGCGAGCAGGTTGACGATGTTGGCCACCGAGATGCCGATGCTTCGCGCCGACTCTTCGACAAGCTCCTTGACGATCTTGTCCCCTTTTTCAATCGAAGCCGCAAGGGCACCACTACGGATCTCACGGAGGTCCGTGCCTGCTTCCTCGAGCAAGTGAGGGGCATCGCCACGCACGGCTGCCTTGGCAGCCTCTGCGGCAATCGTTAAGCGGCTCGCTTCGGCTTCAAGCGTCCCAGAGATTGCGGATCCGCTCGCTCTGCGATCGGCCGAAACGCGAGTGTGCCCGATCTCCATGCAGCTGTACTTGGCGCCTTGCAGGATTTGGCCATCGTAGACACAACCGCCTCCGACGCCGGTTCCGGGAAAAATCCCCACCGCGCATCGGGCGTCTTTGGCCGAACCAAATAGATACTCACCATACAACCCTGCATCAACGTCATTCAGCACGATCACGCCGCAATCAAAACGCTTCTTCAAAAAATCGCCCACATCGACGTTGTCCCAACCCAAGTTGGGGGTCATCAAGATACGACCTTTCACCAAATCGATCGGTCCTGGGCATCCAATCCCGATCCCTGCGATGTTGGCCTTATTGAGATCATTATCGCCAAGCAGTCTCTCAATCGTCGAAGCGATCCGCTCGATCCCGTTCTCGGACCCTTCGCTGCCTTTGGTTTTTCGGCGACGACGACCGAGTTCCTTCCAATCCTGATCGTAAGCAATGGCGAGCATTTTTGTACCGCCGAGGTCAAAGCCGATCCAAATCGTTTTTGTGTCGGATGCCATAAGTTGTCCAGCAAAGGAGTTGAATTGGAAGTCATCCCGCGACGACGTGTCAGGGGGCAAGACAATGTACCGCGAACCGCATTGCGGCAGGAACGAAAATCACGAGACGATGACGACTTAGATCTTTATCAGTGCTTCGCCCGTCATTTCTTTTGGAACCGGCAATCCCATCAACTCGAGCAACGTTGGCGCGATATCCGCCAACCGCCCCCCCTCTCGCAGCTGCTTGCCTTCCAAACCGGGCTCGACCACGATCAGCGGCACCGTGTAGGTTGTGTGCGCCGTATGCGGGCCGCCCGTTACCGGGTCAATCATCTGCTCGCAGTTGCCATGGTCGGCCGTCACGACCAGCGATCCACCTTTCGCAAGCGTCGCTTCAACGACTTGTCCGACGCAGCCATCGACGGTTTCAACGGCTTTGATCGCAGCTTCCAAAACGCCGGTGTGTCCCACCATATCCCCGTTGGCGTAATTCACGATCAACAAGTCTGCTTCACCCGATTCGATTTCTTTCAAAACCTTGTCCGTGATTTCGTGAGCCGACATTTCGGGGGCTTGATCGTAGGTCGACACTTTCCGCGTCGAGGGTGCCATTTCGCGATCTTCGTGGCTAAAGGGTTCGTCACGATAATCGTTGAAGAAGAAGGTCACGTGGGGGTATTTTTCGGTCTCGGCACAGCGAAATTGGCTCAGCCCAAGCGACTCGACATACTCGCCGAGAATGTTGGGCATTTTGGCTCGTTTTTCATAGATCACCTGTACCGGCAATCCCGTTTCGTAACCGGTCATCGTGGCGAAATACAAATCGTCAAGCTTTTTACCACGATCGAATCCTCCACCGTCAATGTTCTTCCATTTTTCGTCGTCAAACGTGAACGCCTTGGTAATTTCACGGGTACGATCGCCACGATAGTTGAAAAAGATCACGGCGTCGCCATCGGCAACGACCGTCGGTTTGCCGTTGTGCAAAATGGAGGTTGGCTCAATGAATTCGTCACCTGTCCGATTGGAATCGGTGGGGTGATCGTAGTAATTTTGGATCGCCTCACTGGCGGAGTTGGCAGTCGCTTCGGAACCCTGGGTCATCGTTTTGTAACACGCTTCCACGCGTTCCCAACGCAGATCGCGGTCCATTGCGTAAAACCGACCCATCACCGTGGCGACATAACCGACACCCTTTTCCTTCATCGCCGCTTCGAGTTGGCGGACATACTCCAACCCGCCTGTCGGTGACGTATCGCGACCATCGGTGATGGCATGCACGGCGAAGCGGTCGGAGTCCAAGTCGTGACGCTTCACCAAATCGACGATCGCGATCGCATGGTCCAAATCACTGTGAACTCGGCCGTCGGACATCAGGCCCAACAAATGTAGTTTGCCGCCAGTCTTCTTGACATGCTCGATCGACTCGAGCAACACCGGATTGGCGAAGAACGACTCGTCACGAATCGCTCGTGTGATTCGCATCACCTCTTGGTCGACAATTCGTCCCGCACCGATGTTTTGGTGCCCCACTTCGCTGTTGCCCATCACACCATCGGGAAGTCCAACATCTTCGCCCGAAGTCGCGATCAGGACATGGGGGTACTTTGCCATCAACGAATCGGCAACCGGCGTTTTGCCCAGATAAACCGCGTTGCAGTCGTTCCATTTCGAATCAGGATTCTGGCCCCATCCATCACGGATGATCAACACGACGGGCTTGCGGCGAACTTGGGTCAAGGCTCTATCTCTCTTATCAAGCGGGAGAATCAAAGGGATCGGGAATCCTAGTTTTAGCTAACCGAGGCGGTTTTCGGAACGGCCTGCCGAGCCGCTCGCCTATTTCGAACCTATCCGAAAAGGGGTCTGACCCTTTGTCGACCGACGTTTCGATTGCTCAAAAACTCGGTGTTTTCCAATGGAATCGCTACCGATACGCTCAGACCAAGAGAGGGTCTGACCCCTTTTCGGATAGGTTCTTATTGCGGATTGCCAGCAGACGCGAGTGCCAACCGTCTGCTGAATCGGCTAATCTGCTCACTCCAACCGACTTTTTCTCGTTTTTTGCTTGCCGCCTTTTATGAGCTTATTGGCTTTTGACGCTTCAGGATCCATTAACGCCGACTACGGTGTCAAAGAGCACCAACTCGACTCCGTTGCAGAGGAATTTGAGCGAATCCGTGCAAAGATTGCCGAGGCGAACCCGTTCCCCTGCGACAACTTGGCACAAAAAAGTGAGGACGAGTCTTCTCGTTTTTTTCGTCTTCCTGAAAAGGAATTGGCCGACTATGCCGAGCGCCGTGAAGGGTCGCTGCTCGGCCGCATCTTCAAAGTGGCCAACACGATCCATGAGCAGATCGATGCCGTGGTCGTGCTGGGCCGTTCCCAAATGATCGAGGGGCCGCGAGCGATCATGCAGGCATCATGCGAACCCTTTCACAACGAGTTATCCCGCGCCGAACGTGGTAGTCGGCCTCGGATGTATTTCGGTGGCAGCGACTTCGACAATGATACCCGTGCCGCTCTGCTGCAGCGACTGTCGTTGGGTGGTTACGTCGACACGCCCCCCGAAAAACGCTGGGCCTTGGTGATGATCGATAGCGATCGCCTGGACGCTTGCACCACCCTAGAAAGCCGCATGGCATTCCATCAAACGCTCAGGGAACTCGAAAAATCCAACTGGCTTGCAGATCCTTCGAAGAGCTCCAATTTCGTCATTCCCATTGCTCGACCCGATGGCCCTCTTGGCGACATCGCAAGATCGCTCGGCTGTGAAGACGTGTTTGAAATCTGCAACGATGTCCCCGATGCTTCGAGCGTTCTGTCGTCTGCGTCGCTAATGCCCGCTGCGCTGCTGGGCCTTGATTGCATGATGCTGCTCGAAGGCGCAGCGATGATGAACCACCATTTTTTGCAGTCGCCGTTTTCCGAGAACATCGTTCTCCAATACGCCGCAGTCCATCACCTGCTGCGGACCGATCGTCAGATCACCACGCGGACACAGAACGTTTGGTCGGGTGCCTTGGCCGCGTTAGGAAAATGGTACGAACGACTGATCGAGGACCAACTTGCCGGCATCATCCCGCTGACATGGATGCAGCGCCATGAGTTTCCTAATCACCATCAAGTCATAACCCAATGGGTCGTTGAGTCGCCGAGAATCGATCCGCTTGCGACCGTCCTCAGCGATCGACCGCTACCCCATTTTGCCTGCGAAGCCATCCAACACGCCAACCGCAGCGCCGGTGATCTTTGCTGCCCGACGATGACGATTTCGCTTTCTCACATCGACTCGCACACACTCGGACAGTTCTTCCAAATGTTGATGATCGCGACCTGGGTGGAACACACGATGGAGTCCCAGGCAGGAAGGGGGATGGGAAAGAACGCGGTTCACGGAGTAGGATGAAAGGTCGGTCATCGTTCCAAACACCACCTAACCCAACCTTCCCATGTCAGCGATTGATCAACTATTTACCGAGCTTCGTGGTGCCAAGCGAAAGGCGTTGATGCCATTTGTGACCGCAGGAGACCCTGAGATCGACACGACCGAAGCGATCCTTCGCTCGCTCGCCGGCGCCGGAGCGGACTTGTGCGAACTGGGGGTTCCCTACAGCGATCCGATCGCCGACGGGCCCGTCATTCAATCTTCATATCAACGTGCCTTGGAAAGTGGCTTCAAGTTGCAACAAGTGTTTGAGATGGGCAAGCGAATGGTCGGCGAGGTTGCAATGCCTCGCGTCACGATGGTCAGCTATTCGATCATCCACCGGGTTGGAGTCGAAGCGTATGTTCAAAAGGCCGTTGAAGCGGGTTACGCCGGCGCGATCGTTCCCGATTTGCTGGTTGAGGAGGCCACCGAATTCGCCCAAATATGTAAGGCCGCCGACTTTAGCCTGATACAACTCGTCACTCCCACGACCCCCAAGGAACGGCAAGTTCGGATTGCCAAATCGTCATCGGGGTTCCTGTACTACGTTTCGGTGACCGGCATTACCGGTGAACGGACCGCCCTGCCCTCGGACCTGGTCGACAAGGTGACATGGCTGCGAGGCGAAACCGATTTGCCGATCTGCATCGGCTTTGGGATCAGCAGTCCGGAAACGGCCGCGACCTTGGCCCCCGTTGCCGATGGATTGATCGTGGGATCGGCCATCGTCCGACGCATCGCCCAAGCAGAAGGCAAACAGGATGCCGTCGAAAAAGTCAGCAAATTTGTCCAACAGCTGCGGTCTGCGATTGACGCCGTCTAGCCCAGATTATTCGTTGGAGTGGTAGGCTTTAGCCGATTGCGGCTGGATCCTTGCTGAATCGGCTAAAGCCTACGACTCCAACGTGCGCAGTCTGTTTCTTACTCAATCGATGTAAGCTGATTGCATACAAAGGGTTACGGGGAAAAGGTTTGGACGGATGAATAATCCGGGCTAGCACTCCTTGGACAGCCGCATGCTGAGTAGAAATCGAGTGGACCTCGCCCCGATTATTTGAGCCTACCGGATAAAGAGAGACGGCGCGTGGTGTTCGGAAACACGAGTTTCCGATGACACTTATCGCACGATTCGCCAACAGCGATGAATCCGGCGATTTCGAAAATCCTCGGGCACCGTTTGATTGGAGATCTCGTGGACTTCACTGGCGGAGACCGATTCGACGTCAAACTTGAATCGCCGGAAATTCGTCGAGAAATAGATCACGCCTCCTTTGCGCACCAGTGGCATCAGTTCGTTGAGCAACGGGAGCGAATCGGTTTGCACATCCCAATCCTCTTCGGTTCGTTTGCTGTTGGAAAAGGTCGGCGGATCAAACACGACCAAGTCATACTTTTCGCCTGGGGGATGGTTGCGAAGGAACGTTTTGACATCTTCGGCGACAAACCGATGCTGATTGCCCAAGAACCCGTTCAGTCGCATATTCTGCCAACCCCAATCCAAGTAGGACTTCGATAAGTCGACACTTAAGGTGCTCTTCGCACCGCCAGCGGCCGCGTAGACCGAGAACGATCCGGTGTAGGCAAACAAATTCAAGAAATGCTTCCCGTCCGCCAACTCGCGCACCATTTGTCGCGTGATCCGGTGATCCAAGAATAGGCCCGTGTCAACGTAGTCCGCCAGATTCACCAAGAACTTGAGGCCGCCTTCATGGACTTCGATCTTTTGGTTCGTTTCATCCACCTTTTCGTGCTGTGTCTTGCCGCGTTGACGACCGCGACGTTTGAAAAACACATTTTGTTTGGGCACTTCGAGCGTCTTGCCAGCGGTTTCGGCCATCAGATCGAGCCAGTTGGCGTGTTGGGCCGGGTCGCGATCGTGAGGTCGCTCGTATTCCGTCAGATGCAAGTAGTCCTCGTAACGATCAACGATCAGCGGGATCTCGGGAATGTCACGCTCATACAAACGAAAACAGGTGATCCCGCGCCGCGTGGGCCAGCGGCGCAGATGTTTGGCTCGCTTACGAAGCCGGGTGGCGAACAGTTCCGCTTGCTCAAGCCCCTTGTCCGACAAATGCCCAAAGGCCGGTGTTCCGGATGCGTGAACGTAGGGCTTCGGCTTCACCCCGTCCGCAGTTGATGGTTTTGTCGGTGCCCCGGTTTCCAGTCCGGTTTCCGGCTCACGCGCCTCTCGCAGCCCGTTTGCATCGGCCTCCAACTCACCGGCCACCAGTTCGTCGTTCACCGGCGCGTCGTTGACCGGCTCGTCGTTCACCGGCTCGTCGTTCACCGGCTCGTCGTTCACCGGCTCGTCGTTCACCGGCTCGTCGATCGCCGGCTGATTGGTCGCCAGCGGATTGATCACCGGCTTTGGGCCGTGGAATTGATAATAGGTGCACTCGATCCGGCCGTTATACAATTTACGGCGTCGATCGGCCGACCGCCCAACGACGCGTTCAAACCGTGGATAAGCGGTCAACAAATAGTGTGACCAAGTCGGCAACTTGCGCAGGACATGCGGAATCGATTCGTACAGCGCATCGAGTTCGCGTTGTTCGCGATAGCTTTCGTTGCCAATTCGCAAGCCGTAAGGAGGGTTGGTGATCAAGCAACCGAATCGTCGTTTGCTGGTCAATTCGCTCAAGGGCTGAGCGTGAAAGTGAATGTCGTCGGCGACTGCGGCCCGCTCTGCATTCTCTCGAGCGGCACGCAAAACCCGACCGTCAAGATCGCTACCGATGATCCGCTCTTCGAGTGGCGGCAAGATCGCTGCCTGGGCAGTTGCCCGAGCGTCTTGCCAAAGCTCCGCGGGATAATCTTGCCACGCCTCGCAGGCAAACTCTCGCGTCAACCCCGGCGCGATGTTGCGTCCGATCCGTGCCGCTTCGATAGGGATCGTCCCGCTGCCACAGAACGGATCGATCATCGGGCGACCCGCTTTCCAGTAACTCAGCAACACCATCGCCGCAGCCAGTGTTTCTTTCAGTGGTGCTTTGGAGACATGGGTCCGGTAGCCGCGCCGATGCAAACTTCGTCCTGTCGTATCGATCGTGATCGTCGCGACGTCCTTCAACAGCGCGATATCCACTTTGTACTCGCAGCCCGTTTCCGGAAGTGTCTCGGTGGCGTGATCACGACGCAGCGCATCGACGATCGCCCGTTTAACGGTTCGCTGGCATGCCGGAACGCTGGTCAGCGCCGACTTCACCGACCGACCCGTGACCGGAAAACTGGCATCGACGGCAATCCATTTACCCCACTCGATTGCGCGCGTCGTGTCAAACAAGGCATCGAAATCAGCTGCCGGAAACTCGGCAATGCGAATCAAGATTCGATCCGCTGTCCGCAACCACAAATTGGCTTCAAGGATCGCTGCTCGGCCACCACGAAAATGGACTCGGCCCGCTTCGCCAATCGACGCATCGATTCCAAGCGATTCAAGTTCGCGGCGCACGATCGCCTCGAGCCCAAAGGCACACGCGGCAATCAGATCGTAGGACTCGTCGTTCAAGTTCGAACTCATGGAAGGAAACCGATCGGGAATGGGGTCGAGCGATCAGTCTACCGCGAAACCAACAAAACCACTATTCGGGCGGTTTTTCGTTGCCAAGGATCCACGTGTCCGCAACAATGGACCGCCATCCGGCCCCCTTTCGTGCGAAGCGGCTGAGCCAACTCACCATCCATTCGGAACACAAGATCCTTTCCATGAAGTTCAACTCGCTTTGCATGGCCTGTTTTGTGGCAGCCATCACACTCCACGGCACCGTTTCCGCACCGGCTCAGGATCATCTCGACTGGGCCCAAACGCCTCCGATGGGATGGAACAGTTTCGATTGTTTCGGCGCTGCGGTGAACGAAGACGAAATTCGCGGGAATGCCGAGATCATGGCGGCACATCTGAAGGATTTTGGCTGGCAGTATGTCGTTGTCGATTACTGCTGGTTCTATCCCCACGTTGCCGCCCTGAACAATCCGCCACAAACCGAAGACTTCAAACCTTCGCTGCCGATGGATACGTACGGTCGGTTGCTTCCGGCGGTCGATCGGTTTCCGTCGGCAACGGGCGACACCGGTTTCAAGGCTTTAGGAGACCATATTCATTCGCTCGGGCTGAAATTCGGCATTCACGTCATGCGTGGCATCCCACGCGAAGCGGTGGCGCGGAAGATGCCGATCAAGGGAACACAGTACACGGCCGACCAGGTCACGGACCAATCAACGTGTTCATGGCTCAACACGATGTACGGACTCGATATGGATCAACCGGGTGCCCAAGCCTACTACGATTCGCTATTGGAACTGTATGCGAGTTGGGGCGTCGACTATATCAAGGTCGATGACATCGCCAGTCCTTATTGTGACAAGGAAATCGAAGGCTACCGCAAAGCAATCGATCGTTGTGGGCGACAGATCGTGCTCAGCCTCTCACCTGGCAACGAAACACCCACGGAAATGGCCGAGCATGTCAAAGCCAATGCGAACCTGTGGCGGATCTCCTCCGATTTCTGGGACAACTGGGAATCGCTGGAAGCCCAGTTCGAAAAACTCCACACTTGGGAAAACTTCATTGGAGCCGGGCATTGGCCCGATGCAGACATGATCCCGTTCGGAGTCCTGAACCGGCGTGGCCCCCAAGATGGCTTGGAACGGGTCTCGCGGTTGACCGCCGCAGAACAACGGACCTTGATGACTCTATGGTGCATCGCCAGATCACCCTTGATGTATGGCGGTGACCTGATGCGGATGCGGCCGTCTGAATTGAAGCTCTTAACCAATCGCGACGTCCTGGCGGTTAATCAACACAGCACGAACAATCGACAGCTGTATCGCTCGTCCGGCCAAGTCGTCTGGGTCGCCGACGTGCCCGATTCAAACGACAAGTACATCGCACTTTTCAACACTCGCGACCACGGGGAATCAACCGTAGGTATGAGGTTGGCCGACATCAAGGTCAAAGACAACGCGACGATGCGCGACTTGTGGAACGGTCAGGAAATGCCTTTGGTCAATGCACTGTACGCGACGATCGAAGCTCACGGGGCCGGGCTGTATCGGATCCATCCCGAGTGATGCAGCGCACCGGTTTGTGGAGACGGGGTGGTCGTCGTATAATGGTGATCCCCGCCCATTGACCAGAATCCGCAGCGGCGTCGCTTGCGTTGTTGGTTCCTACCTACCGTTCCTCTCGCCGAAGCTCTCCGCCATGTTCATTCGCTCTGGACTCGCGTTGCTCGTTGCCCTTTCCCTGCCTACGTCCGCCCGTGCGGCGGAGTGGTTCGTCGAGGGTTCGATCGAGACCTCAGGTGACGGCTCGACAGCACGCCCGTTCAAGAAGATTGGTGAGGCGATCGATGCAATGCAGGGGGGTGACATCGTTACGGTTGGCAACGGCGTCTATCATGAATCATTGCGACTTTCCAAAGGGGGTTCACAAGACCAGCCCTCGACGATCCGAGCAGCCACCGGTAGCCGCGTGATCGTCAGCGGATTCAGCAAGATTGGCCAGTGGCAACCGTTCCGCGAAGGGGTCTATGCGACGACGGTGCCCGACAAGGTAACGAACTTGTACGTCGGCTACCGGCCGCAGCGAATTGCCTCGTCGCTGGATAAGGCCGATGCTTGGGTGCCCATTGTCTCGAGCGATGTCCCCGGCGGAATCGTCGATGTTGGCGACCAGCTGAACTCCCTTCCAGCTGCTGCGGAAATCGTCAGTACGCCAGCCAATGTTGCCGCGTTTGTCTTTTTCGGGCGTGGCAATGTCTTCAAGATCATCCCCGTCGATTCGATCGATTCGACTCGCGGGCGACTGGCCATGAATGCAAAAGAACTGCGAGGACTCGGTGCGAATGATCGATTGACCCTCTGTAATCACCACCTGCTGATCGATCGCGCGGGCGAATGGGCGTGTGAAAGTGAAGGTGACAAATGGAAGCTCTACTTCATGCCCGGCGACGCCGATGACTTACTGCGGACGCAAACCGTTAAGCAACCGCGACCGTTGTTGACGCTCGGGCATTGGAAGGACCCACAATCCGATTTCCGAGTCGAAGGCATCGAGTTTGCTGGTAGCGGATCGAGCGGTTTAAGTGCGGGCAAGGTCCAACGACTGACCGTCGACCGATGTATCGTTCATAACCACGCAAACAGCGGCGTCTCGGTTCGCAATTGCCAAGACATCCGCGTCGCCCACTCGATCGCATTTGCCAATCATACCGGTATCTCGATCGTGTCGACCCAGCGAGGCATGGTTGAACAAAACGAAGTGCTCGCCAACTACGTCGATGGAATCATTGTTGCCGGCGACATCTCGGGGAAGGATGCGGAACCGGAAACTCATGATGTGACCCTACGACAGAACTATGTCCATCATCATTTGCTGCACGGACACCCTGACAATTTCCAAACGTATCGTGGCGTGCATGGCATCCAGTTTCACGACAACTTGATCCTGTTGTCTGGCCAAGGATTAATGACCGAACAGACCTACGGCGGCGAACTTACCAACAATGTTTTTTTCGGAACCAGCGCTCGGTTGGTCATTTTCGGCCACCACAGTTCCAATGATTGGACCGTCACCCACAACACCTTTGGCTTCGGTGGCTGGGGCAGCATCGGGATGGATGGCAAAAATTACGTTATCTCGCAAAACCTGTTTCTCAACAACGTGCTAAACAGCGAAAGCGACTTTGAAGGTCAAGACAACCTGTTTTTGAATGACGCCGAGCGAGAGCAACCGATCCCGGGGAATCTGCCTCATCTTCAAGGTATCGCAACCGATCTGGATCAGTGCCGTGATGATCGACTTGCCTTGCGCGGTGTCGACGTCCAACAATCCTTTCGGGTTGGCGACCAGATTGAGATCAACGGTGACGGTAGAATCCGCACCGTCACGGAGGTTTCACCGTCCGGCATCGACTTCTCCCCTGCCCTGCCCGTCCGGCCTTGGCGAAATACGATCGTCTGGAATTGGAGGACGCAGACCGATTTCTCACTGGCCTTTTCAGCCGTCGAGTCCGACGGGGTGATCGGCGCGACGTTGGACGCCGCAGCCTACCGCGCCGGCGATTTTGATGGTGATGGCCAACGTGATCTCCCTGAAATGTCCGCTGACCTTCGCAGCAGCATTCCTGAAGCGAATGACCTGGTCGTGCTGTTGCATCTACCTTAAACGACGAGACAGGACATCGGATTCCCCCCCTGGCCGTCGACGCCGACGGTTTCTCCGGTTCCAAGCAAAACCTCCCTTCCCACCTTCGACTATGAAAACCCACCTTCGACTCGCCAGTGCAATCGCCCTAGCCTTCTTTGCAAGTGCCACGCTCGCTGCTGAGTTCTTTGTGGCTCCAAATGGCAACGCCAATCATCCCGGTACTGCCAACAAACCCTTTGCGACCATCGTGCAAGCTCGCGATGCGGTCCGCGTCTTGAAAGCGTCGCGTCCCTTGCAAGCCCCCGTGACCGTTTGGATTGCCGGCGGTACTTACACACTTGAAGAACCGATCTCGTTTGGTCCTCGAGACTCGGGCAGCGAGGAATTTCCAGTGCTCTTCAAGGCCGTCGATGGGCAACAACCGGTGATCGATGGAGGACGCAAGGTCTCTGGCTGGCAAAGACATGATCCGAATTTGTGGGTCGTCACGCTACCGGAATTTGCGAACCGCAAGCGGAGTTTTCACCAACTCTACATCAACGGCGAACAACGGACGCGGGCAAGAATTCCGAACGCAGGTTACTTGCGAGTGGCCGCATGTCCGGAGGGTACACCCAAGACAACCAATTATCACACGGATTGCAAGAGTTTCGAATTCAAGCCGGGTGACATCCGCTCGGATTGGACGAACCTCTGCGACGTTGAAACAATCGTCTACCACTTCTGGACCGATTCGCACTTGCCCATCCAAGAAGTCGACGAGCAAAAGAACCTCGTCACATTTGCCCATAAAGCAGGCAAGGTTTTCACCGATGACTTTACCGAAGACGGCGCCAGGTACATCGTTGAAAACGTTTTCGAAGGTTTGGACAGCCCCGGCGAATGGTATTTGAACCGTGAAACGGGCCAACTGTTCTATTTCCCGCTGCCCGGCGAAGACATGACGAACGTGCTAGCCGTGGTCCCAGTTGCGCCGTCGCTCATTGAAATCCACGGTGATCTTGCAAAGCATGAATTTGTCGAGCATCTGCAATTTGAGGGGTTAGCCTTCACTCACACGCAATTCGAACTACCGCGTGGCAACTCGAACGATCGTCAAGGCTCCGCCAGCGTTCCAGCGGCAGTGGCCTTGCATGCTGCCAAGCATTGTCGGTTTCAGAATTGCCTTTTTAGCGGCCTGGGAACCTGGGCCATCGATGTGACCGCAGGTTGTTCCGCAAACCAGTTCCTTGGTAACGAGATCGCAAACGTCGCAGCGGGTGGCATTCGCATCGACGGTGGGACGGAGAAGGATCCGCCCTGGCATCGCAGTAGCCACAATCAAATCACCGACAATCATCTTCACCACTACGGAGTCGACTATCCGTCGGCCGTCGGCATGCTGCTTGCCAACACCGAAAGCAACCGGGTGGCCCACAACGACATTCACCACGGCGGCTACACCGGCATCTCCGTCGGCTGGGTTTGGGGCTACCAGCGAAGCATCAGCCAGAATAATCAGATTGAGTACAACCATATCCATGACATCGGCGGCGTGCTATCCGACATGGGCGGCATTTATACCTTGGGCGTCTCGCCGGGCACGGTGATCCGCAACAACCACATTCACGATGTCACGGCCAACCACTATGGCGGATGGGGGATCTATCACGACGAAGGCTCGACCCATCTGTTAGTCGAAAACAACGTCGTCCACCATACCAAATTCGCGCCGTTTAACATTCACTATGCGAAAGAAGTGACGGTGCGTAACAATATCTTTGCGTACGGAATGCTCGAACAAATCAGCCGTGGCAAGAGTGAACCTCACAAGAGCGTTTTCTTTGAAAACAACCTTGTTTATTGGCGTGATGGCGAACTGCTAACCAAGAATTGGAAGGATGCTCCCTACACCTTCCACTTCCATCCCAAGCAGGAGTCGGGGACGCGAGAAGTCACCAGCACCTTTGAATTCGATTGGAATCTGTATTTCAACCCCAATATGCGAGTTGAGGAGGTCCGTTTTGCCGGCGATACTTGGAAAGAGTGGCAAGCACGAGGCAAAGACAAGCACTCGAGATACGCCGATCCTCTTTTCGCAGACCCTGCCTCGGGGGATTTCACGCTGTCGGCCGCCTCACCCGCATTCGAGTTAGGATTTCAGCCGATCGATTTGAGTGGCGTCGGGCCGAGGTGCGAGACAGGACCGTAGCAACCAGTGCGTTCCCGATTCGAACACGCAAGAGGAAAGGGGACGGGGGCAATTTCAAAGAGGAAAAGGTACGTTTCACATAAAGACCCCCGTCCCCTTTTTCCCCCGGCAAGCGATCATCGAGCAGTAGACCTGAATCTCAATCCCGTTGTCGCTGTGGCTGATCAAGTGCGCCCCGCCCATCAGCTGCTTGTAGAAGCGAAAGAAAATTGGCTCATCCGACGGAAGCGCGCGGAACCCAGACTCGAGGTTTTTTGGAGGTATGGCTCCGGTGTCCAATGCTCTCTTAGAAAAGAGTCCCCGACGGTCGGTCGTCCGCCGGGGACCGGTAGCACCCTTGGCGCACCGTCGACCGGGATATCCCTTGTCAAGTTGCACCTCTGCAGAGCTCCACTCCGTTTCTCCCGGCAACTGCACGATAACCAGTGAAAATAGCTCCTGCCAGCAATGATGGGACACCGGAGAGATGCCTCGAAAACCTCCTGCGCACGCTTCCGCCGGATGAGCCAGAAAATTTCAATCGTCCAGCGGTAAGAATAGATCAACGCAATGATTTCGGCGGGCACGTCCAATAGATCCGCAGCGAGTCCAGGGTCAGCGTTAGATCGTTCGTCCAACGAAGTTCACCCGCCTCTTCGAGTTCCACCATCAAACGCCGCGAAATCGCCGCGTTTGCCAAATCGATCAATTGTCCCACCACTCGATCATTGGCATTTCCAAGCTTTGTCTCGACATCACATTGGATGCGTGCTCTGCGACCGAACCCACAATAAAGAAGGGCCATGTTGAAGCCCTCCCTGCCTCAACATGGCCCATCAATGCTGGAACGATGACACCGATCGTTCCACCCTCCCAATCCATGGTGCTAATAACATCGGCAAGGTCGATCGATTCTCTACAACACTTTCGCGATCGATTCCCTTTTTTTGACTGAAAAACGAAACGCCGCAGTGATGGATGACTCCAACCTCTGCGGCGCACGCTAGACTTTAACGATTAGGCAGTTCTCACACACCGTCAGGTGGACTCCGACGAGTTGCTAATAGCGACAACTGTCACAGCCGGGATCCCTACATGCACACGGCGCACTTCCCGGCGACGCCCTCAGCAGCGAACAATCGAGCGGTTTATGGGCTGCCGAGCGCGCCGCACAATCGCACATCCCGTGGATGTGTTTGTGGTGCTTTGCACACTGCTTCGCACGTTCTTGGGCGTAGCCATCCCAAAGCCCCGTGTAACAGGCGTCGCTTCGGAAATACTGCAAGATCGACGAAGAGGGCAAGTTTGGCGTCCGGTGCGGGATCATTACATACTCTTCTTGCGGATGCCCGCACCCTCTTTGAGCACACGAACCGCACCCACAGGATGGACCGTCGCACGCGCGAGCGGATTGGCAAGCTCCACATCCGCACCCCGCGCCATACGCTTGCGGTACGGGCATCGCCGCAACTGGGTTCCGATTTCCATAGGCTTGTCCATTGGGGATGGGGGGATTCGGCGCGTAACCTGGTACGTTGGCCGGTGCATTGACAAACTGCTGAGCCGGTGGATCCGAAATCGGCTGCGGGGCCGATCGATTAGGGTTTTGAAGTTCATCGACTCGGGTGAACCGATCTTGAGAATCATCGGGCGGAGTGTTCCAAGCGGGTTCCCCTCGGTCAAACGTGGAGGATTCGGAAACCAATTGAGATGCTTGGTCGGGGACCGGTTGGACGTCAGCCATCAATTGTGGCTCATCGTAGGTGATCTCTTGGAGCAGTGAGTCCAAGTCGCCATCGGCCAATGCGCTGGAAACCACCAGTGCAGCGAGGCTAAAGAAAGCGATTGACAGTAGTTTATGCATAGAACGTACTTCCATGTGGAGAGGATGGTTGACTTAAGCAGAGCAGCCAAACTCGATCGTTGACGATGCATTGGTAAACAAATGGAGGAAATCGTGACCGCATCGTGCTGAACGAATCCGCTGGTTACTTAAGCATTCCCGCGCGTCAAGACATTTACAAATCTAGCGGCGCAATTCCGTGGAAAAATGTAGTCAGGACGCTGCAACAATGGTTGCGAGCGACCAAGTCTTCGCCACCGCTTTGGTTTACCTAACCCCTACTTCATCGCATCGAGCAGGGCCGCTTCGATGCTGGCTTGCCAGTCGGAGTCCATGATCTTGTTGCCATCACGATCGGAGACGTAAAAGACGTCAGCGACTTGATCAAGATGCGTATCAATTTTCGCGAAATGCAACACCACATTCTGCTGCACGAATGTCGAAGCGACACGATAGAGCAAACCGACTTCGTCATACGCAAAATAGGAAACGATCGTGAACCGCTCCACGGTATCATTGTCAAACGTTACCTTGGTCGGTAACACATTGACCTGCGACCCTTCCAGATGCTTCGAGGACCACGTCCGACGCTGTGGCGGTAGCGGTTTGTCAGGTGAATCCAACAATTGACGTACTCGCCCGCAGATCTCGTCGGTGCGACTTCGCGGAGGGCACTCGGGATAGTCGGGATCACTGATCCAAAAGTCGTCCCAAGCGACCTCATCCCCGACCGTTTCGATCTGAGCCCGAAGAATCGACAACCCCGCGGTGGTGAACGCTCCCGTCGCACGCGCGAAGGTTCCGATCGACTGTTTCGGCTCGCGGCGGACAACGGTGTACCGCATCGCCGACAGGACCGGATCGTACTGAGAGAGACAAATTGCCCCAGAATCCGCGTCCAACTCTTTGGCAACTTCTTGCAATTGATCGACCAACTGATCCGGTTCACTGCGAGTGAGCAGTGACAAGGGAAGGTTCTCAAGCAGTTCGAAACACGATCTCCGAGCAGCCTTGGCTTCCAAGCGAGCCGAAACCCGCTCATGGATCTTTTCAATCTCGGGATCGTCTTCGCTACCGGGCAAATGACCGGTATCGAAGTATCGCCGCGTCCTTTTGTAGAGATCCTCAATCAAACTCAACTTCCAATCGGTCAACACATCCGGACCGACGGCTTGTAGATCCGCTACGGCGTGAACGATCAATAACTCGAGCCGCCGGATCGACCCCACCTCCGCCGCGAATGACAGCACGATCTGCGGATCGCTGAGATCGTGTCGAAAGGCAACCACATTCACGATCAAGTGCTTTAGCACCAACCAGTGCAGCGTCTCGGTTGAAGCCGCATCCAACCCTAAACGCTCGGCTGTCTCCAACGCAATTCGAGCCCCAACGGCACAATGCTCTTCATCGTAGCCTTTGCCAACATCGTGAATCAGCAACGCCAAATGGAGGAGCCCTTTGTCTTTGAGCCGTCGATAGCGGCGTCCCATCGGCGACGAACCGTCGACCAATAACGTGGCCGCTTCCACGGCGCGGATGCAATGCACGTCCACAGTGTATTTGTGATACGCGTTGAATTGCAGCAATCCGCGTGTGCGTTTAAATGCGGGGATGAACTGCTCAATGATTCGCAACTCATGCAATCGCCGCAGCAGTTCTGCCAGACGACCGGGATGGCTTAACAGCGACAAAAATGCGCCAATCGAATCGGCATCCGGCAGCGTCGGCGGGCGTTCTTGCATCGCCAACCGAATCGCTTGCCACGTCCGATGCGAAATACGACGACGATTCTGGTTCGCCAAAAACATCAATCGCAACACATCCGGAAGACTCGACGCAAACGTCTTGAGTGCTCGGTCCGGCACCCAAATGTGCTTGGGTCCCATGCGGATGTTTTCGGAGACCTTTCGCGACAGCGATCGTTCGACCAACTGATGCAAAAAGGGCTGCGTTCGAGCATCATCGGCGAAGAAGCCGGATGCATAACGAACATTCCGCGTGTTGTCAAAATAGTCTTGCATGAACTGCTCGACCGGCAACTTGCCTTCTTCGCCAGGATAGCCCCACGCTTTGGCAATCTCCAATTGCATCGGACGATCCAACACATCCTGGCTTTTCTTTTCGCGAAAATGGATCTCATTGCGAAGCCGCAGCATGAACTCCGTGGCGCGACGCAGCACGCGATAATCCTCTTCCGGCAATCCTCCAAGCTTGACCAAACGTTCCAGATCGGTCTCGCCGTAAAGTGCGAAACCAATCCAACGGATCAATTGGATGTCACGGAGCCCACCGCGTGACCGTTTGACGTTCGGACGCAACAGATAATTGGTCTCGCCCCACTTTTTGCGTTCTTCTCGACGCGCGGCAATCACATCCGCAACAATCCGTTTTTGTCGTCGCATCGCTCCGTGGCGAAGCATATGAAAGTACTTGCTGTAAAGCTGCAAGCTACCCGAAAGCAAACGCGATTCGGTCAACGAGGAATAGATAACCGGATCCAGCCACGCTAACGAGCACGCTTCGTTAGCCAAACGGATCGAAAAGCCAACTTGGATCCCCGCGTCGACGAGATCACGCGTCAGATTCGCTGCTGCTTGCGTGGCTAAAGGTTCGGATTCGCGAGTGGTCAACAGCATCATGTCGGCATCCGAATAGGGCGCCAAATCTCGCCGTCCGAATCCACCATGAGCAACCAGCGCCAGACCGCCGAGGAGGGGGTCGTTTTGGAAGGATTCGATTGCACCATTCCAAACATCAAGCACGATGTCGTCGTACAAATCGGCTAATCGCGCGGAGACCAGAATTCCCTGCGAACCCGAATCATGTTGCAATTGAGCCTTTGCACGCCCCTCGCGAAGACGTTGGCGACATCGAAGGACGACGGGACGGAGGGTGCTAGCAGTCATGCAGAACGAGCGGTCTAGATGGCTTCTTCGCCGCGTTCGCCAGTGCGAATTCGGATCGAATCCTCAAGATTGGTTACGAAAATTTTCCCATCGCCGATCTGGCCAGTTTGGGCCGTCTGCACAATGGTATCGATCACCATCTTCAAATTCTCGTCGGCACAAATCACTTCGATCTTGACCTTGGGCACAAAATCGATCGCGTATTCGGTCCCACGATAGATTTCCGTATGCCCTTTCTGTCGGCCGAACCCGCGGACTTCACTGACGGTCATGCCATGAATTCCGTGATCCGTCAACGCGTTTTTCACGTCTTCCAGTTTAAAGTGACGGACAATGGCTTCAACTTTCTTCACAACGATACCTCAATTTTCTCGTCTGACGAACTCGATTCGGTAAACTCGATCGGTGAGAGCCTTTTCAGAATTCACGTGCCACCCGAAAACGCCCTCAACCCACGCGTGATCCTGAACCCATCAACCGAGTCCAAAATCCTCGAGACATTGTACACCCGCTATGCAACCCCACCAGCGGTCAGGCTCGAGAACGTTCGGATTCGCCCCAAACTGCCGGTTTGGTGATTTCGACGCCCCTACATCCGCGATTGGGAAAATTCTTGCAAACGCACCATGAAAACCTGCGACGTTTTTGTCCGCCGATGGCGGCTCGTCCCGCGCAGCGAAGCCGCCCTACGTGCTCGGCCTTTCCCAGTGAACTTCTGCTACCTGGGCATCTCGATTCGCGACTCGCGAAAGCACGAACAAAAGGTCGCTGAGCCGGTTGAGGTAGACGATCAGTTCCTCCGTCACACTCACCTCGTGTCGCCGGACCAAGGTCACCACTCGGCGTTCCGCTCGACGACAAACCGCTCGGCAAAGGTGCAGTTGGGTCGCTGCACTCGTCCCAGCCGGCAAGATAAAGTTCTTGAGCGGCGAAAGCGTTGCCTCATGCTCGTCAATCCACTGCTCCAACCGGGCGATGTGCGTCGCATTGATGATCCGCATCTCATGCTGGTCCGGCTCCGGCGTCGCCAATTCGGCACCGATCGAAAACAACTCGTTTTGGATCTGCTGCAATTGACCATCGACCTGCTCGGAAACGACCGTGGAACGAGCCGTGCCGATGCATGCATTCAACTCATCGACCGTTCCGTAAGCTTCAATTCGGTCATCATCCTTGGAAACGCGCGGACCCCCAAACAAGCCGGTACTGCCGCAATCGCCTGTGCGTGTGTAGATTTTCATAATCGATAACTAATCAAAATATGGGCCGCTGCACAATCCGTGTGCCCAAAACGCAGCTCGAGACCGCCTCCGAGAACGGCATGCACATCGAACCTGACCGAACCGTCCAAGCCGCTGGCTTACTGCTATTTCTCCGCGAACCCCAAACTGAGTTCTTGCTGATGCGTCATGCCAGACGCTGGGATCTTCCCAAGGGACACTGTGAACCGGGGGAATCGTATCGGGAAACGGCGCTGAGAGAAACAGCCGAAGAAACCGGGATCGAGGCCGCGGCAATTTCGCTCGATAGCGACTTTGCCTTCGAGATCTGTTATCCCGTGACTTACAAACGAACTGGCGACGAAGTGTTCATGAAAACAGTGAAGTATTTCCTCGGTTACCTTCAAGACAAGCCAAAGCTAAAGCTCACCGAGCACGAGTCGTCAAAATGGTTCCGCTGGGATCCACCTCACCGCATTCAAGACAAAACGATCGATCCACTGCTGGCCGCCGTGGCCAAGTATCTAAAAACCCAATCAAAAATCGACTCCACTCGGAGCGGGAGGATCTGCTAGGGCAGGTCCACCGCCAAATCCGCTGGGGCAGCATCCGCTTGATCTAGCATGTCGTTGAACTCGGGGATCTTGCGAAGCGGTTCGAAGTCCAAATCGGTGGTTCGCAAGGCATCGATGTCGGTCCAACCGAGTCGGATCAGTCGCTGCGTGAGGGCCACTGCTCGGTTTTCCGCATCGATTTTTTCCTTTCCTTGCAAGTGTTCCGAAATCAACCCAAGCCCGACCGCCGCGTATCCGGAATGCATCAACGAAGTTTCCTGTTTTGCAAATTGATTGGCGATCTCCATTGCCTGGTCGACTTGCCCACTTCGCGAAAGCACTTTCAACAAGCAACCTTGCCGATCAACGGTTCTCGATTCCTCAATCAGTGACCGCAGTACACTTGCCGCCCGGTCGTACGTTTCGCTTGAATCACGTCCCTCCGAGTCTTCGAATACCCCTTTCAAATAGAGGCAAGCTGCGATTTGATCATCGATTCGTCCTATCTTCGATCCGCTTGCTTTCAATGATTCAAGTGATGCCATTGCATCGCGGAGTAGCGGTTCGGCATCGGGATACAAGTCGGCAATCATGGATCGTTCGGCCAATTGCCGTTGCTTGAGCACCAAGTTGTAGGTCGTCGCCGGATGACGGTTTTGCGAAGCCAGCTTTTTGAAAAGCTCAAGCGATTCGGTTTCCGTTTGAATCATTTCGGCAATCCTCCCTTGACGCTCGTACAACTCACTCAGAGTCCCCAGCGATCCAGCATACTCACCCATTGCCTCGGATCGATTGGGCATCCTTTCAAACCCCTGCCGCCGCGCATCGACGCTGCGTTTGACAAACGGTTCCGCCTTGTCCGAATTCCCTTGTTCCAAATACAAACGTGCGAGACGGCCGTAGACTTCCGCCATGCTTTGCTCGACGACCAAATCATCAAATTGGTCATATTTTTCAAAGTGAGCCTCACGCTGTGTGATGTTTTTTAAATAGCACTTCTCGGCATCGTCGTAATGATCGAGTGCTCGATGAGCATCACCGATCCAAAACGTCAACCGCATCGCGCTGACGTCAGGACGATTCAGGTTCCCGCTGCCGCGAAGTTGGTTCAATCGACTTTCTGCGTCCAGCAATTTTTCAAGTGCCTGCTCTGCCTTGCCAACCTCGAGATAGATTTGTCCAAGTTGCGCGATCGCAGATGCACGAAAGGTCTCGTTGGTGGTGCTGTTTTCGTGCCGCTGATGCACTTTTTCGATCTCGGCCAGGATCTTATCGAGCACTTGTTCGCGAAGTGGATTGAGCTCGGGACGATTGTCAAAGAAGTCTCTCGTCTGGTACAAGACCGCTCGTGTCGTATCGCGCGCCACCAAGGCTTGATCTTCCGCCAATTCCGCATTGGCGATCGCTTCTTCCTTGGCATGCTTTTCCGCGACTTGCTGCTGATGAATCAGCACCGCCGAACCGACGCCACCCAGCAGCAAACAGAGCAGCAGCCCAGCAGCGATGCCACTCAGCGTGGCGACTTTTGGATTGCGGCGACACCACTTCCAACAACGCTCCGGCAGTGTGATCGGACGCGCTTGGATCGGTTTTCCATCGAGGACACATTGGATCTCATTTGCCAACTGTCCCGCCGTTCGATATCGTTTCTCAGGATCCTTCTCGAGACACTTCAAGCAGATCGTTTCCAAATCACGACTCATGTGCGGCTGTAACTTCGAGGGCGCCAACGGCTCTTCGGCGATCACTTGGCGGATCGTTTCGTAGGGCGTCGGTCCAATGAACGGAGCCCGACCCGTTAGGGCCGAGTAGAGAATCGCGCCGAGCGCGTAGACGTCCGCTTGTGCACCAATCGATTTGTCACCGCGTGCCTGTTCGGGAGCCATGAATCCCGGCGTTCCGACGATTTCTCCCGTCTTCGTTTGATCTTCGATATCCCCCTCCCCTGCTTCGGCCAGCCGTTTGGCAAGTCCGAAATCGGTGATCTTTGGCACCCCGTCATCGGTGATCAGAATGTTCTGCGGTTTCAGATCCCGATGCAGAATTCCCTGTTCATGCGAGTAATGAACTGCATGGCAAATCTGGACCATCCACTCCGACGCCTGTTGGCTGGTGAGCGACGCATCACGCAGTCGCCGAGACATCGTCGTGCCACGGACAAACTCCAATGACAGGAAGGGTAACCCATTGAACCGGCTCACCTCAAACACCGAAACGATATTCGGATGTGAAAGCTTGGCGACCGCTTGAGCTTCTTGTTCAAATCGTTTCTGTTGCGACTTTGATGCGTGGGCTCCCACCAAAATCATCTTGATCGCGACCAAACGATTCAACGGTCGGTGACGCGCCTTGTAGACAATCCCCATACCTCCTTTGCCGAGCACGCCAAGCTCTTCGTATTCTGGCGGCAGTACCGCATCCGCCGGCGGCGTTCGACTCGACCGGTCGGACTGGCCGACCGGGGTCCACTCTGCCGTAGCGGCCTCACCATCCACTGCATCGGAGGCAAAATCAAGCGTCTCCTTCGTGGCCTCTTGTAAGACTTCGCTTGCCCACTGCGAGCGACTCCCCGCTGCTGAGGCCGATTCCAAAGCGGTGTCCAACCGTCCCATTTCGGCCCGCAGCGTCGACTTGAACTGCTGCTCGATCTGGGACAACAACTCGATCGCCGAATTCGCATCCTCTGGCGCCGACGATTTTGCAGCGGCGTATTCCTGTGCAATCGAGCGCGCGAGCGTTGCGATCGCGGCGTTGATTCTGGGAGAATTACTCATGGGAACCCACCATTGGAGAAGAAAAGGCACTTCGCCAGCTTACAGGCAGTTCCAATGGGGGGCAAACAGAAAGATCCAGAAAGGGAACCCTGTCAACGTTGGAACCCAGGCGGAAGAATAGCGTCCAGCGAAGAAAGGGAAACAAAAAACGACATGGTTTCGTCTCACCCTGCTGAGCGAGAATCAAGTTAAGCGGGACACGTTTCTCCCGCCTGCTGCAATCGGTGCCTTTCCCGCGCCAGTTTGGCGCGCTCGAGCGAGAATTCAATTTCCGATTGACGGATTCTCTCTTCCCAATCGTCCTTGAGCAACCTCAACATCTCTCGTTCCTCTTGAATCAGCGGTGCTGCATCGAGTAGTTCGGCAATCGCTGCAGCACCGACGACCGCTTGACTTTCGATCGAACCGGGACGTTGCCGGAGCAGTTCCCGTAACTCGGCGATTTCACGATCGCGATCCTTGACCACTCGATCGGTTTCCGCAACCACATCGACCAACTTCGTTCGCTGGCGTGGATCGTAGGCATCTTCACGCTCGAGTTGATCCAAGATCAACCGTTTTCGTTCTTCCCAAGTCATCGAGGCAACCGACGGCGCAACGGATTCGTCAAAGCTGGCAAGCCGCTTGCGCTGCGAGGCAATCTCAGCCGCCAACGCTTCATTGGTTTGAAGCAACTCCGAACACCGTCGCTGTACCGAATCCAGTTCATGCAGCAGTTGTTTCAACTTTGCCTTCTTGACTTCGACCGCATCACTCGTGCTGCAACCGACTTGCTTCGCCTGCTTGCGAAGCTCGTTGCGTTGCCGCGTTCGACGGCGCAAGGTTGCAACCAACTTGCGAGCGCGGCGACGATTGATCTCGAGTGCATCTCGCAGGTTCGGTTCGATGGGTTCGCTCGCTTCACAACCCTCGTCGACTCCTTTCCAGGAATCGGCGAGCCGCTGCGAGATTTCGCAAAGCATCTCAAGATCCACAGATACCTGGCTGTCGCAAAGGACGCGTGACATAGGTTCACCCCGTCCAGTCAAGTGCGACTGGAGGCTTGAAGGTTTGAAAAGTTGAAAGAAAAGGATGCGGACCGCGCTACAAATAGGCTGCCCCCAACCTTATCTCTACGTCGCAAATCAAACGGAGTCAAAATAAATCGGATCGAAACGGATGCATTCCTGGTTTGCCCGAGAACAACCTGCTCATGTGTGCGCTGAAGTGTCTAGTAGCGAACGGCAGAGGGAACCACTTCGACTTCGTAGGCACCCAGGAAATCTAAAATGGGCACCAAGGCTTGATTGATGTTGGCTTCGCTCAGGTTGCTGGTCGCGAGCGTGATCCGGTCCGCGGCGGCAATGCCACCGGTGGTTGCGTCGAGCGGCAACCACTTGCCATCGACGTAGCCAAGCGTCCAAGCGTGGTAAACCAGTCGAGGCGAGCTCTTCTCTTCATATCGATATCCGAATGCAACCCGTGCGGGGATTCCTTTGGTACGTAACAACCCAGCCAACAAGACCGCATACGCGGTGCTGTCACCTTGACCATTGCGGGCAACATCCGACGAGCGCGGGAACAAGGTCGGCGTTACGTTCAGTTGTGTCATGCGGTTAATCGACCCAATTAACTCCAAGGCCAATTCGAGCTCATCATACTGCCCCGTCCCGCTGGAGGCTTGCGCAATCTGACGAACCATTGTTTCGCGTGAATCGATAATCTTGTTTGGCGTCGTGTCGACATCCAAGACCGGAAATTCGGCACTGACAAAACCATTTTTGGGCGCCTCATCCAGTCGCGTGACCAACACCAACCAAGCACCGTCGTCCATCGAACGAACGTACTGCCCCGGCTGAGGCTCGACCAGTGACGCGTTGGCATCGATCGGTTCTCGTAGCGGCACCAACTTGAAACCGACACGCTGCGTTTGATCCGCACGATCAAGTTCGTTCACCATTTTCACCGAGGCCAATGCCACCGACTCCTCTGCCTCAGCGATCCCTCGCGTCGCCGTCCGCATGTCCGTTCGATAGGTGACCAAATCAAGCTCAGGGTTGTAGGCACGTAAGACTTCACCCTCTTCCGATGTCCAGACGACCAAGTACTTGCGCAACCCATCCCCATGGTCAACTTGAACACTAATCTCACGCAGACTGTGGTCGGTTCCATCGAGCGACCGCACCGCCGAATTGCCGAGGCATTTCATGCGGACGGTACCAATTTTCTCTTGCATCGGCAAAATCATCGTAAAGGATCGCTCGTCTTCGGCGTTCATGGGGCTGCGGCGCAACGATTCCTCCACGGCAACAAGTCCTCGAACGTCGCGGTCCCAATCCATCTTTTTTGCGCTGCGCTGGTTCCCGCGCATCTTTGTCACCGAAAAATGGTCCTCTTCGACCATCCCCGTGCAACGAGTCACGACGGGGCCCACGGTCAACTCACACTCGTAGCTGATGAGCGTGCCATCGAGTTCTTCGCTACTGGATTGAAGCCGACGCTGTGTCAATTCGCCGTTCTTGCCTCGGTCCACCAACAAACAATCTTCAAACGAAAACTTCACGCGTTGCTTAGGTGCATCACCCTCTACCTTGGCGGTCAAATGCCCATAACCGACGTGCTCGTCACCGACATAATAGGCATCCCAAGCCTGCCATTCGCCCATGAAGGTCGTTTTCGGCTGCTTGGTTTGTTCGTCCCCGATCCCCGAAGTGCTGTTGTTTTGCCCCGTTCGCGATACGGAAGCTCGCTCAGGCCGCTCCAGCGGAGCGCGTTCCGGGATATCACAGCCGACGCAGAACGCCATCGATGCCCAACCAAGTAAAAACCACGGTAAAACCTTCGCGTGCGGTTTCTGGATCCGGTGGTCCGTCTTAGGGAATAAGAATTGCATATCGCTTTTTGATAGGTGTTCGAAGGATGCCCCGCTGAAAGAGAACGCTGTGAAGCATTTTTTGTGCTCACCCGGTCCCTGGGGTAACGGACATTGTAATCGCCCGCGACCGAATCGTCTCGAGCGTTTCTTCATCGTATCGAGCGGGTTTCGGCACCGCGACTCGGTCCGACTGTAACGGTTAGTGAAGGGATGCCGGATGCACGGACGTCTTTCGTGCTTGACGGCACCGGATGCGTAGTGAATCCCCTACCCGGCATCGAACGTGACCTAGCGTTGGGTGTACAGATCTCCGAGCGAGATTCCTGTCATGTGAATGTCATTTTTCGCACCTGTAGCCTCACGTAGTGAACGGGACTGGAAACCATTATGGGTTTTCTCAAACGCATCCTTCGAAACGCTGTCAGCGAAGACCCCTCGCGGGTAACCAGCAGCGGCAGTTTTGAAACCTTGACCGATGAAGAACTACAAACGCACATGGGAATCCATTCCTACGGCGTGTTTGATCTCACCGACGCGATCCGCCCGTCGTACGATTTGCAAATCGTGCCTCGTCAGGGCTTTCGCTATGACGAATACGTCGATGAGACCAACGGTTCCGCGACGCCGGTCATTTTGGCATCGGCAACGCGGCACCGATTGATGGATCTGTTCCTCGAACTGATCGATCCCCTCGGTCCCGTCGTCGACGTGGTCCTCGAAACCAGCCACCAGGGCAATTCGGATCACGAGGATCTGTACCGCGAACATATCGACGCGCCTGTTCTCAAGAGCACGTTGTTGGAATTCGAGGATCTACTGCTCAACGATGGTTGTACCGGCATTGCCGTGATCAATCCCGGAAAGCGGCAGGAGGTACAACTCGACGAGCACAAGTTGTTGATTGCCTACGGCAATCCGCTCGACGACTTTTCACAGGTGATGATCGATGGCGACGTCTATCCCGACGACGAAATTCGGTTCATTACCGAAGCCGAACATGTCCACAGCAGCAGCGAACGCTACTTTGATGAGTTCACCCAATTGCGAAATCGCCTGGGCATGGACGGAGACGAATTCGCCGGCGCATGGTGAACGTCACGATGTCGATCGCCGCCACGCTATGGGCCAAACGTCTGGTCCACCAACGTCCGCCGCTCATCGACTTCGTCCCCAAGTAGCCCTGCCTCATTCAGGCCTTCGGACAAAGCCAACGCGGCCTGAGCCGTCGCATCAAACGTCCGTGTGACCCGGACCTTCACCCCGGCTGAATCTCCTTTGGATTTCAACGCAGCTTGGACAATTTGCTCCAACGTCCGCATCTGCCGAACCCACTGATCGTCTTTTTTTTCGACGCCGACCCAGTACTCGTCACCGTCGATGATCACGTCCACCGGAGCATACGCATCGAACGGGGGCAACTGCGACGGCACCTCGCTGCTAAGTCGTGACGGGGCATCGGTCGTCGACCGCGACGTCAACTGGCTGCTGGGCTCCATCGATACCATGGGCGTTGGATTGGTATGCTCACTCGATTCGCCCACGCCAGGCACGTTGAAATTCAACAGCCCCATCAAGCTCATCACGACAAACGCGATTGCAGCGACAATGGCCGCCGGAACGACCTTGAAGCTGAGTGGAATTCGAAGTCGTTTCTTGTCAGCCATGGGTTCACCTTGATTGCTTGCTATCAGCCGAAGATTCTTGCTGCACCGCAAGATCTCGTTCTTTATCGGTCACCGCTCCAATCACAGCATACTCAAAACGAGTTTGTCCACCCGAATCCGTCCCAAGCCACTCGATTGCTGCCGGCATACCGTCAAGGACGGGCTGAAAATTGCCGGCCGTCGCCCGTGGATTGTAGGATACCAGAATCACAACCAACCCTTTGGGCTGGGGCAGTTGTGAATAAACGCTGCGGAGCCGATCGAGGAACTCCTGTTCCCGCTCGATTTGTGTCGCGGCCTCAAGTCGGAAACCTTGCGTTGGGGCGTTCGGGCTACTCGATTGCAGCTCAATATCGCCCCGATCCGAGACATGCAGCGTCCAAATTTCGGCTCGCTTCAGCAATTCCGCATAGCCTGCAAAAAAACGCAACAACTCGGTACCGTCCATGGATTGGAGCATTTCGGTCGTCTCGATCGCTCGGTCGAGGGTCTCCGTCGACTCGGCGGGCGAAAGTGCTTCGTCGAGGACATCGGCATTGAGTTTTAGCATGTTTTTCAGCAGTCCTTCACTCCGCTGTTGCCGAAGCGACGCAGCTTCAGCCATCGCGATCGCCTGCTGTTTCGCTTCACGAAGCCATTGGTTCTGTTGCATCAATTCCTCGTGCGTCTTGTTCAACAGAGAAACCTGATGTTGATATTCCTCTTCAAGCCTCTGACGCGTCGATGCAAGCTGATGTTGCGTTTGAATTTGCGTGACCTGTTTCGAACGCTGAACGTCCATGTACTGGGCAAAGACGATGATCAACAACAAATCCAACAACGACGTCAATTGAAATCGAATCGCCTGAGATTTTAAAAGTGCAACCGATTGCGTCATCATGTGGCATCGACTCCTCTGCAATCCGCAGCAATCAGTTCCCGCTTCACATCGGTCACCAACTCCCGAACGGCCCGTCGGTTCTCCAGCAGCCGTACGAACATCGTTTCACAGAAACTGTTGACCACGATCAGCACGATCGCCATCGCTAACCCCGCAAACGTGCTGTCGATCGCAAGTCCAAAGCGTTCCACAATCACGCCCACCGTGGCGGTCGCGTCACCGATCGGCTGCCGCATGGCTAACCACAATGCAAAAATTGTCCCCAAGACACCCAATAACGGGTAGATCTCGATACCGGAGCGTGCGACATTCCAGGCGGTTTCGAAGCGGTACGAATCCAAGTAGCTTCGCTGTTCATCCAAAATCGACATGCGACGGCCAATGGCATCTCGGTCGGTGGGATTTTTGACCGCCTCACGAACATCCTCCACAAAGGCGTCGATTTGATCGGTCAAATGGCCTCGCCAATCGAGCCGACTGCGATGGCCGATCCCATCGGTGAACCGCTCCAGCGATTGAGCCAGCGAGCGGAGATGGCGCTGAGCAGAGATCCGCAGGATCGCGTAGGCAAGTAGGTGAAAAACCCCCAGTAAACAGATAATGGGGGTGAACCACTTGGTCGCAAATTCGAGTAGCATTCGTCAAAGGCTCAGTTTTGTGTGCAATTCATGGGACGGTTGTACCGTATCGTAGCGGAAAACGCCAAGCCGTTTTGCAGCGTTCGGCTCGACAACAGCGGGTTAATTTGCGAGCATCTTTACGGTTTCAAAAGAAAAACGCCCACGGATCGCTTTGATGTTCGTAGTCCTCAGTGCCAGTTTACACCCCGACAGCCGCAGCCGAATTCTGGCTCACGCCTGTGCCGAAGCACTTCGCACAAGCGGTCGCGAAGTCACGCTGTTCGACTTAGCCGTCACACCGCTGCCCCCGTGTGACGGTGCCGCAGCCTACGCGGACGAAAATGTGCAGCGGCTTTCCAGTTTGATTGAGAATGCCGACGCCATCTTTGTCGCATCGCCGGTCTACAACTTCGACCTCAACGCAGCGGCCAAAAATGCGGTCGAACTAACCGGTCAAGCTTGGACGGGAAAGATCGTCAGCTTGATGTTGGCCGCCGGAGGTCAAGGGAGTTACATGTCGGCAATGGGGTTTGCCAACAGTTTGATGCTCGATTTCCGCTGCCTGATCGTGCCTCGCTTTATCTACGCAACCGGGGATGCTTTCGAAGGCAAATCACTCGCCGACGTCGACATTTCCAATCGCATCGAGGTGCTGGTCAACGAAACGACCAAGTTGGCGGATGCGATGAAGTTGATTGGCTAGATGCAAGTTGCGAGGCGAGGGTCGTGGATTCAAACGACGAAAGATTGCCGATCCGAACGATCCACTACTGCGAGCTTCACGACTGCGGCACGTAAAGATTCTTCGCGTCGATCAACGCCTCGACGCTGCGAGGGACTCGGTAGCGAATGCTTCTACCTTGGGCGACTCGCTCTCGAATCTCGCGGCTGGAAATCTCGATCACTGGCATCTTGATCGTATGCCGACCGATTTCCTCAATCCGCTGAGGGGTTGCGACCCGATCGAGAACCGAAAAATCGAGTTGCTCTTCGCCCCCCCGTTGGACGACCGCCAGCAGGATTTTTTCAAGTAGTTTCCTGGACTGGTACCATTGGCGTATCGTCGCGAGCGAATCGCTGCCAATGATCAAGTAGAAATCGTCGATGGGGAATTCGGATTGCAGCTGAACAACCGTGTCAACCGTATAGCTGACATCGCCTCGTCTGACTTCACGATCATCGATAACGTGTTTCTCACTTCCCGAAATCGCGAGCCGCAGCATTTCCAGTCGATCCTGGTCTGACGCGACGGGCCCGTTAGGTTTGAGGGGCGACAAGGCCGCGGGAATCCAACGGACTTGATCAAGCCCGAGCGATTCGATTGCCGATTCCGCAATCCACAAATGTCCTAAATGCACCGGATCAAACGATCCGCCAAACAGCCCAATTCTCATCAATGCCTGTCCCTAGCCTCGTCGCCGTAGAAGTCACGAATTTCTTAGCCATTGTAACAACAGAAAGTTTTGCCGTTCACTCGCCCACGGGGCGCACGATTTCACAAAAAGTCCGACGTCTTTTTCTGGCGATTGACCAGACTTGTCACGGGGACGGCAAAAAATAGAGCGACACCCCCCATTTCTCTCTATCGCGGATCATCCGGTATGCTAACAACGACCTGTCTCAATCTTAGCCTGCCAATTCTCGGCAATCGGACCATGGCCAACTTGGATCCTCCACAAAATCCCCTTCCGAATGACGATCTAAATCGTCATGACGATCCCTTATCGATTCCGGAGCCCCGGAAGTCTCAACAAGCGGAATTGTTCGAGACCGAACCGCCCCCTTGGGAATTGACGGTCCAGGATGACGTGGCGACGGCCAAAATCGTCTTCAGCGAAGCCCCATTTGGGCCGTACGACTATCGGATCCCCGACGAAGACCGCGATCGGGTGAAGCCAGGCATGCGGGTCCGCGTGCCACTCGGCCGGCGTCGCCAGCCGATGACCGGATGGTGCATCGAAACCCATCTCGGCCAAGTCCAACGCAGTGGCAAACTGCGGGACATCGTCGAGATTCTCGACGAGGAACCCCTTTGCGACGCTCACCTCGTTCGGCTCGTGTCTTGGATCAGCCACTATTACCAAACGCCGATGGGCCAGGTTTTCGACACACTGATCCCTTCGAGTGTTCGCGCCAACGCGGGGACTCGCGAGCGAACGTATCTGACGCCGTGCACGGGCAAATCGGATGAAAAAGCCATCGACTCCCTGCCGAAAAAGCAGCAAGTCGCCTTGCGATTCTTGATCGCTGCTGGCCGCCCAATGACGGCGTCGGAATTGATGGTGCATGCCGAATGCACGCGAGGACCGATCAGCGCACTGCAATCCAAAGGTTTTTTGGAGGTTGCGGTTCGCCGGGAAATGACCACGGGCATGCCGATGCGATGGGCCCAAGGAGACGGTGAAGAACAACAAACACACGTCCTTAGCAGCGAACAAACCACAGCGCTCCAACGCATCGATGCGGCGATCGATTCCGGAAAAGGCAAGACGCTCCTGCTGCACGGAGTGACGGGCAGTGGGAAGACGGAGGTCTACATCAAAGCGATTGAGCACGTGGTTCGGTTCGGCCGCGGTGCGATCGTGATGGTTCCCGAAATCAGTTTGACCCCACAAACTCGAGGTCGGTTTGAGCGGCGATTCGATAGCGTCGCGGTCTTGCACAGCCAAATGACGCCGGCCGAACGCCATTTTCAGTGGCAACGAATCCGCCGTGGCGAGGTGCAAGTGGTGGTTGGCCCCCGCAGCGCCGTGTTCGCCCCCCTGCCCCGCCTCGGTTTGATCGTGATCGATGAAGAACATGACGCCTCGTTCAAACAGGACACGCAGCCTCGATATCACGCTCGCAAAGTCGCTCACGCTCGCGCGATGTCTCTTGGTGTTCCACTGATCCTCGGTAGCGCTACCCCTTCGATGGAATCATGGCATGCGACCGCGACCGGTCACGCCGAATTGATCACCATGAACGATCGAATCAACCAGCGTCCGATGCCAAACGTGGAATTGGTCGATTTGCGTGTACGCGACGACCGGACGCGAGGAGCAATCAGCCGACAACTGCATCAAGCGGTCCAGGAAACGCTGACCGAAAACGGACAAGTGATCCTGCTGCTCAATCGACGTGGATTTGCAACCACGATCCAATGCCCCTCGTGTGGACATGTCGTGGCTTGTCCCGATTGTGACATGCCGTTGACCCACCATCGTGACGGAGGGAAAGCCGTTTGCCACTACTGTGACTACACGATCGCGACGCCACCATGGTGTCCGGCATGCCGATACGATGGCATTCGTTACGGAGGACTGGGTACGCAAAAATTGGAAGTCGAAGTGAAAGCTCGATTTCCTAATGCCAAGGTCGCTCGCATGGACAGCGACACGATGCGTCGTCCCGGAAGTCATCAACGCGTGCTTTCGTCCTTTCGCAGCGGCGAGCTGAACATTTTGCTCGGCACTCAAATGATCGCGAAAGGATTGGATTTTCCTAATGTGCTACTGGTTGGCGTGATCAATGCGGACTCCGCATTGCACTTCCCTGATTTCCGAGCCGCGGAACGAACCTTCCAACTTGTCACGCAAGTTGCTGGCCGTACCGGCCGTGGCGACCGCGGGGGACGTGTCGTCGTACAAACCTTTTCACCAGAGCATCCCGCGATTCAAGCAGCATCCCGGCATGACTACTTGCAGTTCGCCAACGACGAGATGGTCAATCGCAGAAAGTTTAACTACCCACCCCTCGGCAGCGTCGCGCGGATCATCATCCGTGGTATCGTCGAAGAAGTCACCGAAGCCGTCGCCGAGCAGCTACTGAGTCGGCTCGAAGCGGCGCGACTCGCATTGGGAGTGGAAGTCCGCCTGCTCGGGCCCGCACCGCCGCCGATCTCAAAGCTTCGCGGAAAGTATCGCTTTCATATCCTTCTGCAAGCCACCGAAGCTGCGATTCTGGGGAACACGATCCGGCGGGCGACCGATTCTTTCACGATCCCCGATAAAGATGACGTCCAGTACGTTGTCGACATTGATCCGATGGATATGCTGTAGCTTCCAGTACCAACTTGGCACTGCGACTCACGAAGACACGATTCAAGAACACTTCCCTGGCAACTCAGTCACCGTGCTGCGAGTCAAAACGTAGCCCCTCGATGTCGAGATACTTGACCGCGCCTGGGACAAACATCGGATCGTCGTGTGAACGGATCGATTCAAAACGGAATCCCTCGACATCGACGGTGACTTTTCCGAGGACAACATCACCCGATTGACTCGCCGCCGCCATCGCCAAAGGGCCAGCCGTACGCCCAAGTCCGATGAGCGTGATTTTGTTGGCCGGGACGATGCCTTGCGCGTACCGGATCATCGACAAGAGATCATGCGTCCGCTGGGCAAAGAGCGAGTGATTGTAGCCGTAGGTGTAACCCGAGAAACGCCGCCATCCAGTTTCATGATCCGACGGTTGATACCACATGCGCTGAGCATGCTCTGACAAACCGTACTTCAAGAATTCGCCTTGCCCAAATAGATCCGCTGACAACACCATGTTGCCACGATCGAGGAACTCTGCCAGCAATGGATTCAGGCGTTCCGAATCGAACAAGTCCGCTTTGCCAGCGTTGCCAACCCAAACCACAACTCCTTCGATCGACTCGGATTGGGGTCTCAATTGAAGTAACGGTATCTGCTCACCCTGCTCCGAATGGGTCAGCTTCCCCGCCTGTACTTTGACGCCGGATCGTTTCGTTTCGGCAGTGACTTCGAAGGTGACTTCGCCAACTTCATCCAAGCGACGACCAAGAATCGTTTCCCATCCAGCGCCAATGATTTGATGGAAATCGTCCGAACCGGGATCAAGTGTGCGGAGTCTTCGGTCGGAATCTTGCGTTGCGAGCTTCAAAAGTTCGACTTCATGAACCTCCCCGATCTGGTCGCCGCTGGGCCGCGGGTAAGTCTTGTTCCAGACCGTCGCTTCTTCGAGGGTCAACGGTACATAATCGCACTCTTCGATCTTTTCAAAACCGAGATCAAAATGACGATTGAAGAATTCATACATCGCATGGCGGTTGACTTGGTTGTAATTGTGTTTGAACTGAGTGTAAAACACGGCGCTAAGGGAATTCGTGGCCCCGAGCATTTGGTAAAGGTGTCGCAACTGAGGATAACCTTTGGTTTCAAGTTCAACCGTCCAGTCGTCGGCGGCCGTCAATCCCAGTGGCCTCGGAGCAATCGCCGCCGCGATATCCACATTACCTTGATCGATCCTCAGCAGCGGTGCATTCTCACAAGTGCAGCCACCTTGCATCGCGGTCGAGACCATCACGCAAGGCATCGCCGCCGTGATTCGATTGTCGATCGCCGCCACAATCATCGATTGCGTTCCTCCGCCGCTTGCACCGGTAACCCCAATACGGGCCGGATCGACGTCGTCGAGGCTGAGCAGAAAATCAATGCATCGAATGGAATTCCATGTCTGTAGCCCCATCATGTTCTGTAGACGCAAATCAGCTTGTACACTCATGAACCCCCAATCATCCGGTCGATCCAGATGACGCCAACGGTCTGGACGGTGGGCAATTTGAACCGAATCGGCAACACCGGTCATGTCATAGCAAAAGACGATGCACCCCATCCTCGCCAATTGAACGGCGCGAGCTTGGATAGGATGGCGGCCGCCGATGGCAAACGCCTCCGCTCCGCTCTCGATCTGTTTCGCCACCTCCTCCTCACCGGCGTCATACATGCGGCCCTGTTCCCAATGTCCATGTGGCGACAAGATCGCGGGACAGGGTCCGTTGCGATGTTTGGGGCGATAGAGGCTTCCCGTGACGAAGTGACCAGGGACACTCTCAAAGAAAACGCGATCAACAACATAGCCATCGCGGTCCACCCGCCCATGAACCACGGCATTCAAATCGGACCGGGTCGGCATCGGCCACAAGCCTTGTGAAACCAAAATCCGACGCCGAATGCGGTCGCGTCGCTCCCTCCACTGCTCGGCACGCTCTACAACCTGCATTGGAAAATAGCCGTTCAAGTTGCGGAGCTCACCGAGCCGAACATCCTGTGGAATTTGATCGGGCGAAAAGACATCTTGCGCCGTAGCACCGGTGATCGACGAAACCACCCCGAAAATCAACAGGACGACGAGAATTCGATACATGGAATGGATCTTGTGTTGGAGGGACGGGATCCGTTGCAGTTCAGCCATCGGGCTACGAGAGCAGTCGTCGACCAGGGCGAGAGGCGGAAGCCTGAACTCCAACCGCCCTGCCCTGCCCTGCCCTTATTTTCTTGGCACTGGTATTCTAGCCTATCAGAGCTCGCTTCCTTTCGCTGCATTCTTGGAACCCACGATGACTCGGATTCTCTTTCAAAACGCAAACCTTGTCCTTGCTGATTCGATCCGCGAAGGTTCCCTGGTCACCGAAGATGGAAAAATCGTTGACATCGATGCAGGATCCCATGTCCAGGCAGACGAAGTCCTTGATTGTCAGGGGCATCACATTCTGCCTGGCGTTATCGACGACCAAGTTCATTTCCGCGAACCAGGCTTGACGAAAAAGGAAGATCTTGAAACGGCATCCCGCGCCTGCGCCGCCGGTGGTGTAACCGCTTTCTTGGAAATGCCCAACACGAAACCACCCGCGATCACCATCGAAGGAGTGCGTGAAAAGGAAAAGATCGCCGCTCGGAAATCGCGAGTGAACTACGGCTTCTACATTGGGGCAACACCCGACAACGTCAGCGAACTGGCCCAAGCCAGCGAGGTTCCTGGAATCAAGATCTTTATCGGCAGCAGCACGGGAAACCTGCTGGTCGATCAACAGGAAGCACTGGAACGCATCTTCGCAGAGACGACGCTCCCCATCTGCGCTCACTGCGAAGACGAATCGACGGTACGGGCGAATGCGGAACGATTAGCGGGCACCACCAACGTGGCCGATCATTCGCGGATTCGGGATGAAAACGCCGCGGTCATTGCAACCACACGAGCTGTTGATTTGGCGCGACGACACCAACATCGGTTCCACGTGCTGCACGTCTCGACCGCAGCAGAACTGCCTCTACTCACCCACCCCGCACCTTACTTAACCGCCGAGATCTGTTTGCACCATTTGTTCTTCAATATTGACGACTATGCTCGGCTCGGCAGTCGGATCCAGATGAACCCCTCCATCAAGACCAAGGCTGACAACGAGGGATTGTGGCAAGGACTTCTCGAGGGAACCATTCAAGTGCTCGCCACGGATCATGCGCCGCATACGCTTGAAGAAAAGTCGCAGCCCTATCCCCAGAGCCCTTCCGGCTTGCCAGCTGTCGAGAATAGTTTGGCCTTGATGCTCGACCAAGTGAACGCGGGAAGATGTACTTTGAACCAAGTTGCATCGTGGATGAGTGATGCCCCAGCTCGGATTTGGGGAATGGTCGGCAAAGGCAGAATCGAAATCGGCTACGACGCAGACTTGGTCGTCGTCAACATGGACGAAAGTCGGACCATCCGTGATGACCAACAGCACAGCAAATGTCGATGGAGCCCTTGGGACGGCGAAACGCTCTGGGGTTGGCCCACAGCGACCTTTGTCGGCGGCCATTGCGTCTGGAATCAGGCCACCGGCTTCGACGAGACGTTTCGCGGATCCAAATTGCGATTTGATCACAGCCGCGGTGGGTTTTGGAACACTTCCGATGGAATTGGGACGTGATTACCCACTCGGGTTCAGTTACACTGATCAGGCCTTTGGGAATCCGTTGGACACTTCAACTTCCCAGAGGACCTCACGGTGCTTGCCTTCCGACCTTCCTTCCTCACTTCTTGAAAGCTATCTCCAATGAAACGCATTGCTATCGCCTCGCTCGTCTGCCTCGGTTTTTACGTCACGCTTTCGGCTCAAGACACCGCACCTGCTGGAAAGACCGCACCCGCCGGCGCCACGGTGCTGTTTGATGGGACCGATTTGAGCCAATGGAAGGGTCGAGACGATCTTTGGAGCGTGGAAGGTGGCCAAATTGTAGGCAAAACCTCGGATGAGAAGCCGATCGAAGCGAACACGTTCTTGATTTGGAAAGGGGACGCACCCGAAAACTTCGAGCTTGTGCTCTGGTTCAAAATCGAGGGCGGTAATTCTGGCATTCAATATCGCAGCAAGGTTGTCGACGAAGAACAATACATTGTCGGCGGCTACCAAGCCGACATTGATTTCGCTAATACCTTTGCCGGAATCCTCTATGAAGAACGGGGTCGAGGTATTTTGGCAAAACGTGGCGAAAACGTAACCATTGGAAGCGACGGCAAATTGAAGGTCGAAGCCTATGCCAAGGCAAAGGAACTCGGATCGGCGATTCATCCCGGCGAGTGGAATGAATTTCGCATTGTTGCCGACGGCAATCACTTACAGCACTTCATCAATGGAACGAAAACAGTTGACGTGACCGATGAACAAACCGAAAAAGCGGCGACGGACGGTGTGATCGCATTGCAGCTGCACCGAGGTCCGGCAATGACCGTGCGGTTTAAGAACATTTCACTCCTCAAAAAATAGCATGGCAAAATCGATTTGGCCCAGCGACGATCAAACGGAAACGCTGCTTGCTGCGGCGAAGAATGGCGATGCGGACGCAGTCAATCGACTCTTAGAGCGGCATCGCGACTCGGTGCATCGATTGGTCCAGATGCGGCTCGATCGAAAGGTACAACGTCGCGTCGATGTCAGTGATGTCGTACAAGATGTGCTTGTCGAGGCGAACGGACGGCTCGGCAAGTACCTCGACAATCCCGCGATGGCGTTCCATCTGTGGATTCGCCAAATCGCATGGGACCGGATCATCGATACCTATCGGCGACACCGCGTCAGTGCGAAACGAAACATGGATCGCGAACAGGCGATGTCCGTAGGGACCGGGCAAGATCAATCATCGGTCCAATTGGCGGCCCAGCTTTGCGATCCTGCGCTAACACCTGCCGCTGCGGCAACGCAACGAGAGATCGCGACGAAAGTCGAATCCGCGATCGAACAACTTGGGGATCAAGATCGCGAGATCGTCTTGATGCGTCATTACGAGCATTTATCGAATCTCGAAATCGCCGAAGTCTTGAACCTCAATCCGCCCGCAGCGAGCATGCGGTACCTGCGAGCCGTTCGCCGGCTACGTGAATTGCTTGACGAAGAGGCCAGCAGCGACGGTGCCTCGGCGTGACCGGCGACCGTCCCTCTGCCGAAGCGATGCCAACCGATCCGGCGAGCGATGACGAGAAAATCGCCGCCGTGTTGGCCCATCTGGCGGACGCGGTTTGCCGTGGTGAGATGGTGGATTTCGAGGCCGTTTGTCGGCAGCACCCCGAGCAAGCAACCGAGCTTCGGCGATTGTGGGGCGCGGTGCTCGTGACCGATACCGCCGGGGCGACGCGTGAAGAGCGGCCGTTGATCGGGTCCGATGATTCCTCGACGCGCTGGCGCAGCCTCGAACTTCCAACCCAGATCGGTGATTATGAACTCATCGAAGAAATCGGTCGTGGCGGCATGGGCGTCGTGTTTCGGGCCCGCCAAATTAGCCTGAATCGCGAAGTCGCGGTGAAGATGATCCTCCGCGGGCGACTCGCCAGCGACGCGGACTTGCAGCGATTCATGGATGAAGCGTCGGCGACGGCTCGACTCGAACACCCCGGGATCGTGCCCGTTTATGAGGTCGGCGATATCGACGGCCGACCGTTCTTCAGCATGAAGTACATTGCCGGCAAAACGCTCGCCCAGCTTGCGACCGATCGACCGATGAACCAGCGGGAAGCGGCACGGATCGTTTCCAACATCGCCAAAGCGATCGATTTCGCGCACCAAGGCGGTGTGCTGCACCGCGACATCAAACCGAGCAACGTGCTGTTGGGGGTCGATGGATCTCCCATGATCACCGACTTCGGCCTGGCCAAACGCACCGAATCGCGAAACGAATTGACACGTAGCGGCATGCTGGTCGGCACGCCCGCTTACATGTCACCCGAACAAGCAGGCAACCGGCGGGATCTGATTGCCGCAACCACGGACATCTATAGCCTCGGCTGCGTACTCTACTTCGCCCTTACCGGCCGTGCTCCCTTTGTCGCCGAAAATCCAATGGAATTGGTGATGATGGTGATCGAGCAGGACCCGAGTCCACCGCGAGTGCTGCGGCCGAGCATCGATCGCGATCTGGAAATGATCGTGGTGCGATGCCTGCAAAAGCCGATCGACCTTCGCTACGAAACGGCTGCGGCCCTGGCGGAAGATCTAGATTCGTACTTAAAGGACGAACCGATCGCGGCGAGAAGTGGTCGTTTCGGCCAAGTCATCGCACGGATGTTCCGCGAAACCCATCATGCTCCCGTACTCGAGAATTGGGGGTTGCTGTGGATGTGGCACTCCTTGGTGCTGCTGGTCGCCTGTTTATTCACGTGGCAACTCGATTACCATGGTGTCACCAACCGGATGGTCTACGAATCGGTTTGGATCATCGGCCTCGGGGCCTGGGCGACCGTGTTTTGGAAACTACGTCAACGGATGGGACCCGTAACCTTTATCGAACGCCAAGTGGCACACGTCTGGGGCGCCAGCATGATGGCAATCGGGATGCTGTTTCCACTGGAGTGGTGGCTCGAAATGCCGCCGCTCAGTTTGTCGCCAATGTTAGGCGTGATCACCGCGATGGTCTTTCTGATCAAGGCGGGGATGCTCACCGGAGCGTTCTACTATCAAGTCGCCGCGTTATTGCTGGCCTCGGTGCTGATGGCACTCTACCCGCCCTGGGCCCACTTGATTTTCGGCATCGTCGCAGCTGGCTCGTTCTTCATCCCCGGGTATCAATACGCCCGGCGAAGAAGAGTCAACCAATCGCTGCGATGATGACTACGCAGCCTTCGGTTGTTCGTTGCGTTCAATCAACCAAAGCAACACAGGGCTAGCAACGAAGATCGAACTGTACGTCCCGACCATCACGCCAATGACCAGCGAAAACGCGAACGCGTGAATCCCTTCGCCACCCAGTGCGTACAACAGCACGACCACCAACAACGTCGTCAACGAAGTCAACAACGTTCGGCTGAGCGTTTGGTTGATGCTATGGTTGACCATCTCGCTGGTCAGCTTCGGGGCCTTGCCTTTCGTCTCACGAATTCGGTCAAAGACCACAATCGTATCATTGAGCGAGTAACCGATGATGGTCAGTAGCGCCGCCACGACCGTCAAACTGATCTTGAAAGGATCGATCAGCAAGAAGCCAAGCGCGTCGGCCAACCAGTAGCTGATCGCGATCGCGCCCAAAGTGATCAAGACATCGTGAACCAAGGCAACCACCGCCGCCAGCCCGTACATGACGCGTTGGAACCGGAACCAAATGTAACCGATGATGCACAACAAACTGGCAAACAAAGCACCAAAGGCTCGACCGATCATGTCACCCGCCACTTGGCCGCCAACGCTGCTACTGCTGATCCATACCGGATCGCTGCCGAGCGTCTGCTTCACCTGCTCCATGACCTTGTCCGCTTGCTGATACTCCAGCGGCACCTTGACCTTCCATTTGCTAAAACCAAGCGACGACTCAGGACTCCAATCATCGACACCGTCGCCAAACGGAGTCAATTCGATGGAGCGATCGTTCAAGGGAACATTGACGGTCTCTGCCGCTTTCGTCAACGCTTCGACAAGCGTGCTCGCGTTGACCTTCGCTCCAGAGTCTTCGCCCTCAATACCAAGCTCGATCATGGACGTGCTAAACACCAATGTCTCGGCGGCGGACAGCTCACCGTTTTCGGAAGGGGCATCGGCCGCATCGCTTGTCGTCGCAGGGGCGAGTTGGGGCCGCATGACGGCCAACATGACCCCGTTTTCATCCGCCTCGGACCGTCGAATCCCGCGTGAGTTGAAGGAGGTATTCGGGTCCGCTGGGGTAATATCGATTTTGTAGGTCACCAAATTGACCGAGTCGCTGGCGGCAAATGCCTTTGCTATAGCGGCCTTGAGCTGGTCTACTTTTTCAAACGACGAATCCACTTTGTAAACCGTGTTGTCAGGGCTGGTGTCCATGCTGACGCCGTTGACGGTGTACTGGATCGCCTGCCCCTGGTCATCGACCATGGACGTACTGACGATTTGCCGAATCGTGTCCGTTTCGGTGGGTTGGTCAATTCGGAACTGCACCGAAGATCCTCCGGCAAAGTCAATGTCGAACATCGATTCACCACGAGCAAAAATCGAAGCGACTCCAATCGCAACCAACAATCCTGACGCCGCCAAGGCAAGCTTGCCTTTGCCCATGAAGTCAAAATCCCCTTCGCCCGCAAGCAGGGAGCGAAGCGAATTGACACCGTCGGACATGCTGAGGGTCAAGAAGCCTTTACGCTCTGCAAGATCGAAGAACGTGCGAGACATGTAGATCGCCGTGAACATCGAGTAAACGATCCCAAGGATCAAGGTGACGGCGAATCCACGAATCTGGTCGGTCCCGATCGCATACAACACGATCGCGGTGATCAGCGTCGTCAAGTTTGCATCGACAATCGTGACGGTGGCTTTCGCAAAGCCGTTCCGAATCGCCATCCGAGGCGCGGCTCCCTTCTTTAACTCTTCTCGAATCCGTTCAAAAATTAACACGTTTGCGTCGACGGACATGCCGACCGTCAAGACCAAGCCTGCCAAGCCCGGCAACGTTAACGGTTGATTGATCAACACCATCGTGGCAAGGATCATCGCGAGGTTCAGAATCAGCGCGATGCAGGCGACGATACCTGCGAACCGATAGTAGTAAAGGATGAACAGCAACACGATCAGCAAGGACGAACCGATCGCAAACACCCCTTTGTGAATCGTGTCCGCACCAAGCGTTGCATCGATTTGGTTTTCGGCAATCGGCTGGGGCGTCAGCGCCGCGGGCAATTGACCCGCCTTCAAAATTTGCACCAACTGATCGACTTCTTCGCGAGTGAAGTTGCCGGTGATTCGGCCTTCCTTGCGAATCGGCTGCAGGATATTCGGAGCCGACAACAGCGCGTCGTCCAACACAATCCCCAGTTGGCGCTGGCGGGTTCCCACCGGTGCATTGTTCGTGGTCAAGGCAAAGAACTTCCCCGAACCGGAATCGGTCAAATTAAACGCAACCGCAGGGGCCCCTTTCTGGTCAAACGTGCTCGCAGCGAACGCCAAATCTTCCCCTTTGACGTCCAAATCGGGATCGATGATCATCAACGTTTCGATGTTCTTCATCCCTTGGTCTTCAAGCCACTGAACGATCTTGAACTCACCATTCTCGCCACGCAGGTTCATCGGCAAATCGATCAGTTGGCCGGTCCGCGGATTGCGAACGATGGCATCGCCTACGTTGACTCGAAGCGGCCGGATGCCGTTGGTTTCGTTTTCTTCCCGGTCCACACGGACCCAAATTCCCGTGATTCGCCCGTCGACATCTTTGACATAGGAACGCACCCGATCGGCCTGAGCCGTCGATTCGGACTGTTCCGTGGCCAAGTCAATCATGCGTTGATGGTCGGCGCGGTTCGCAAGAATCGCGAAACGCAAAATCCCGGCCGTGTCGATCACCCCCTTGATGCGATCGACTTCACGCTGATCCACCTCGGGAACAATGATTTCAATCTGGCTTTCGCCATACGGGCGAATGACGATTTCCTGAGTACCACTCGGATTGATCCGTCGCGAAAGGGGCTCGATCAAATCTTCCGAAATGATCCGTTGACTGTTGACGCCATCCCCCGAAATGTTCTTACTCGAATCGATTTCGTAGACGAGAATCGTTCCCCCGCGTAGGTCAACGCCTAGACCCGGCAACTTGTTGAGCAGCACCACGGCGCTGGCGATGACGGCTAACAAGATGAAGCCAAATCGCGTGCCATAACTTGGCATTTTGAACGTTTTGGCGAGGAATCCGCCGAGCACAAAGGGCAGCACCAAAACGGCAAACGCAATCGCGATCGCTCCGTACTGCTGCCAGGAGATACCGCTGGTGACGCTTGAAGCCACCTCGCTGGTTTGGGCAAGAACCATGAAGCCATCGATCGCCTGAGGCAGGCTTTGGAGGGTTTGAGGAATAAAGGAGCAGTCCATCGTTTGTTTCTGCTGGTCAGGAGGAAATTAGTTCTTCGTCGAGGAATCCGCGTCCTTGCGGTCTGATTCCTTCGGATCTTTGACGACCGTCGAGATCGCCGTTCGATTGATTTTCAGTCTCGTGTTGCCGCTTTCGTCCACCCGAATGGTCACGACGTCGCTGTCAGGCGAAATCGAGACCACGGTGCCGTGGATTCCGCCCACGGTGACGATGCGGTCGTTTTTCTTCAAGGATGCCATCAACTTCGCTTCTTCGGCCTTGCGGCGTCGCTCGGGGGCGAGCAGCATCGTGTAGAAGAAAAAAATGATGACAATGATCGGCAATAGCGGATTGGCGAATAGTTTTTCGACAAACGTCAGCTCTTGGGCAGGCGCAGCCGCCTCCTGAGCCAACACGTTCGTGAGCAGGTAACCCAGCTCAACGCTGGGGGAGACAATCCGAGAAAATGCTTCGGCAATCAAAAATTCTGTGCCTTGCGTACTAGGCGTTTCGTTGCAACCCATGCCGGCACAACATCAGGACGGAGCCCACTTTAGGGCGCACCGGCGAATGGGGCATGATATGGAAGCGAAAAAAACGTCACAAGCCCAGCATCTTGACTTCCGAGCGGTTATCGTCGTTTATTGCCGGTTATTGATCGAAACCGATCCACGAAACGAGCTCGCTCTATGGAATCATCGCCGCTCGAACCCTTGATGTTGCCCAAATGGCCTCCGCAATCGGCTGAAATCGAATCCGCAGCCCTCGAATGCCTGAAAACCGGTGACTGGGGACGATATGACAGCAACGCCAAGCGAGAACTGATGGATCAGCTCTGCAACGCCTTTGCCGCAGAACATGTTCGACTTTGCTGTAGCGGCACCGCCGCAATCGAACTTTGTCTCCGCGCCGCCGGTGTCGGGCGTGGCGACGAGGTGATCATATCGGCATTCGATTACCCGGGAAATCTCCGCTCGGTCGAACTGCTGGGGGCTCGCCCCGTGCTGGTCAATGCGTCCAAAACGAATTTCGGCCCCGATTTGGAATCGGTTTCCCTCGTCGCTCATGATCGGGCCACAAACAGTGCCGTCCGCGCCGTGATCGCGTCGCATCTGTACGGTCACGCCAGCGAGATGGAGCATTTGAGACAAATCTGCGACGATCGGAACTGGACCCTGATCGAAGATGTTTGCCAGTGCCCAGGGATGGTCTACCCCAACCAAGCGGGGGATCCGGTGATCGCCAGCGCCTATGGCCACATCGCGACACTCAGCTTCGGAGGCAGCAAACCGCTTACCGCAGGCAACGGAGGAGCCATTCTGACCAGCGACCCACGATTGGCCGCTCGGCTAGCCTCCCTCGTCGACCGACCGAGCGACGCGTTTCCACTCAGCCCATTGCAAGCCGCGGTCCTAATCCCACAGATCAACCGGCTAATAGAAACTAATGTACACCGCCAGCGAGTGGCGCTTCGGATTGATGTCGAACTCAGACGGCGGGGGACCCCGATTCAGTGCCTGATCGAATCTGCCAGCGAGATCGAGCCCACGTATTACAAATTGGCGATGCTTGCCTCGTCTCGGTCCGACCGCGACGAGATCGTTCGCCGAGCGCATCAACAGGGAATGCCGATTGGCGAAAGCTTTCGCTCGATGTCCAAGGTCAGCGAGCGGCGTTGCCGCAAACCGGTACCGCTCGATCAGGCAGACGATTATTCGGATCGGCTCTGCCTGCTTGATCATCGGGCACTATTGATCGAGGAGGATCTCGTTCCACGGTTGGTGGACCGAATTGTGGCGGTCGTGGCAACATCAGTCGGGGATTAATGGAACCTGCCCCGTTCAAAGTGTCGCAGGGAAGTCACAAAAATCGCGGAAGGTCTTCACGACAACGCGATCGATGATTAAAACTGCGTACTTGTGAAGCCTCACCTCTATCCAGGTTGCCCTGCTATTGGGCTGCCGAATTCGAAGAGCTGGATACCCCCCAATGTTCTACCTGCTGATTTTGACCGTCGCTGCAAGTCGTTTTCTTCCTCATCCGCCGAATGTTGCCTGCGTCGCTGCCCTCGGCTTATTCGCGGGATGTTACATGCAGGGTCGACGAGCCTATTTGGTGCCGTTGGCGGTCATGCTATTGAGCGATCTTGCCGGCCAGATGCTGGGGATCCCTGGCCTGGGGTTCTACAACATGGTGACGATGTCGCTGGTCTACGCCGGTCTACTTGCCGCGGTGCCCATTGGACGCAAATTGGCAGGCTCGACCAACAAAAGCATGCTTTGGAAGGCTCCCTCCGCTTCCTTGCTGGCCACCACCCTATTCTTTCTGCTAAGCAACTTTGGCGTTTGGCTCGGAGGCTGGTATTCGCTGTCGGTCGCAGGTCTGGTCGCCTGCTACGTGAATGCGATTCCCTTTTACGGCCTCAGTGCTGCGGGGGACTTGTTCTTCACCGTTGCCTTGTTTGGCACCTATGAACTTTCGCGCCAGTGGAATGTCGCGAGCCTGCTTCGCCCCGCAACGGCTTAATCGACGGGCGTTCAGCTGCAGGTCACACGATTCGAAGTGTACTGGTTTTTGTCAGAGCTCACCTGTTCGGTGCTGCGACGGAGCAGACGCGTGAACTCCTAACACCGAGCGCACCCCTTGCGTTGTGCTCGATTGCCCAATCGTCAAAGTCATGCTTAACTTTGCGGGCTGTGTCGATTGCTCTCAATTCGCAGCCTCAATTCGTCTTCCGATCGTTCTAGATGTATCGACCAAACGGCCGATACCGCAAGTACCGCCGATGATCTTTCGCGCGATCAGCCACCCTGTGTGGATGACGAAAGACGGCATGGCGACACTTGCAATCGATCACAGTCATGCGACGAATGTTAAACGCAGCACCCCCCGCAACAAGTCGGCGCCGTGGCTTTTCTCTTCGTGCGACACGCCGAGCCTGCCTGCTTGCCGCCCTGATCAGCACGACGGGCTGTGGAGTCTTTGACCACATCAAACCGGGGCCCCACGATACCGTCGAGTCGTATCATGATGATTACGCGATGCGGATCGAATACCCCGAAGTCCACACCTGTTCAACGGCACCGTCCCAGGCGGCCCAGCAGACGACCGAACCGTTGTCGCTCGAAGACCCGTCAAAAATCCCCGCACTGGAAATGTCGCTCGACGAAGCGATCCAATTGGCGGTCCAACAAAGTTCCGTGCTGCGTTCCATCGGCGGCACCTTGGTGACCAACCCACAAACGGCGACCACCGTTTATGAACCAGCACTCGCGCACGCCAATCCGTTTTCAGGGACCGAAGCGGCTTTGTCCGCGTTTGACGCGCAGTGGACACAGCAACTGTTTTGGAACACCGTCGATCAGCCTCAGAACGTCAATTTTGATGGTGGGTTCGCCGGCCAATTCACACCTCGTGTTGCGCAGCAGACCCAAGCGACCTTCAACAGCGGACTCACCAAACAAACCGCACAAGGTGCCAGCTTCGCATTGCGTCATGTCATCAATTACGCATACAGCAACAATCCCCTTCGACGATTTCCAAGCGATTACGGCGGATACATCGAAGCCGAATGGCGCCAACCCTTACTGCAAGGTTCCGGTACAACCTACAACCGGATTGCAGGGCCCAATTCCGGGATCGGTCAATACAACGGCGTCTTGATCGCTCGAGTGAATGAAGATGTTGCACTGGCGGATTTTGAGCAAGCCGTCGTGACCCTCGTCTCCGATGTCGAAACCGCCTATTGGGATTTGGTCGTCGCGTATCGGATTCTTGAAGCCAACGTCAAAGGTCGTGATGCAGCACTGCAAACCTTCCAGTACCAACAAGTTCGACTCGAAGCTGGGGCGGGACGTAGCGATGAAGAAGCTCAAGCTCAATCGCAATACTTCCAATTCCGAGCAGCCGTTGAACAATCGCTCGGCGGGACATCCGGGCTTTATACTGCCGAACAGACTCTTCGCTATCTGATTGGATTACCGGCCACCGACGGCCGATTGATCAAACCAACCACCAAACCAACGGATGTCAAGGTGGTGTTTGATTGGGAGAGTGCCCTTGGCCAAGCGTTGACACGCCGAGTCGAGGTCCGTCGCCAGCGATTCAATTTGCAGCGTCGTGAAATGGAATTGACCGCTGCTCGCTTGAACCGCCGGCCCCTGCTCGACTTCCTCGGCAAATATCGGTGGCGTGGCCTCGGGGATGATCTGATTGGCGGCGGCGACAACGGCCAATTGGATAATTTGTACGACAGCATCACCAGTGGCGACTACCAAGAATGGCAAGCGGGCGTCGAATTCACCATGCCAGTTGGGCTGCGACAAGCGAGCGTTGCCTACGCTCACGCCAAGCTGAACTTGCAACGTGAGCGAGCCATTTTGGCGGAAACCGAATTGAGGGTCAGCCACGACCTCTCCGCTGCGGCACGCCAAATCACCTTAGCTCAGCAGTTGCTGGAAACCAATTACGATCGCTATCAATCCGACTTACGACAAGTCGATGTCTTGCGAAGACGCTACACCGACGGAACCGACAACATCAACTTCCTGCTGCAAGCACAACGTCAAGTCGTGATCAGCGAATCGTCTTTCTATCGTGCCTTAACCGATTACAACTTAGCCATTCGCGACTTCCATCGGCAAAAGGGCTCGCTATTGGCATACAACCAAGTCCAACTTGCTGAGGGCCAATGGGCTGCGGGTGCCTACCGCGATGCCTATGAAGTCGGCCGCTGTTTGACGCCACGTCTTCAACCGCAGGAAACCTGTGTTCCGAGACCGCTCACTCGCGGCCCGTTTGATCCATCGACTCCGCAACCGACCTCCGTTCCGCAAGGCATGCCCTATGTTCCAGACTCCATGCCGGCGGGCGACGAAGTCCTTCAAACGATGATGATCGATGAGAGCGAAACCACTTTGAAATAACTTTCACAAGCTGATTTGCGCAATCTTTCACAAGCAGAAACCCCAAAACGTGTTTGACTCTGTGTCAAATAACTTTAAGGTGAGTTGAACCGTGCAAGGGAATGCATGGACTTGCTCAATGGCAGGAAGCCCTTCCTCCTCTTGTGAACAAAGAGTTCTGTATGGTTGCTGTGAAGAGCGCTGCGGACTTCATGCGAAAGAAGTTAATCACGCTTGCACCGGAGTCCGATGTGATGGACAGCGTTGCACGCATGTTGAAAGACAACATTTCGGGCGCTCCCGTTGTCGACGCCGAGGGAAACTACTTAGGCGTATTTAGCGAAAAGTGTTGCATGAATGCCCTCACCCATGGCGTCGAAGTGGCCCACCATGCAGGCCTTCACTTGCCGCGTGTTCGAGAATTCATGACCTGCAAATTGGTAACCCTGACACCCGAAGTGGATGTTTTTGATGCCATCGATCACATCTTGAAGCGTCACATCTCCGGAGCTCCGGTCGTCGATGGCGCGGGCAAGTTTCTTGGGATCTTCTCGGAAAAAACAGCGATGCAAGTGCTGGTCGCTGCGCTGCATGATCGATTACCGGGCACGCACGTTCGATCGTACATGAACACCGACCAACAACGGATCGTTCACGAAGAGGACACACTGTTGCATGTCGCTCATCGGTTTCAAGAAACGCCGTACCGGCGACTCCCCGCTTTGAAAGGCGAAAAACTGGTCGGCCAAGTCAGTCGCCGAGATGTGTTGCGCGCCGAACATCGGATGGTGCTCGATGTGATTTCCCAGTCCCGCAAGTCGAGTGCGAGCGACGAATTGAAGCAGGCCGCCGAGCCACGACAAGTCGGGCCGTTTATGGACTGCGATGCGATGACGACCACACCCAACACCGACATGCTCGGGATCGCTCAGATGTTTCTCCATTCGCCCTACCGCCGCTTGCCGATTGTTGAAAAGGGGCGGTTGGTTGGCCAGGTGAGTCGCCGCGACCTGCTGGAAGCGGCGGCCGAGGTGCTGCGGCCCAAGCCTCAGCGGCGGGGAGCCGAAACCTTGTACCTCAGCGGTGTCGCGGGATCCGCACCACCATCCTTGGGGTAGCAGAACAGACGCCGACAGCGACCAATCGCCCCACGTCCGGTGTCGAACGGAGCGGGAGAGCGATATGCTAAAGGGATCCTTCCGGATCCCAAGTCCTGTTCCCCCATAGCATGGTCGTCATGTCCACTCGCGGTAAGATCGAAATCAGCACGGAGCTATTGCGGACGCTGCACCGAATCCATCGTCAATTGACCGATCTCCGCAGCCAGATTGCTCGTGGCCCCCGACAAATCCAAGCGGGCGAAACGATGGTCGCCAAAGCCGATGCGGACCGGCAAGCCGCTCATGACAAACTGCAAAAAGCAAAGATTGCCTCGGACGAGAAGCAGCTACAGCTGCAATCGCGAGAATTGAATATCGAAGAGCTCAAAGTCAAACTCAATGTCGCTGCCAGCAATCGTGAGTTTGCACTGCTGAAGGAACAAATTGCCGCGGATGAGCAGGCCAGCAGTGTGCTCAGCGATGAAATACTCGAAGGCCTCGAACGCATGGACCTGCTTGAAAAGTCGTTGGCGGACGCCCAGGAAGAACTTGAACGCCAACAGACCGAGCAGGCACAACGGGTCAGCGATGTGCAACAGAAGCTCAAGACGCTCCATAGCGAACGGGAGCGTGTCGAAGCGGAATTAGAAGTCTCCGAGCAACAGATTCCCGCCGTGATCAAGAGCGAATACAAACGCATCGCAGCCGCCAAAGGCGAAGATGCCCTCGCCCCCACCGAGGCCGATTCATGCGGGGGGTGCAACCAAACCTTGACGACCCAAGTCATGAGCACCCTGCACCTTTCGCAACTGGTGCGCTGCCCAAACTGCAATGCTTTTTTATACTTGCCTGAAGACCGACGCGTCCGCTAAGAGCCGTCGCAGCGAACCGAAGGGTGAACCACGGTGGTCGTCGGCGAAAAAAAACTCTTTTCCGCATAAATCGACAAAAAGTTTTCGGAGCACGCTTTGCCAGTCACTCCCCCCCTCAAGGTGCCAACGAACACGTCCATCCTCGTTTCGAACCGCTCCCAACGAGGCGGAAAAGAATGATTGTGGTCGGCATTGTGGGGGCACCGGCGGGCGGCAAATCAACCGTTGCAAAGTGCCTACAGGAACTCGGCGCGACTTGGATCAACGCGGACTTGGTCGCCCGCAACGTGCTGGAACAAGCACCGGTCCAAGCACAATTGCTCCGCCATTTCGGTCCACAAATTGCCGATGGGGATGGAAAAATCAACCGTTCCAAATTGGCTCAGCTCGTTTTCGGGGATGACGACGAAAGCCAGCGGGGGTTACAATACTTAGAGTCGGTGCTTCATCCGCCAACCCGGATCGAGATCACGCGAAGGCTTCGCGAAGCGGAATCCGCTGGGGTTCAGGTTGCCGTGTTAGACGTCCCGCTGCTTTTCGAATCGAAGTGGGACCGAAGCTGCGACGAGGTTTGGTGCGTCAAATCAACCTGGGCACACCGATTGCAGCGAGCACAACAACGAGGCTGGGATGAGGCCGAGCTTCGAAAACGAGAATCGAAACAGCTTGCGATGGAACAGAAATGCCGGCTCAGTCAGCGGGTTCTGACAAACGACCGAGGACTCGATGACCTTTGCTGCCAAGTTCGACAAAACTGGGACATATTGACTCACTCGGATGCTCACTATGTCACCGACGCACACTGCCAGGATCCTTAGCAAGACCGATGAGTTGAAAAGTTGCCGAGTTCAAACAGCGTTCGAAGCTGTTTTCGTCCCTGCAGCATTTTGAATAAGATTCCGCTTCCCAATTCCCCCCATCTCAACAACCAGCACTTCGCTCTTTTCCATCTCCCCCCCCTGCTCACTTCCCGCCATCACGTGGGACCTTACATCATGCAACCCAATCGGCCATCTCGCCCGCGAGATCAGCGTGGTTCGAGTGACAACAACGGACCGCGAGAGTATCGCAATTACCGACGTCAAAACGACCGACCTCGTCATCCCGACAAAGAGGTGGATCAGCGTATCCGTGAACTGGACGCGGAACGCGACCCGCTATCGCTGCCCGAAGAGATCGTCAGCGAAGCAAACAAGTGCGGCGAGAAAGTTGGCATTCCCAGTGCCGATCACGACACACCGCAGCTTAACATCGCTCAGTTGCAGCGGATGCCAATCGAAGAATTGAACGAGATCGCGGCCCGCGAGGGGATTGCCGAGGTCAAAGGGGGGAAACAGGAGCTGATCTTCAGCATCTTGAAGCACCGCATGAAGGCGGGCGGCTTGATGTTCGGCGAAGGCACGCTCGAAATCCTGCCGGATGGTTTCGGGTTCTTGCGTAGTGCCGACTACCACTATGTATCGTGCCCAGACGACATCTACGTTTCGCCGAGTCAGATCCGACGCTTCGGCTTGCAAACCGGCAGCCATGTTGCGGGTCAAATCCGGCCTCCGAAGGAAAACGAACGCTACTTCGCTCTGCTGCGAATCGAAGCGATCAACCGTTTGGATCCGATGCAGCGTCAGCACCAAAAGCCGTTCGATGAGTTGACGCCTTTGCATCCCAACAAGCGGATCATGATGGAGCATGACAGCAAAGAATGGAGCACACGTGTGGTCGACATGTTGACCCCGATCGGGTTTGGTCAACGCGGTTTGATTGTCAGCCCACCGCGAGCGGGCAAGACAATTCTGATGCAACAACTTGCTCGTGCCGTACTGGCCAACTATCCCGAAGCCTATGTCTTTGTGTTGCTGATTGACGAACGCCCCGAAGAGGTCACCGATATGGAGCGCGAAGTGCGCGGCCCCCAATGCGAGGTGATCAGTAGCACGTTCGATGAACCCGCCCAGCGGCACATCCAGGTCGCACAGATGGTGATTGAGAAAGCCAAGCGGATGGTCGAAGCAGGAACCGATGTCGTGATCTTCTTGGACTCGATCACACGACTCGCACGCGCGCACAACAGCGACGGCGAATCGACTGGCAAACTACTTAGCGGGGGGTTAGACGCGGGGGCGCTGCAAAAACCAAAGGCCCTGTTCGGATCGGCGAGAAAGGTCGAAGAAGGGGGGTCGCTGACGATCCTTGCAACCGCCTTGGTCGATACCGGCAGCCGTATGGACGACATCATCTTTGAAGAATTCAAGGGAACGGGGAACCTGGAAATCGTACTCGATCGTACCTTGGTGGATCGAAGGGTCTGGCCCGCGATTGACATTGGCAGCAGCGGAACGCGGCGAGAAGAAATGTTGATGGACCCCGAAGAGCATCGTCGCATTTCCGGTCTTCGCCGAGCAATCGCCGGGTTGGCACCAGCCGATGCGATGCAGAACCTGCTGACCCAACTTCGTAAGACGCAAAACAATGCCGAATTTTTGATGAGTTTGAAGGATGTCGATTGAACGAACGGGACTCGATGGCAAACTGCCAAAGGGACGAATCGCGATCATCGCAAGTCGCTACAACCCTGCAATTTGTGATTCGTTGGTCAAGGCCGCCGTCGCAACCCTCTGCGAAGCGGGCGTTGATTCGCAAAGCATCGTCGTCGTCAGGGTTCCTGGCGCCTGGGAATTGCCGCTGGTGGCTCGTAAAATGATCGACAAAGCAAAGGTGATCGGGGTGGTCACCCTGGGCTGTGTGATCAAAGGCGAAACGACCCACGATGAACACATCAACCGGGCAGTCAGCTTGTCACTGATGCAACTGTCGATCGAAACGCGGATCCCGATCGGATTTGGCCTCTTGACTTGCAACACCGTGGAACAAGCGTTGCAGCGAAGTGGTGGGAACGTTGGCAACAAGGGCGAAGAAGCCGCCGGAGCCGTGATCGAGATACTGCGGCTCGATAGCCAACTGTAAGCAACGTCTTTGCAGCGATCGTGGATTCTTGATGCCGATTCCGTTTGCCCCTAATCGGCGCGTGACCCGTTTGCTTCTAGAATCGTTGCACCGTCGAAGTTGCGCGGTGCTGATTCCCGTTTCCTCTGTTTGAAGTTGTTAGGTTCGAATGTCCACTCGCCGCCGCGCCCGCGAGATCGTATTGCAACTGCTGTACGAAGCGGACATCAATGACGCTCGTGAAGAGGACGCTGCGATGCAGTTCATCCGATCGCGACTTCAAGGCCGAAAAGCTTTAACGGTGTTTGCTCATCAGTTGCTCGTTGGAACGCTAAAAAACCGCGACGCCATTGATGTCCAGCTCTCTAAATTGGCGACCAACTGGACGCTACCACGGATGGCGGTGACCGATCGTAATGTGCTACGGCTGGGGGCATACGAAATCCTCTTCGCGGACACACCCGGCCGCGTCGCTGTCAACGAAGCGATCGTCCTCGCCAAACGTTACGGCGACAAGAACAGCCCTCGCTTCGTCAACGGGGTCCTCGACCGACTCTACAAGGATCTCGCGGGCCAGCCGCAAGCGGACAAGCCGACTTAGACGAGGTGCGAGCGGACGCCGGATCACTGACGGCCGGGACGCTCAAAAATCCAACACCATCTCGTCCTCGGCCAAGATGACTTCGGCGGCGCATTCTCGTCGTACCCCGTCGATGCCAATCGGATCCTCGGAGGTTTCCATCGGATTGATGTGGGTCAGCAACAACTTCTTTGGCAAAACCTGCTTCGCAATCTCCGCCACGCGACTGGTCCAACTATGTCCGGTCTTTTTCGCCCACTCGGCATGCGCATCTCGAAAATAGCATTCATGCATCAACAGATCACAGTGCTTGGACCATTCAATCGCCTCTTGCGTCCTGTCGCCCGTGGTATCGGAAACGTAAATCAACTTCTTCGCAGGCTGTGACCATTGAACCGCGTAGGCAACCGACCCGCCGGGGTGGGTTTGCGGACGCCAAGAGACGCGGGCGTCACCAATCGAAAACTCCACTTGATCGTCAATCGCGACCCACTCCGCATCGATTTGGGCGGGAAAGATCAACTCGCTAAAGAGATGCTTGCGGACCGCGTCGATCTTTTTCTGCTCCCCCCAAATCCGGCACCGTTTCACCGGACGTTGATGGAACACGTCCAACAAAAAGGTCAATCCGACGATGTGATCCAAATGGGCGTGACTGAGCAAAATATCGATCGAATCGGTCTCGATTAGCCCGGGCAATCGAAAAACCCCTGATCCGGCATCCAGCAGGATCCCCGATTCGGGCAAAAAATAGCAGGACGTGTGCCGCCGAGCGTTGGGATGATAGCCGACCGTGCCAAGGCAATGAAGTCGCATCGCTGTCGGTTCTCCGCAAGAAAAAGTCTAGATTTCGGCGCTCGGCCGACCCCATTGTAATCGCTCGGAGGATTGACCCCAATGCGGACTCACCCGTTTGCGGGGCACTTGCCAGAGAAGATAGTTTTGGATATTGTTTTTTTTCTCATCGCTAGCCAATCGACGCGGATGTGGCGGAATTGGCAGACGCGCTAGATTCAGGTTCTAGTGGCCGCAAGGTCGTGGAGGTTCAAGTCCTCTCATCCGCACTCGGTCTTTACGGGGTTTTCGCTCATTTGGCGAAGACCCCTTTTTTGATGCTTGGCGGGTTTTGATGCTTGGCGGGCACGTGAAGTGATTGTTCTTGCTTTACAAATGCGTTGCTAGCCGAACCATCGAGGTGGTTTCGCACGCAAGGGTGCCCAGAAGACTAAGTGAAAGGGATAGCAGAATCGTTGCTTTCAGTAAGGTGCATATTTTTCTCCGGATTCGTTCTTTGTAGGGGGCGAGTCGGAAAAGGCAATCAGTCTTTCTTGGTGGGATCGGTTACGCGTCCGACAAACAGGATTGAGCCGGACTGGCGATCTCGAATCAAGAAAGCGAAGGGATGATCAACGTTAAAAAGTGCCGGGGGTGGTTGAACGCTCGTCGCGCGAACCCCACCGATACCGGTGACTGCGGCGGCGACGGTCCCTTCTTCATCCACCTTAATGACAGCTTTATGGATCACCGTCGAAAGTTTGATTCGTTCATCATGGGTAAGACCGGAAAAGTCCGCGCCATCTGTAAATGCATTCGACAACCCCATTTTGGAAAGGTGTGGGATCAGATTGTAGTTGGTGTTTAATTCAAACTTTGGCAACGTCACGATGGTTGCGTGTTTACGCTTTGCCTTGGAAAGTAGACCGTTCAAGGTTTCGACATCCAATTGTTCGAGCATGGTTGCCAACCCGTCATTGGCGGTAGGCAACAGAATGACCATTTCGACTCGCTGGGTCTCTTTTCCGTATGGCAGAATCCCCAGGGTCAATCCGTCACCCGCAACCGTTTGCATTCCCATCTGCTTCCTCATCATGGGAACATCCGTCGTCTTTCCGTCCATCAATACAAAGGGGCATGGCCGCGTGGCATGTTCAGAAAACGCATTGGCCCAGGACCCTTTGAAGTGAATGGCACTTGCCAGGAACATCAGCGTCTCTGCATCGACCGTCTCGCGGGATGCAAGATCGCGTATCAGTTCGTTGGTTGAATTGGACACCCAATCATTGATCGCACGGATTGATTCATTTTGTTGGTGCTTGAAATCAAGCTGACTGAATCCGGCAAATCGACTGGTAAGGGAAGCCGCATAGTCGGGACGAAGTTCCAGCCCGGCGCGGAGCCAAAGGTGAGATGCCATTTTGATATCCGCGCCCATTTGATCCTGGTCGTTCATCATCTCGATGAAGGGACGATACAACGTCGAAACGTTGGCATCGCGATACAGTAGCGATTGAAACTCTTCGCGTGTTTTGCCACGACTGCCGGACTCAAGAAGAGCCAGTGCCATATGAATGTTCACGGGCGAACAGAACACGTTTTTGTCGTCTTCCTTGCTCAGCCGACGCAAAAAATCGATAGACAATCGGTTCTGTTCGGTCACAAGCGGCGTAAAATCAACGGGGTCGGCGTTGGCTTGCTCGGAGGTCGATTGGGCCGCAATGATGGTCAGCGGCAGCGTGACGAGAGCAAAGAACAGGCCAAACGCAATAGGATTGACGCGGAAACACATCCGATGAAGTGTCTGGAAAGGGAAACGAAACATGATGAAAATCCTAACGGGATTCGAGTAGAGGAAAAAGTAAAGACAACGATCGAGATGAAATGGATCCTGGCCGATACTGGCTAGCTTCCAAATCCGATGAACATAGCTGGCATGTCGCGAGTTGATGCAGGAGACGGATCGGCAATCGATTGTGTCGGTTTCTCCTCGGCTCTTCGCGGCGGATCCTGACGTGGTGGAACAACGATCCGCTGTTCTGCGATTGTGCGAACGTTTTGAGCCTGCGTGGTGAACGTAGCGATGGCGTTTTGCAACTTAGCAGAAAGCATCGATTCAACGACTTGCATCTGATTCTTGAGGTCACGATGAATCTGTGTCGCTTGATCCAATGTCATTGAAAGTGTGGACAGGCCTTTGGGAGTGGGGATCTCCAACTTCATCTTGCTCAGAATGGGATCGAGCAACGCGTCGACAATCTTGTTGAGTGGCTTCAGAATGATCCCGGCGATATCCTGAGGCTTCTCGAGCACCTCGCGAACATTGAAACGCTTCGTCTGACGAGTGATTGGGTTTTTGATGTTGATTTGCTTGGTGATTACCGAATCAATCTTTCCGACAAGCTCTTCAGCACCTTTGATTGTGTCTCCGCTACGGCGTACGGAGTCATGTACGATGGAGAATGCTGCGAACACCCCATCGATTATTTGGAAGGACGAAGCGATTTTCTGTGTCTCAGCGCTAACCTGAGCAATACCGTCAGCAGTCGTCCGGATCGTCCAACGACTACGCGATGCAACGTCATCCAACGAACTCGTTAAATGAGGGTGGTATTTGGCTAACTCCGTCGCGCTTACCAAAGCCTGTCGATAGGCATCGATCTCGCGTTTGCAGGAATCCAGTTTTGCCCGCCCAATGGCGATGGTTTGACGTAGGTTCTTAACGCGTTGCTTGGCTGGCTTGAGGACATCTCGCTCGAAGGCGTCGGCCTTTTTGCGAACGCTAGCGACTTGCTTTTGGACGCGGTCGATATTCTTCTTCAGATGACGGGCTACGGTGCGGACGTGCGGCAAAGACTGGTAGGGCGTCAGGCGATCGGAGAGGCGTTTGAGGCGGCGATCGAAGTCACGGATCAATGACGTCGTTTTGATGCCCACCTTGATGCCTTCCTCGAATCGCCATGCGGCTTGATCGAGGTCAACCAATTGAGACTGGAAAGTACTGCATTGCGAATCAAGTCGCTTCAGATCCGCATCGATGGCCGCGCAGTTGGGGAAACGCGCAGAAATCGCAGCTGATGCCGACGGGGTGGGCAAAACCAATGATAGACCACAAAGAAGCGTGAGGGTGGTCAGGATATTTCGGAACATGCGTCCAGGCTCGGCTCAAGGGGCGGCAAAATGTCGCGGCCAACATGGCACTGACCCTCATCCCAGCGGACGCGGCGTCCAACAGGGGACACCCTTTGCCAAAGAATCTTCCAAGTTTTGGCGGAATACGGATCTCCGGGGATAAAACTGGCTCATCCGACGGAAGCGCGCGGAACCCAGACTCGAGGTTTTTTGGAGGTTTGGCTCCGGTGTCCAATGATCTCTTAAGAAAGAGTCCCCAACGGACGGTCGTCCGCTGGGAACCGGTAGCACCCTTGGCGCACCGTCGACCGGGATATCCCTTGTCAAGTTGCACCTCTGCAGAGCTCCACTCCGTTTCTCCCGGCAACTGCACGATAACAAGTGAAAATAGCTCCTGCCAGCAATGATTGGACACCGGAGAGATGCCTCGAAAACCTCCTGCGCACGCTTCCGCCAGATGAGCCTAAAACTCTGACGCCGGCGTAGCCGAAACGCTAGACATGGCGCGCTGTACGGCGAGCGAGAAAAAACATGGCGACAGGCAACAACAGCAACGTACCGTAAACGATAGCCATCATTCTGTAGTCGGTGCCATTCGAGGTGTCGCCCTCGGCCAAAACAAAGACAATTCCAAATAGGGCGAAGGCCACGCCGAAGGCGAAGGGTTGCGTCTTGGCACGCCAAAGGCGATGGATCACAACGATGGAAATCGACGAAGAAAGAAAGAGGGTGAACGCCCAAAGCAGCATCGAGAAACGATGTCCCATGAGGCCATCGAGAGTCGAGACGAACAAAACCCAAAGCAGCAAAGTAAGCCCGATTGCTAGTGTGGCAGGCACGAGGGAAGCGAGGAACCGTAGACGCGAATGAGGAGCTGCATCCGATGTCGGCGATGTCGGTGACTGATAGGGGTTTACCGTTTTCATTCAGATCGCTGTCAAGCTTCGGTCGGACAATGAATCATTTTGCGTGGGTGAGACGGTCGCGTTGATTCTCCCATGGGATCTCAGGTAATTCTAACGAAAGACTGCACCATCGTGTGTCGGTGTAGCGAAGTTGCTTCGTTTGGCCGATGGTTACCATTATCGCTGGGTTAGCACGGACACGCTGTTTGGTATCCGGTGACGTTTGTTCGCAGAGTTTAATCGTGACCAGCAGTTGCGATTCAGCAACGGTGAGTGCATGCACCGTTGTGATAGCAAACAGGCTAGCGATGAGCGGAGCGGTACCGATGGCGATCCAACAGGAGTTAACCACAGAGGACACGGAGAACACAGAGAAAGGCGAGCCAATGCCTCGGTGGACTCTGCGCTCTCAGTGGTTCAATATAGCCCTCACCCATTCGACGATAGAGACCGGCGAGGGGATCGATTGAATCGACGTAGCCATGATCCAATCGGCTTGCCGATCACTTACCGTGGCAAAAAATTCTCAACGGCGCGTCGTGCGGCCGACGGCGACTGCGGCGTCGCATCCAAGGTTTACCTAAACGTCTAGCAGCTTCTCGGAACTTTATCCGCATTCAGCCTGAGTGTTATGTCAAAGCAGCAATACTCGATAAAGAGCCTGTGCCTAACAGTTACCCAGGCGGGATTCACACCCGCTAATCTTCAAACCAATTCCAGTCCGCATCGTACACGCGTTGGGATTTGACCTATTGCGTGCGTTTGTGTTCCATGCCTTTGATCCTCAAGTGTGCATTTAGGAATGCAACGATCTCTTGGTATTTTTCACGGTTGGCCGTCAGCAAATCATTGTGAGCCACACCCTCGAAGACGACAAGCTGTTTCGGTTCACGGGCAGCATCGAAAAGCCGTTGAGTTTCTGACAGTGTCGTGTGAGCGTCACAGTCTCCACCGGCAACGAGAATTGGACACCCCGCATTCTCAATATGATCAATGGGGCGCAGTTGCGACGGCAAAACACCCAGCCGAGGGTTCAACTGAACAAGCAGAGCGGGAGTAAGGAAATAGCTTAACGCACCCAGCCGCATCGACACACGGTTGTGCACTGCCTCGCTAATCGTTGGATAGACCGACTCCAGGACTAAGGCGTCAAGATCGAGGGGAGATGCCAAGAGAGCCGCAGCGCCACCAAGAGAACACCCAATCAGACCAATTCGGTGATTTGGATTCCTGCTACGCGCAAACGCCACTGCCGCCACTGCATCGAGCCGTTCGCGATATCCTGCGGTAATGTTGTCGCCGAGAGACTCACCATGTCCCTGGAGGTCAATCAGTAGCGTCGCGTAGCCGACGTCGTGGAGCAACATGGCACGGCCCAACATTGACCGTCGGTCGCCACGAATAGGGTGAAGCAATATCACTGTAGCCGTCGCGTTTTCACAAGGAACGAACCAAGCCGCTAGTGACGAACCAGAACCGGAAGGAATGGTCGTGGATTCGATTCGATACCCACTGGGAGGAGGCCCGACCGCGTGATTCGAAGGCGCAACGAGAGCACCGGCGACGAACCATACCGTGCCAGCGAACGCTATCCCTGAAATCGCACAAACGACAAACAGCAGTTGTCGGATTCGTTGCCGATTCATTGGGCGGGTCACAGAACGGTACCGACGTGGAGCATGTGGCTTGACACCTTTTGATCGAGCATCCCGTCAGATAGGAAATCCAACGGCCAGGGGCGTGACGATGAGTCTAGCAGTGAGCCATCGGCCGATCAATCATTTTTTCGTTGCGTGGATGCTATGAAGCACCGTGCAATGCCGAACGGAAGCGACAGTAATATGACGCGTCCTATTCATAGGATTCGGATCTTGATTGACGCCGACTCCGTGCCGTCATGGGCTTCGCAAAAAGGTTAGGGATCCTGCTGTGGCACAAACCAATCAGGTGTGCCGAACCAGTCATGCATTTCTTTTTCAAACGGAGCGACCACCTGTTGCGGTTCTGGAAACTCGCCCTGGTCCTGAGTTTCGACGATCCACACCGCCAGTGCGGCCCTCATCCGAAGCAGCGTCTCTCGATGTTCCGGCTTCGGCGAATCGGCTAAGTTGTGAATTTCATGAGGATCATGGACCGTGTCAAAAAGCTGCTCTTCTGCAACGCGCGGCGACATCAACTCCGCTGCGGGCCCTTGCAATTTCCCCGCCGCCATCAGCTCACGCATCAACGGCTTGATCGGAAAACATTTCTCTTTGTAGCGGTTCAATGATGTAAAGTGGCGATCGGGATAGTAGTTGCGGATGTAGTGGTAACGCTTGCCTCGCACGCTACGGATCCGGTTCACTGTTTCGTCGATACGGTCACGTGCTGAAAAAGCATACTGCCGTTCGGGACCAACCGCGTCACCCAGGAAAGCACGCCCCTGCATTCCCAGCGGACGGTCGATACCCGCAAAGCCAAGCGTCGTCGGGGTCACGTCAATCAGACTGATGACTTGATTGCTAACCGTCCCAGGTTTGTAGTTTGCGGGTGCCGGAAAGTCTTTGGGCCAATACACGATCATCGGCACATGCAAGCCCGTGTCGTAGCACCAGTGAATGCCACGAGGTTCGATGCGGCCGTTGTCTCCAAAGAACAGGATCACCGTGTTGTCCGCCAGTCCATCCTCGGCTAACTGGTCCAAGATTCGTCCAATGGTCTTGTCCATTCCCGAAATGGAGTTCAAGTAGCGTGCCCACTCCTTCCTCACCAGCGGATGGTCAGGGTAATAGGGTGGCGGTGTCACGTTGTCTTCCGTGGCGATCTGCTCGTGCGTTCGCTCACCCTTCCATTCGACGCGAGGCTGCTGCCATGTCTGACGATCATAGATGTCGTACTCGGCCTCGAGAGTATTCACCTGAGCGAAGAACGGTTGGTGCTCCTTCAGATCTTCCCATCGGTTCGAATCGTAGAGCGGCCCTTCGTTGACAAAGTTCAAGTCCAACTTCCCAGAGCCTACTTCCTGGTCTCCCACCGTCTTGATGTTTGCCGTGAAATACCCCGCCTGCTTCAGGCGGTGCGTGATTGGACGCACTCCTTCCGGCAATCGATATCCATCATCGCGATGTGACCGCATGTTGTGGGTGTCGGTCGTCGTTTGATACATACCGACAAAGAACGCGCTGCGGCTAGGCGCACAAACCGGTGAGGTGGAAAACACATGCGTGTACCGCATTCCCCTTTCCGCCAGGCGATCGAGCACCGGCGTTTGGACATTCCTGGCGCCATAGCAGCCCAAATCGAGCTTCAGGTTCTCGCCGACAATCCAAAGGATATTCGGCTGAGCAGCGGCGGAAAAACCGGAAATCGAAAGGGGCGTCATTGCCAGAATGGACGCAAGCAGCCAATTTTTCATGTCTCTCTCTCTCAGAATGCCCCAAGAACGTGAGGGGTGAATGGATTTGGGTCCGCAGCGAGCCGGAGCACGAAGTCGCCCCCGGTCACGATACGAGCGAACACTCAAGCATCATGTATAATGCAGCCGTGCCGTTTGAAGAAGACATCCACGTCCCACCCCAATGGCCTCCGCTAACTCTCCCACCTCCTCCCGCCCCCAAAAGCAAGCATGTTACGGCGCACCCCTGCCCTTTTCGTTATCGGTTTGATGCTATGGAGTCCCACGACGTCACAGGGACAAGCCACCCCAAACGCTTATCGATGGATCGAAGGCGAAACGGGTAATGCCAATGGGGAAGTGAATGTGACCGGCTGGGGCAACACCGAGTTTCTGTCGGAGGGCCAGTGGTTGCATTGCAGTATCGCTCCGAACGAAGTGGACAAGCAAGTCGCCGATGAGGGACTGCTGATTCAGTATCCCTTCGAGGTAACCGACGAAGCAACGTACCAAATTTGGAGCCGGATCGGGTTCGAGTTTGCCAGATCACCCTTTGATTGGCGAATCGACGATGGCGAGTTCCAGCGAATCGAAGCGGACGAACTGACGTCCGATTTGATGGAGATCGATTTTTGGTGTGAAGTCGCATGGCTGCAGTTAGGCGAGCAGTCGCTTACCAAGGGGAAGCACCGCCTCGAGTTTCGTTTGCCAAAAACGCAAGACGAACAGGGCAAGCGGCAACGAATCCTGTTCGCGTTGGATGCCGTTTGCATCACCGCCGAGAATTTTTCGCCGAACTCAAAATACAAGCCTGACGAAGAGAGCTGTGATGACCGCGATCGACGGGCCAGCAAACACGTTTTCAAATTCGAAGAAGGTTCGCAGCCAGGCCAGCGAGTTTCGTTGTCGCTCAAGGGGCTTTGGGAAGTTTGCCGCGATGACGAACAGCTGCCGGGACCGGTTGCCGCGCCGATCGACTCGTTACCGACCACAACGCACTTCAAAGCGATCGAGGTCCCCGGCGACAAGAACCAACTTCGTCCCGATCTGCGGTTCGCTCATCGACTCTGGTACCGAACGCGCGTCGCGGTGCCGAAGTCCATGGCTGGCCGATCGTTCTTTTTGGACTTTCCGCAAAACAATCTGAACACCACCGTTTATGTCAATGGAGAGCGATGTGGATTTGAAAAGAACCCGTTTGTGCATTTTCAAATCGATGTATCGAAAGCCATTCGCGTCGGCGACGTGAACGAAATTTGGGTCGGTATTCGTGATGCATACTACGGTCGTTCAGCAGATCCCAAGCGCCCCATGAAGCTGAGAAAAACGTTCAACCTTCCACCAAAATTCCTCAGCGATGGCTTTCAAGAACTTGATTATCCGATTTGGAATTGCCCGCAATCAGGCATCTTGAGCACACCTTCGCTGATCGCCGCTGGCGGAAACGTCTACACAGCGGACGTTTTTGTCAAACCCTCCGTCGCCAAGAAACGACTGGATTGCGAAGTGACCCTTCACAATCCCTCGGAACAAGACTTTGCCGGCCAGATACGCGTCGATGCAATCGAGGATCAAACCGGTCACGTTGCGCATTCATTTGCTCCGCAGCCCGTCAACGTGCAAGCTGGAAACACCTTAACCCATGATCTGTCGAGCGATTGGGAAAACCCGGAATTGTGGTGGCCCGATTCGCCGCATTTGTACCGGTTGCGAGTGACGCTGGAAGCCGAGGGCCATCCCGTGGACGTGTCCGAAACACGTTTCGGATTCCGAGAATGGCTGCGAGCGGGAACCCAGTTCACACTCAACGGCGTTGTCTGGCACATGTGGGCCGATTTGGTTGGCGAAAAAAGCAACCCGGACGCTTGGCTGGAAGCTTACCACCGAACCCACCAACGCACGATGCGCATGTCGACGGCCGGCCAAGCATCCCATGACGCACGATGGATGGGAATGGAGCCGCACAAAGCACTGGATTTCTTTGACCAAAACGGTGTTGTCGTTCGTCGTAACACCACGCTCGACGGCGAAAAGATCGGCAGCGCGTTCAGCGAAAAAGATGCGGAAACGATCAAGCAACAGAACGGCGTCGATATCAAACTGGCGCTGATGGAGAATTGGCGTGACCAATGCGTTGCCCAGGTCAAGGGTGAACGCAATCACCCGTCGATCCAGATCTGGACGATCGAAAACGAATTTGCGTACATCAATCTGATCAATTTGCTCGGCAATTCGCCCCGAATGGACCTTTACGAACAATTGATCACCAAGACACACGACGCGGTGATGGCCGTCGATCCGACTCGTAGCGTGATGATCGACGGTGGTGGAGCGACCAAGGAGAACACGCTCGGCGTTCATGGCGATCACTATGTCGCCACGCTTGACAATCGTTATCCTGACTTGGCCTACCAACCGTTTGTCGAGGGCGGCGGGCGCGGGCGTTGGAAATGGGACCAAATGCGCCCCCGCTTCATCGGCGAGGATTGGTATGCGAACGGTATCAATCCGGCCGACTACGCGACCTGGGGGGGTGAAGTTGCGTTCCAGGGCAAAGCGGCGACCAAGGACGCGGTGGCGTTGATCTATCGCATGCTCAACGAAGGCTACCGCTGGGGTGGCCACTATGCCGCGTGGCATTTCTGGCTCGGAAACGACGGCGGAGAGGCACAATGGGGATCGAACGTCCCGCGAGCAGCCTTCGTTCGCCAATGGGATTGGACGTTCGGTTCCAATCAAAAGGTGAATCGCACCTTCGGTCTCTTTAACGACACGCAGTATGCCGACCCCATCACGTTCACTCGGCAGTTGCTGATGGATGGAGTCGACGTCGCTGCAAAATCCTCGACGCATCATGTTGCTCCTGGGACGGCCGAAAAATTTGACGACACACTCACGATACCGAAAGTAACCCAGCGTCAGGAAGCGAAGTTGCAACTGGCGTTGACGGTTGACGACAAGCTTGTGTTTCAGGACACCAAGGCCGTTTCCATTTTGCCCACGGTCAGCGCCGAGGGAATCGAACCTGGGATGCTGGCCGTTTGGGATCCCGGTGGAGAAACAACCGAGTTTCTTCGTGGGGTTGGTGTCGATTTCTTGGCGATGGATTCGTTTGACCAGATGCCTGACGAAGTCAAAGTCCTGCTAATCGGACGAGATGCCATCGACGAATCCGACTGCACGTCAACGAAGCTTTCTGTACTCGCAGCGCGAGGTCACGCGGTGGTGGTCTTGGATCAATCACATCCGCTGAAGTACCAAGCCATCCCCGCCGAAATGAAACTCGCACCGGCGACGAAACTAGATTCGTTCGACAACGAGATCGTCACCCACAACGGTACGACCGCGTTCATCGAAGTCGCGACGCATCCAGCCCTGGCAGGTCTCCTCGACAAAGACTTCTTCACCTGGGGCCCCGACCATCTGGTATTCCGAAATGCCTACCTGAAACCAACTCGTGGTGCCAAGAGCTTGATCCAGTGCGGCCCGCGATTGGAATACAGCGCTTTAGTGGAATTACCGGTCGGTCAGGGCGTGATGTTCTTGAGTCAATTGGATGCTGGCTCGAAGCTGAAACACAATGTTGTCGCGCAGCACGTGGTGATGAACCTCCTTCGTGCAGCAAGAGACTATCGATTGGAGTACGCAGAGGTTGCGTCTGCGATTGCCGACGAGGGCTTGTCGGAAGCTGTCGCAGCGATTGGGCTGCAGCATGCAAATGTGGCCGATGCCCAAGCCGCGATTTCCGACCCGCAGAAGAAGATTGCCCTTGTTTCGGCGACCCCTGAATCACTCAAACAACTCGCGGCCCACCCTGAAGCTTTGAAGTCGTTTTGGACATCCGGAGGCACCATCGTTTTGTGTGGGCTCACGCCCGAGGGTCTCAAGGATTTCAATCGCATCGTCGGTGTCGAACACCAAATTCGCCCGTTCGTCTGCGAACGCGTCACGTTTCCAACCGTTCGCCATCCGCTGACCTCCGGGATCACCAGCGGGGACATCGTGATGCTCTCGGGCAAACGCGTTTTCGGCTGGACCAAAGATGAATACCTCTCCTCGGACGTTTTTTCCTACGTGGTTGATTTGGATGAACTCTCCTCCTTCGCCAAAAGCAACTTCTTCGCAATGGACAAAATCACCAACGGCTTTGTTGGGGCAGATGGGTGGCCTCAAATCATTGATTTCGAGTACCCCAAAGACGGATCCCCTTACGAATTCCGCATGGATTTGGGCCAATCGGAAACGGTGGTCAGCTACACGCACGATCCATCATTGAACTACAACCCAACCACCAAAATCGCACTACAGTTTGACGGCAAAGACCGAGTGGAATTTGACCTGGATGGATCAGGAGAGGCTCAAACCTTCCAAATTGAACCGCCACGAAAAACAGAACGTGTCGTTGTGCAATTGGTCGCGCAAGACTTTGATCCCACAAAACGCCCTTTAATTGGAATCGATAACATCCAACTGAACGTCCAACGTTCCGCAAATTGGACCTCGACGGTCAAGCCGATGCTGAATCTCGGCGGCTTGGTTCAATACGCCAAAGGCGACGGGGGTGTGGTTTTGTGCAATTTGAAATTTCTCGCTAACGAAACCGTGCCAATCAACCAAGTCAAGAAACGAGCGATTCTTGCTGCGGTCCTGCGAAACCTAAAGGCTCCCTTCTCCGGCGGAGCAACCGTGATCGCCGGCAGCGATCTTGTTTGTAACCCACTCGATCTTCACACCAAAGCGACAACGTTTAAAGACGAACGTGGTTGGTACGGTAACAAGAAATTCACGTTCAAATCCTTGCCGTCTGGCAAGCATGAACTCGCCGGTGTGACCTACAACATCTACGACATGCCGACCTCGCCGGTGCCCGAAGTGATCATGCTCGGTGGCGATCGAATTCCGCAAAATCTGCCGTTGGAAGTCAATGGCATTCCGGCGAACTGCCAAGCCGAGGCATTGTTCTTCCTGCATACGGCTCGCGTCGATCGGCGGTTAAGTGACCGCGAAAAGAAAGCCGGCAAGCAATTGGAGATTTGTCGCTATGTCATCCACTACGAAGATGGAAGCAGCGAAACGATTCCGGTGATCAGCGGAATCCACATTGACGATTACCGACAAAGCAAGCCTGGTTCGTTACCCGCTGCCCAATTAGCGTGGTCGGCGCCTTATGAAAATTCCGATCAGTCGGCGGCATTGTTTGCGATGCAGTGGAACAATCCACATCCGGGTAGACGGATTGCAACCATCGACATGCGTTACGGCAGCGAAGAGCGGGCCGGAGTGCCCTGTTTGATCGCAGTGACTGCGGTGACGGTGCCCCCGCACGCCCCATGACGGCGTCTCGCAAGACGTCGCTGGATCGACCCGCGACGGCGAGGAACCTAACCATGCTTGGCGGTCCAACACCGGGTGGGGTCGAGCCGCTGCAGATCAACACTTGCCTTGCCCCTTAAAATTATTTGGATGGCACAAGAAATGCAGAAGTGTTGGGGATTGCTGCTGTACCTGCTCTCGGTCCTACCTCCATCCGTCCTCCGCAACATTTTCCGTAAACCACAATGACTTCGATCCATTCTACCGTATCGTCTCCCTTTCCCTCATCCAAGCGAGAGTGTCGACCAAACATGGCCCCTTCTTCACTGTTTGGCGATTTGAAGCCTTGGCCACGCCCCCGCGTGACGCTGCTGCTTACGATCTGTATCGCCATTGCGTCGGGCGCGAGTGCCTATCTGTCCTGGAGCGCTTTGACTTCGTCACCGATCGCCGGTTGCGGCAATGGCGAGTGGTTTGACTGTGGACATGTTACCAGTAGCCAGTGGTCACTGTGGCTCGGTGTCCCAGTGAGCGTATTAGCACTGGGGTTGTATGTGACACTAACGCTCGGTTTGGTCGCCGGCGCCAGCGGTCGATTCAATTCAAAGGTTCGCCAAATGGGATGGGCCATCGTCACGACCGCCGCGCTCGCGGCGGGGATCACGGCGGTTTGGTTTATCGCACTCCAGCTTTTCGTACTCGAACACATCTGTGTCTACTGCATGATCGCTCATGCGTGCGGCCTTGTCATCGCCGTGACCATGCTGGTGGCTAGTCCGTTTCAAGCCAAAACGATGGTGACAATGTCGGGGCTTGGTTTCGTTGGATTTGCGGTCTTGGCTGTTGGCCAGCTGTTTACCGAGCCGCCCGAAACATTTCGGATCGAACGTTTTGATAGTCCCGCTGTTCCCGAAACGGAGCTGTTTGAGTTCGATCCACCAGCGACCGACGACGAGGGCTTGTTTGAAGCGCCGATGATAGGCATGAGCATTGGTAAAGTAACGCGGTGGATGGCCGCTTGGCCGGGGCTGATGACCAGCGGCGTTTTGGTGCTGCAGGAGGGTGGCGAAGAGAAACCGGAGCAACGCGTCGCAGCGGTTCATGGCGGGACCATCCGGTTGGCGGTGGCACAGTGGCCGCATAGCGGTCCCGAAGATGCCAAGTATGTCTTTGTGGAGCTATTTGACTACTGTTGCTCGCATTGTCGCCACACTCATAAGGCCATTTCCGGGGCCAAAGAAGCATTGTCGGGTCAATTGGCGGTCATCTGCCTTCCGGTACCTCTGAACTCGGCATGCAATCCTACCGTGCGGGTCACGAACGCAACGTATAACGAATCGTGCCAATTGTCGACATTGGCCGTTGCCGTTTGGCGAGTCGACAGCGATCGCTTTTCGGATTTCCACAACTGGATGTTCGAAGGCGACGAGATTCCGAGTTTTGCAGCAGCGAAGGCGAAAGCGGAAACCATCGTGGATGCGGAAAAGCTGAAAACAGAATTAGCCTCGGGAGTCCCTGACAAGTACATCGCCAAACACATTGAGATTTACCGGCGAGTCGGCGAGGGGACGATTCCCAAACTGATGTTCCCGCAAACGAGCGTTGTCGGCGAATTCTCATCGGTGGAGGGATTGGTCGACCTGATTCGGCGAGAATCGAAGTAGACACGTCCAAACCGTCGACTCCGACCCTCGGCTTCCGCCCCCTCCGAGTGAGGCGTTGTTCCCAACCGCCTGCAAGACGTTACTCCGACGGAGGTTGATTTCCCCTCCATCCCGCGCGAAATTGCTTCAGTAGCTCTGCGACCAAGGCTGGGTACTGAGCTGCCACGTTGCGAGTTTCCATTGGGTCGACGTGGTGGTCGTAGAGTTCAACGAACAGTGGCTCGACCTCGGGGTGCTTTGTGTCCTTCCAGACCACGATCCGGTAGCGGTCGGTTCGCATCGCGTAGCCCATCAGATCGTCTTCGAACAGCTCTCGATCCCACTTGTCTCCCATCTGTTTCTTGATGCGTTTTTCGACCTCCGTCAGTAGTGGACCGAAGAACGTTTCACGCATCGCTGGGCGAAGCGGAAACGCAGCCCACTCTCGTAGCGCAGGGCTTGGGAATTGACTGAAGGCTGCTGTCTCCCAATCCCGGGATGGATCCACGATCAACGGTTGGAAGCTCGTCCCTTCTAAATGAGCGGGTGGCTCGATTCCCGCCAGATCACACAGCGTCGGGTACATGTCGACGAGTTCGACCAAGGCGTCCGTCGTCTTTCCACGCGTTGCCGCGGGCATACTGGGTGTCCAAATCATCATCGGAACGCGTGTGCCGATTTCATAGTTGGTCGCTTTGCACCAGATTCCCATTTCGCCAAGGTGGAAACCATGATCGCTCCACAGCAGGATAATCGTGTTGTCTCGCTCGCCGGATTCCTCCAATGCCGCGATCATCCGGCCAATCTGGGCATCGACGTAGCTGACACAAGCCAGATAGGCATGCTTCAGCGTGCGTGCGAGGTCGGGATCGAGGTCGCCGATTTTTGGGATACCGCTACGGACGCGCAATTCGAATGATGGATGAAGTCCCACCGCGGCGCCCTCCCGTGGCCCTGACGTTTGCGTGGCCATGGGAATCTGCTCGCGGTCGTAAAGATCCCAATAGCGCTGCGGTGCGATCCAGTTGAGGTGGGGTTTACTAAACCCCAGCGCGAGGAAGAACGGCTTGTCCCCTTCGGCAACCATCTCTTGCATCGCCATAATTGCGAGATCGGTGTTATGGCCATCGATGTAGGTATTATCCGGAACATCCGCACACTCGTAAGCTGGCCCTACCGCGAGGCCATACTTTGCCACCTCACCGTACTTGGCGAACATCTTCTCGCGAGCTTCCTGCTGGATCGCTACGTTCTCGGGAAGGGCAAAACTACTTCGATTTGCGTTGCGGCGCCCCACGGTTTGTTTCGCCGTAAATCTCCGATTCCAGGATCCCTCGTCATTGTCACCATGATGGAAGATCTTTCCGAAATTGACGGTGTCGTATCCATGCTGCGCAAAGACTTGCGGCAACGTCAGGATGTCAGGATTCAACTCGCGAATCTTGACATAGTTGTGAGTGATCCCGTTGGTATCGGGACGAGTCCCGGTCATGAGACTCGCTCGCGATGGCCCACAAATCGCTTGTTGGCAATAGGCGCGATTAAAAAGGAGGCCTTGTTTCGCCAAAGCGTCGATGTTCGGCGTCACCGCAATTTCGGATCCGTAGCATCCCAACTCAGGGCGCAAGTCATCGATTCCTAGAAACAGGATGTTTGGGTGGTCGGAGGTTTCGCCACGAACCTCGCGAGTCGCTGTGCTGCAACAAGCGAAAGCGACCAGAATCACCAGCGGAGAAAGAGGCTTCATGATACTTCGTTCCTATCGAACGACACGTCCGGAAGCGGATCCACCCATCAGGGCTTCCACTTCACTTCGAGTCGAGTAGTTAAAATCACCTTGAATCGAATGCTTCAAGCACGAGGCTGCGACAGCATAGTTGACTGCCATCTGCGAATCACTGAGTTCCGGCGTGGTCAAAGCAAACAGAAGCCCCCCCGCAAATGCATCGCCCCCGCCAACTCGGTCGACGATGTTCTTGATTTCGTAGGCTCGGTAATTCCCGTCCGAGTCGAGTGGCGCGAAAGCTGGCTGATCGGATGCGGCGTCGTAGAGCATGGCCCCCCAATTATTGTGGGATGCTGAAAGACTCTCGCGCAGAGTGATGGCCACCTTGCTGACATTCGGGAATTGAGTCACGACCTGACGCGCAACCTCCGGATAGCGGGACGTATCGAGTTTGCCACTGTGCACGTGGGTGTTGCCAGCTCGAATGCCAAGCACATCATGGCAATCTTCTTCGTTGGCAATCACGACATCGATGGAGGGCAAAATGGTTTGCATCGTTTCTCGAGCCAATTGACGAGTGGATCGGGACGAATCCCACTTCCATAATTTCCCACGAAAATTCAAATCGATGGAAACCGAACAGCCAGCCGCCTTCGCTTTTTGTGCAGCGACCAAGGTGGCGTGAGCAGCGTTCCTTGACAATGCAGGCGTGATTCCGCTCAGATGCAACCACTGGGCATCATCGAAAACCGCATCCCAGTCGTAGCGATCCGCGGGCGTGATCGCCACCGCCGAGTCCGCACGGTCGTAAATCACGTTACTGGGGCGCTGGTTGGCACCGGTTTCCAAGAAATAAAGCCCCAGCCGTCCCTCATCCGTGCGCAGCACATGCGTGGTATCGATTCCCATCGCGCGAACGGAATCCATGGTCGCTTCCGCCAAGGCATGTTTCGGTAGCGCCGTGACATACCGAGCCTTCCCACCGAAGTTGCAAATCGACGCTGCAACACTCGCTTCCGCCCCGGCATACGTGACTTCCAAGCCGCGGGTCTGACGAAGGCGAAGATTCCCAGGTGCCGCCAATCGGCCCATGATTTCTCCAAACGTGACGATCGGCTTGCTCATTGATTGTCCTTCGTTAAGCGTTTGATGACCTCTGCGGCGCGGGCGGTGATTCCGGCCCAATTCTCGTTATCCACCCACTCTTTCTTGACGATCCATGACCCGCCGATCGCCGGCACATTGGGCTCGCACAGATACGCCGACATGTTTTCAGCGTCCAATCCGCCTAACGGGAAATACTGAATGCCCAAATGTTTGTAGGGCGCTGCCATGCTGCGCAAGTAGGGAATCCCCCCCGAGGCTTCCGCCGGGAAAAACTTGACGAATCGGCAACCGAGTTCGATTGCTGCCTCGAGTTCCGAAGGAGTCGCAATGCCCGGCGCAAAGGGCAGCCCCGCTTGCTGTGCCGCACGGACCACACGGGGATTCATTCCAGGAGCAACGCCAAAATCCGCCCCCACCGCTTTGACTTCTTCCGCCGTTTCCGGCGAAAGGATCGTCCCCACTCCGACAAACATTTCGGGGACGTCCGCACAAACCGCCTTCAATGCATCCATCGCTGCGGGAGTCCGGAGCGTCAACTCGATCGCGTCAATTCCACCGGCCAACAACGCGCGCGTCAGCGGCACCGCATGCTCGGCGTTCTCAACGGAGAAGCCAGCGACCACGCGAGATTGCTTCAACCGCTGCAGGAGTTCTTCGGGAAATGCCATTACGGAGCCGCTTCCATGAACTCAACGGGCGATCCGCTGTGACGGGCTTGGAGGTCCATCGTTTCTTTCCTAAGTTTAGGGGGAAATCAATACCGAAACACGCTTGAGCGTCAAGTATTCCTGCAAACTGTAGCGAGAGCAATCATTACCGACACCACTCTGCTTAACGCCACCGTGAGGCAATTGCACGGCATAGTGCACTTCGTTCACACAAACACTTCCCGCTTCGATGTCGGCCGCCGCACGCAGGCCGCGTGACAGATTCGTTGTATAGACGTAAGCCGCTAATCCATATTCGGTATCGTTCGCCATCGCGATCACGTCATCCTCGTCGGTAAACCGAATCACCGGCAGCACAGGGCCAAAGATCTCGTCGCACGTGAGTCGCATGTCCGGCCGAACATCTCGCAGAATCGTTGGCTCCAAGTAGAAACCCGTAGCGGGTTGCGACGGAATTTTCCCGCCGCACACGATCGAGGCGCCTTGTTGCTCGGCCAACTCCACCAATTCGAGCACGCGACCGCGGTCCTTTGCGGTCAACATCGGGCCCATCCTACGACCTTCGCCGCGCCCTGCCCCAAGCGTGATCCCCGATGCATGTTGCTTTGCGGCCTCGATAAAGGACTCGTAGACCGATTCGTGGACGAAACAGCGGTTGGGCGAAACGCAAACCTGACCTGTGTTGGCAAACTTCAAGTCCACCACACTCGTCGCCGCGGCCTGAATGTCGGCATCATCATAGACGACCACCGGGGCGTTGCCGCCAAGTTCCACGGAGAAGTGCTTCACGTTGGTGCAGGATGATCTCATCGCGCCGACGCCAGCACGCGTGGAGCCGATCATGGTAAACATCGATGGGATATCGCTTTCCAACAGCGGCCCGGTCACATCATAGTCCGTGCCACTGATGACGTTCACGACGCCATCGGGTACACCCGACTCGACCAGCAATTCGGCACACCGCAGGGTCGCAAGGGGTGTCAACTGCGATGGTTTGATAATCGCCGTACAACCTGACGCCAGTACGGGCCCCAATTTGTAACCGAGGTTCAGCAGCGGAAAGTTCCACGCCAAGTAACCGACGACCACGCCGAGTGGTTGACGTTGAATGTAGTGCAGGAAACGCCCATCGGGATCAGGGATCACGGGTTGATCAATGCGAGCCGCTTCTTCGCAGAAAAAGCGAAGGCAGGTGATCAGCATGCCGAAGTCATACTCCGCATTGTCGAGTGGCTTGCCCGTTTCGGCAATCAAAAGATCAAGGATCTCGTCCCGATGTTGCTCGAGTCGCTTCGCATAGCCCAAGATAAGTGGCTGTCGCTGAGACAACGGCATCCGCGACCATGTCTTAAAAGCAACCCGAGCGGACGTGAGAGCCAGTTGGATGTTTGCCGCATCCACTTCGGGCGCCTCGCCGATGACCTCTTCGGTCGCCGGATTGGTGACGGGAAATGTTTTCCCCGTCGTGATCGGTTTTCCGTTAATGAGCATCGAGAAAGGTTTTTTTGTCATCATTCTTGCAGGGTTCGAGGTAGGAGCATCGAAGAGACAGGTGCCAAAGCGTGAGGGAATTCGAACGAGTGCGTCAAAAGCTGAGTGACGGTGCGAAGGGCAACAGCAGGGCCTACGCCTTGACTTCGGTTTCCCGCACTTCAAAAGACTTCATCGCATCCTCCTTCACCGTCACGCCAAGTCCCGGGCCGGTTGGCACTTGCGCCACTCCGTTCTCAACCCTGACAGGAACGTCAAACAACTCGTCACGCAGTGCATTGGGGGTACGGTCATATTCTAACAGGGATGGGGCAACTTCCTTACGGCCCGGCTCACGATACCCCGAAGCCAAAAAGTGAGTTGCCGCAGCGAGGTTCAACATCGTCCCCCAGCAGTGCGGCACCACGTTGATCCCCATCGAAGACGCCAGGCTGCGGATTTTCAACGCCTCGGAGATGCCACCACAATAGGCCAAATCAGGCTGCGCAATTTGAACACCGCCGGTGGACAACAGCCGCTGAAAGCCGTATCGCGTCTGCTCGCACTCGCCGGTTGCAATGGGGATATCGACTTTATCTTGCAATTGTCGAAATTGGTTCTCGAACTCGGGCGACAGCGGCTCTTCGAACCACCCAAAACCGTGTTCACTCAACACCCGTCCGATCTGAATCGCTTCGGGCAAGTCGTAAGCATGATTCGAGTCGGCCATCATCGTCATGTTTGGCAACGCCTTACGCATCGCTTCCACTTGGCGAATGTCAAATGCCAGGTTCTTGCCGACCTTGATCTTTAGCGCCTGAAATCCCTGCTGCTCATAGCAAGTCGCCTCCTCGACGATCGACAAGATCAGATCCGCTTCGGACATCTCTTTGAAATACATACCGGTCGCGTAACAAGGAACTTGGTCGACGTAGCGACCGCCCATCAAATCCGAGACCGACACACCGAGCGTCTTGCCGCGCAGATCCCAGAGCGCCATGTCGATTCCTGACATCGCGCCCATCATGATGCCACCGCGTGCAAAATCGAGACTGGCTCGCCACATCGTGTGCCACAACACATCGGTCGCGAGTGCGTCTTGCCCCATCAACCGCGGTGCGTAGAAACTGGTGATCGCAGCTTGGTAGACTTCCGATGGGCCATAGCACTCACCCCACCCGGTCGTACCGTCTTCGGCGACGATCTCCACCCACAACGTGTTGCGGGTGTCGTAGAACCACTGGGAAAAACCGAACGGCGTTTCCAAATGGTCTCGCAAATGATGGGTCCGGATACACTTGATTTTCAAAACTTCTGCCTCATGGATTCGAAAGATTCAATCGTCTGTTTCTGCTACGCGTTAGCGACCCAAACCATCTGCTCTTGCACCAGCGTCTCTTCTGGTTTCAGTGTCGAAGCGTATGCCATGACCACCGTCGCAATGATGATCACCAACACGCCAAGCGACATCAACTTCAACGGCCCATGCATCCCCTTCCATTCACCAGTCAAGAGTGCGGCGATGTTGCTGACAATCAGTGAAAGTCCCAACATCACAGGCCAACAAATCATCGTCCCAATGTCACCCATCAGCGCGACACCTTGCCCATAGATTCCCAGTGCTGCAAACCACAACAGCCCCGCAATCACCGCCCATTTCAGCGCACTCAACCCACCTGGCGTCTTAAAGGAACCAAACGACCTGTTCTTGATCAATAGAAAAACGGCATAACCGGCATTCATGAGATAGGCTCCCGACAACACGACCACCCAACGAGCCAATGCCGTGTTTCGTTGCAGCGCACCCGCCTGCTCGGCAATCCGGCCCACTTCCGATGTGTTGTCAAAACCAACGGCAAGCATCGCAGAAAAGATTCCACTCAACGAGGCAATGATCAGCCCCATGCGAAAGGCCTTGCCTTTCTTGATACCTTCCAGATCGACATTCGCTTCGGCGAGCTTTCGGTCACGCTGCAATCCGGCGATCGTCACAATCACCACGGCAACCGCCAACAACAGCAACCCGGCAAATAGAAAGGGCAAACTCGCGGGATTGACCGAATCAAACTTCAAAAACAAGGGGATCAGCGCACCGGCAATCGAACAAAGCCCCATCACAATTCCATAGGTCAGCGACATGCCGATGTAGCCGACCGAAACACCGAACATGATCCCCCCGACGCCCCAAACAAAGCCGAGCATCGCGCCGGTGACAAGTTCATCCGCCGGAGCCTGAGCCAGGACCGCGCCGAGATCCGGCACCACCAACAACGCCCAGAGGAGCGGAAAAACCACCATGGCCACCGTCGCATGAACCAGCCACCATGCCTCCCAGGCGAGCGGCTTGACATACTTCATGCCCAGCCCAAAGGTACCTTGAAACAGACTGGCGATCAGCACCAGCACCAAAGGAAAAAGGATGTCGCTCATTGCCATTGCTGTTCCTAGCCCATTTTCGTTGAGACTTGAGTCCCCGAGAACGCCCGTACCCAAAGCGGCTTGGCGAACCGGGAATGAGGTTGTGGAATCACGAAACGCTCGGTCTACTGATTCGGCGCCCACTTGCCATGGCAGACCGCGCCTTCGAGACGACACCCGCAGTTCGCGGGTATTGTATTACAATAACAACCTTGGTCAATGGGGAATCCCTTGAAACGAGCCCAATCTCCTCGAAATCTCTGCGCCCAAGTGGTTCACGAACTGGGCAACCGAATTCTTGCCGGCGATTTTGAGCCGGGCCAGCCCCTCCCTCAGGAAACAACCCTGTGCGATCAATTAGGGGTCAGCCGGACCGTCGTCCGCGAGGCGATCAAGTCACTCTCCGCAAAGGGACTCGTGCAATCACGCGCCAAACTGGGGACCCTCGTGCAACCCGCACGAGGCTGGAACTACCTCGATCCCGAAGTGCTTCAATGGCAGTTGCAAGCAGACACCAGTGGACGCCAACTCTTTCACTTGACCGAATTTCGACGAACGATCGAACCCGCCGCCGCCGCTCTCGCAGCGGAACGCGCTAGCGACGAAGAACTGCAGGACATTGCGGATGCATGCGATGACATGCGACGCAATGCGGACGACGTCGATGCCTTCCTGGTAGCCGATCTCCGCTTTCACACGTTGATCCTACACGCCACCGGCAACCCGTTCTTTGCACCCGTGGCCAACGCAATCAGTGTTGCGCTCGAATCGAGTCTGCGCGTGACGAATCGCCAACCTGCTGACAACCGCACGTCGGTCCCTGTGCACCAAAAAGTGATGAAAGCGATTGTGGCACGCAAACCGAACGCAGCCCAAGCAGCCATGCGTGCGTTGCTGAACGACGCAGCGAGTCGAATCGATCGTGCCTCAAAGAAAACGTAAGCCCCTTGGCGGCCAAAGACTTGATCGCTTCGCGAACCACCGTTCGGCTGACACCCATCTGCTCGCACAAGGTCGACTCCTGCGGCAACAGAATTCCTGGAGCAAACTCACCGGCCAAGATTCGGCTTCCCAAATCATGAACGACTTGGCCACATAAGTTCCGACGCGTCCGACGAGGCTGAATCACGATATCGACTATTTTTTTTCATGGAGGATCGTTGACCTCCCTATTGTATTACAATAATATGATCCAGCAAGGGGCTGATCCGGATTCGAACTCCAGGTCGATACCTGCGATCCATCGCTCCCCGACTGCGGAGCCCCCTGCCCCACCCTTCAACCTCAAGGCTCGCCCATCATGAAATTGCTTCTCACGGCAACGGCCGCCGCGGCTTGCTTGACCTGCTCCGTTGCCTTCACCTGCTCGGTGGCATGGCCAGCCGAGAAGCCAAACATCGTACTGCTGTTCGCAGACGATGCGGGGTACGCCGACTTTGGATTCCAAGGCAGCCGCCAATTCAAGACACCTCACTTAGACGAGCTTGCCGCTTCCGGCGTTCGGCTGAACCAATTTTATGTGACCGCTTCCGTTTGTGGCCCGTCGCGGGCGGGCCTCTTAACGGGGCGATACCAACAGCGTTTTGGCTTTATCGAAAACAACGTGCCGGGCATCATGAGTCCCAACGGCCGTTTCAGCGGTGAAGAAATGGGGCTGCCCCTTGATCTGCCTACGATGGGGAACCACCTGCAATCGCTTGGGTATCGCACCGCGATTTTTGGCAAATGGCACATGGGAGAAGCTGACCGATTTCATCCGACCAAGCGTGGCTTTGATGAGTTCTTTGGGTTTCGTGGTGGGGCACGAAGCTTTTTCGCTTACCCAACCAAGCGAATGCCAAATCTCGGTCGACGACTTGAACGAGGCTATGGTGATTTCAAAGAACACGAGGGTTATCTGACCGATGCGTTAGCCGACGAGGCTTGCGACTACATCGAGCGAAGCAAAGACAAGCCGTTTTTCGCCTACGTCTCCTTCAACGCGGTTCATACGCCGATGGAACCCGACCCAAAAGATCGAGAGGAGTTCCCCTCACTTCAAGGAAAACGTCGACAAGTCGCGCAAATGACTCTATCGCTTGACCGAGCCTGCGGCCAGATCATCCACAAACTCAATCAGCTTGGCCTTGCCGAGACCACCTTGGTTGTTTTTGCCAACGACAACGGCGGCCCGACCGATGCAAATGCTTCAAGCAACTATCCGCTCGCCGGAACGAAGGCCACTCAGCTCGAAGGCGGCATTCGTGTTCCAGGAATGATCGTATGGCCTGGGAAACTCGCACCGGGATCCGAGTACCCTCATCCGGTCAGCACACTCGATCTTCTCCCTACCTTTGTGAAGGCAGCTGGAGGTGAACCGGCCAGCATGGATGGACTCGACGGCGTGGACCTCTTACCTTACTTAACAGGAAGCCTCAGCGAACGTCCCCATCCGACGCTTTACTGGCAGATGGACAGTCGCGGCAGCATTCGCGACGGCGATTGGAAGATGATGCGATTTCCCGATCGCCCAGCCTATTTGTTCAACCTTGCCGACGATCCGTCCGAGCAGAACAACCTTGCCGACACCCATCCTGAATTGCTGAAGTCGCTGTACGAGAAACTGTTTGCTTGGGAACTCGAATTGCAGCGTCCACTCTTTATGCTCCGACGCCAAGAAGAAGGCTGGGTGAGTACGCTGTTTGATACCTATCGGAAACCACCGCCCCAAAACGATTGAAGTTCTGAGCATGAAGAAACTACTACTCATCGGCTGCTCGCTCCTGTTGGCAACCAGCAGCGGTGCCCAGCAACGTGGCATCATCAACAACGCCGAAAGCCCTCACGTTTCGCTGCGCAGCATCAATCTCGGTGATTGCAGGTGGACCGACGGTTTCTGGCATGACAAATTCACCCTCTGCGAAACCGTGATGATGCCGCATATGGGCAACATCCTCAAAGGCGATATCGGCCACGGCTACAATAACTTCAAAATCGCTGCCGGGCTGAAGAAGGGGCAACATCAAGGCTTTGCTTGGCACGATGGCGATTTTTTCAAATGGATCGAAGCGGCCACCTACATTTACGCGATCAATCAAGATGAAACGATCCTGGCGGATCTGGATGAAGTCATCGAAGTGATCGGCAAGGCTCAGCAGGACGACGGCTACCTGCACACCCAAATTCAAATTGAAGGAATTGGGCATTTCTCAAACCGCAGGTATCACGAAATGTACAACTGCGGCCACTTGTATACGGCTGCGTGCATTCACCATCGCGTTACCGGAAAAACCAACTTCCTCGACATTGCCAGGAAGAATGCCGACCTGCTCTATTCGCTATTCCAGCCGCAACCCAAACCTCTGTCGCGGTTTGGCTTCAACCAAACGCAAATCATGGGCTTGGCCGAGCTTTACCGCACCACTCAAGACAAACGTTATCTGCAACTTGCGGAGATTTTCATCAACAACCGCGGCAAGTCCCGAGTCGTCGATGACCCCAGTACCGAAGGGTATCCGATCGGTGATATGGTTCAGGAGCGAGTTCCGTTACGCAAAGAGACCGAAGCGGTCGGCCATGCCGTGCTTGCGCTGTATTACTATGCGGGCGCGGCCGATGTGTATGCGGAAACCGGCGAACAGGCATTGATCGACGCCTTGGACCGGCTGTGGGACAACGTTGTCCATAAGAAGATGTATGTCACTGGCGCACTCGGGCAAACTCACTATGGCGCCTCGTCCCGTCGCGACAAGATTGAAGAGGGGTTCATCGACGAATACATGATGCCCAACATGACCGCCTACAACGAAACCTGTGCGAACATTTGCAACTCGATGTTCAGCTACCGCATGTTGGGCATCAAAGGGAAATCAAAGTATGCAGATGTCATCGAGCGGGTGTTGCTCAATAGCGGCCTTTCCGGAATCAGCGTGAGTGGTACCCATTACTACTACGCCAATCCGTTGCGCAAGATCTATGGCGCCCGTGACTATGCGAAAATGAACACGGAGTCTCCCGACCGCCTGCCCTACTTGAAATGTTTTTGCTGCCCTCCGAACCTTGTCCGAACGGTCGCCAAGTCGTCGGCCTGGGCCTACAGCCTTTCGGAGAATGGAGTCGCCGTGAATCTGTATGGCGGAAATGAATTGTCCACAAAACTACTCGACGGCTCCGAGCTCCAACTAAAACAGGAAACTCAGTATCCGTGGAAAGGCGACGTGACCATCACAGTAAACGCCTGCAAAACCGATCCCTTTGAATGGAGACTTCGTATTCCGGAGTGGGCCGAAGGCTCCAAGATCATGGTCAATGGGAAAGACGTCGGCGTCGAAGTCACGGCGGGAACCTATTCGAAAATCCAACGCAGTTGGAAAGCGGGTGACATCGTCCAGCTTACGATGCCGATGGACGTCAACCTTGTCGAAGGCGATCCACGTATTGAGGAAGTGCGCAACCAAGTCGCAGTCCAGCGCGGCCCGATCGTCTACTGTATCGAATCCACCGATCTGCCCAAGGGGACAAGTATTCTTGATGTCTACTTGCCGTCGGACGCGGAACTAAAAACCGAGTACAAACCTAACTTTCTCGGAGGGGTGGCGACGATCACGGGCGAAATCGCAATCCGCAAAGACGAGCGTGAGGGTATGTACCGAAACGTCGGCAAGCCACAATGGAAAACGGTCACGACACAGTTTGTACCCTACTTCGCTTGGAGCAATCGAGGCGATAGCGAGATGACAGTCTTCGTGCCTGTGATTTGGAACGAGAAGATGATTGACTCCAACGGCAAGGTCAAATGAAGAACCTATTACAAATTCTGTGCAGCCTCAGCATCACCATCGCCAGCGCCGCCCATGCGCAGCAGGGGATCATCGACAATTCGCAAAGCCCGCATGTCAAACTGCGTAGCATCAACCTTGGCGATTGCCAATGGACGTCCGGTTTTTGGGCTGATAAATTCAAGTTGTGTGAAGAAGTCATGATGCCGCATATGGGCAGCTTGTTGAAAGGCGACGTCGGCTTCGCTTACGACAATTTCAAAATCGCCGCCGGGCTCAAAGAAGGGCCACATCAAGGCATGAACTGGCACGATGGCGACTTCTACAAATGGATGGAAGCGGCCACCTACGTCTACGCCCAGAACAAAGACCCAAAGATCCTCGACGAGCTGGACGAAATCATCACCGTCATCGGCAAAGCTCAGAGGGAAGACGGTTATCTCTCAACACAAACTCAACTCGATGAGAAAAAGCCGGCTTGGTCCAATCGGCAATTGCATGAACTCTACAACAGCGGTCACCTGCTAACCAGCGCGTGCATTCATCACCGCGTTACCGGCAAGAACAACTTTTTGAAGATCGCAGTCAAACACGCGGACTATCTTTACGACCTCTTCCAACCGCGACCGAAGGAATTGGCGCGTTTCGGATTCAACCAGACACAAATCATGGGCTTGGTCGAACTGTACCGCACGACGAACGATAAGCGGTACTTGGAGTTGGCCGAGATTTTCATCAACATGCGCGGAGCATCGACCGTACAACCCGACTCGATGGCGTCGTACAAAGCTATCGGCGACATGGTCCAAGAACGGACACCCCTACGAAAATCATCGGAGGCAGTCGGTCACGCCGTTTTGGCGCTGTACTTCTACGCCGGAGCAGCGGATGTGTATGCGGAAACCGGCGAACAGGCGCTTGTCAAAGCGCTCGACCGGCTTTGGGACAGCGTCGTGCACCACAAAATGTATATCACAGGGGCGTGTGGACAAGCACATCACGGAGCATCGACCAAAGTTGATTTTGTTCATGAGGCATTTATCCGGGACTACATGATGCCCAATGCGACAGCCTACAATGAGACCTGTGCAAACATTTGCAATGCGATGTTCAGCTACCGCATGTTAGGGATCCATGGCGAATCCAAGTATGCCGATGTCATGGAACTGGTTTTGTACAACAGCGCGCTTTCGGGCATCAGCCAGGAAGGCACACACTATTACTACACAAACCCGCTTCGTAGAACGCGTGACAAGGAGATGGATATCACGGATTATCGAAACCGCGCACCCTACATCCCCTGCTTCTGTTGTCCGCCCAATCTTGTCCGCACCATCGCTAAGGTTTCGGGTTGGGCTTACAGTCTCTCGGACGACGGGATCGCCGTCAACCTTTATGGTGGCAACAAGCTTGACACCCAGCTGCTCGATGGCTCCAAACTGCAACTCTTACAATCGACGCAGTATCCTTGGGATGGGACCGTGCAACTCACGATCCAGTCGTGTCAAGACGATCCCTTTGCAATCCGATTGCGTATTCCCGATTGGGCCGAAGGAAGTTCGCTTCGGGTCAACGGCAAGGACGCAGGTGTTGAAACGACCGCAGGCATGTACGCCAAGATTCAGCGACCTTGGAAAGCGGGTGATGTCGTAACGCTTCAGATGCCACTGGAAGCTAAACTGATCGTTGGCCATCCACTGATCGAAGAAGTCCGTAATCAAGCAGCCATCAAACGTGGCCCAGTTGTCTACTGCATCGAGACTCCAGACCTGCCGCAAGACACATCGATTTTGGATGTCTATCTGCCCTCCGATATCAAGCTACAAACACAACAAGATCCCGCCTTCCGTGATGGGCTAACCACCTTGGGCGGCAACGTGCTGCTCCGTAGCGATCACTCGCAAGACATCTACACGACGCTCAAGGATCCCAACTGGAAAACGATACCGACCCAGTTCGTTCCCTATTACGCATGGTCCAACCGTGGAACCGCGGAAATGACCGTTTGGATGCCCCTCGTTTGGAAATAGCCACCAACGAGGAAGGAGATTTTTAGGGTTCATCCGTCTCAAGCGAGCCCGGGGGATCTTCCTTGGCATAATACCGGCGGCTAGCGTCTTGCCGCTCACCATGGGAAATCCAGCAGCCATTTCTCGCACGACACTTACCCGTAGCGGCCCCGCAATGAAAACAATTGTTTCCAAAATCGCACTGGCACTCTTTCTCACGCTGGCGTTTTCATCAACCCGTGTCCTTGCAGATCAGACTCGCCCCAACCTTGTTGTCATTCTTTGCGATGACCTCGGCTATTCCGACGTCGGGTTCAACGGTGCAACGGATATCAAAACGCCGAAACTGGATCAACTGGCACTTGGCGGTACGGTCTGCATCTCGGCGTATGTCACGCACCCGTTTTGTGGCCCCAGCCGGATGGGATTGATGTCGGGACGCTACCCCCATTCGTTCGGAGGCCCCTACAATTTGCCCCCGGATGGGAATTGTCCCGAGGGGATCCCCGAAAGTGAAACCCTGATAAGCACGGTGCTGAAGCGAGCCGGGTACTTCACCGGTGCCGTTGGCAAATGGCACATGGGCGTGGCAGCTCCGTTCCATCCGAACCAACGAGGCTTTGATGACTACTACGGTTTTTTGGGGGGCGGACATGAGTATTTCCCCTCTCACTATCGCCCCATTTATGATCGTCAACGGAACAATGGAGTGGCGAATATCCGCGAGTACGTGCGTCCGTTGGAGCATAACGGCAAGGAAGTCAAAGAGGATCAATACATCACCGATGCGCTTTCGCGCGAAGCCGTGCGATTTGTCAACGAAGCCGCAGCCAAAGAGCAACCGTTTTTCCTCTATTTGGCTTACAATGCACCGCATACACCCTTGCAAGCGAAAGAAGAGGACATGCTGAGATTTGCGAACATCGATGACTCCAATCGACGTACGTATGCAGCGATGGTCTATGCGGTCGATCGTGGCGTGGGTCAGCTTGTTGATGCGCTGCTTGCCACAAGCCAACTCGATAAGACGCTAATCGTGTTCCTAAGCGATAACGGCGGGAAATTGAGTGCGGGAGCGACCAATGTGCCTTTGAGAGAGGGCAAGGGAAGCGTCTATGAAGGTGGTTTTCGCGTTCCGATGTTCTTCCATTGGCCGGGTACGGTCGCAGCGGGAAAACGCTTTGCCCACCCCGTTTCAACGCTTGACCTTTATCCGACCTTCGCACGCCTTGCTCAAGCAAGTATTCCCGCCGGGAAACAACTTGATGGCAAAGACATCTGGGACGCGTTGCTGGATGGACGCAATCCACGAAGTGGCGAGACGATCTTTGCCCTACGCCATCGCAATGGTTACAGCGATGTGGGCGTACGCCAAGATCAATGGAAAGCGTGCCGTGTTGCAAACCAACCCTGGAAGTTATTCAACATCGAACAAGACATCGTCGAACAGCACGATGTTGGATTGCAGCATCCAACGACGCTACGTCAAATGGTCCGCCAGGCCGAGCGTTGGAGTCAAACCCATACACAAGCCCGTTGGTTTGATTCACCCAAAGTGAAAGACGGATGGCAAGCAGCGAACATGCCAAACTACGACGAAACCTTCCGAATAGACAAGTAGCACTCGAACGATGAAACGAAGAGATTTCTTGGGCAAGACCGCCGGTGGGGCGTTCGCAGCTGGACTCCTTCCGTCCGCGGCGAACGCTTCGGGTCCGTCACGACCACTCTCGGATCGATCATCGGATCGATGGTACAAAGTTGCCAGCGAGGAAATGGGGACGCCGATCCGAAAGAAAACGGTCGATTGTGATGTCGCGGTGATGGGCGGCGGCTTGGCCGGGATTTGTGCGGCAGTCGCTGCGGCTCGAAACGGCGCGAAGGTGGTGCTGGTCCAAGATCGCCCCGTTTTGGGTGGCAATGCATCGAGCGAAATCCGCGTGCACGTCAACGGCGTCACTCACCTACGTCCTCGTGGCATTCCCGAACGCGAAACGGGGATCATCGAAGAAATCTTGCTCCACAATCGTTTTCGCAATCCCCAGGAATCTTATCCGGTCTGGGACCACGTCCTGTATGACTTCGTGGTCCGCGAACCGAACCTTGAATTGATGCTGAATACCCAGGCGATTCAAGCAAACACGGCGGGATCCACGATCACCTCCGCTCGCTGCTGGCAATTGACGACCGAGACCGAGATCACCCTCCGCGGGAAACTCTTTATTGATTGCTCTGGCGATGGGCTGCTTGCCGCGTCTGCCGGAGCCTTGTACCGAACGGGACGCGAAGCCTCGTCCGAGTTTGGTGAAAAGTACGCACCCAAAGTCGCCGACGGATGGCAAATGGGCGCGTCCATTCTGCTGTCGGCCAAGGACATGGGCAAACCGATGCCCTACGAACCGCCGTCGTATGTGATCAAGTATGAAGCCGAAATGGCGCATCCGAAACGCAAGATCAAACCATACGAAGGTGGCATCTGGTGGGTTGAGCTGGGCAGCGAATTTGACATCATCGCGGAGCAGGAAACGAACCGGCATAAACTGATGGGCTTCCTGCACGGTGTTTGGGACTACATCAAAAACTCGGGCGAGTTTCCCGAAGCAGAGAATCAAGCGCTCGATTGGGTGGGATCCCTTCCCGGTCGACGCGAGTCACGTCGCTTCATCGGTGACTACATCCTTTCGGAAACCGACCTGACGGAGCATCAACACTTTGACGATGCGGTCGCCTACGGCGGATGGTCACTCGACGAACACAACCCCGGCGGGATCGAAAACCTGAGCGAGCCGCCGAGCTACTTCCACGAACATTTTTCGGAGGTTTACGAAATACCGTTTCGCAGCCTTTACTCAAAGAATGTATCGAATTTGTTGTTCGCCGGCAGGAACATCAGTCAGACGCACATCGCGTTATCCTCGTCACGCGTGATGGGCACCTGTGCGCTGATGGGACAGGCGGTTGGGACTGCCGCGATGCTCTGCCTTCGTAACAACGTGGGTCCTCGAAAGTTGGCGGAAAGTCACATCAATGAATTGCAGGAGCAATTGCTGCGAGAAGATGCCTTCATCCCAAATCGACCCGCAAACGATGCCAATGACTTGGCGAAAACAGCGAGTGTCCTTTTCGCTTCGTCAACCCTCTCGGGCGACCCCGCCACGCTGACCGATGGCGTGGCCCGTGATTTCAAGGACCAAATCCATCATTGGGAATCCGATGGCCTTCCCGCCGAAGTTCAATTGGAATGGGATCGCCCCGTCTCGCTCTCGACCATCGAGATCAAATGCGATACGAATGTGAAAAAGAACATCCTGATGCGAAAGGATTCACGAGTGGACGAGACCTTCACAAACACCATTCCGAAGGAATTGCTGAAATCACTGGAGGTTGAGGTGCGAGTCCAAGGTGATTGGATTCATGTCGGTTCGTTGGAGAAGAATCGGACACGCCGGATTCGCTTTCTGTTTGAGACCCTCTCGGCGACGGCCGTGCGCATTCGCGCGAAAGAGACTTACGGAGCCGAGAACGTTCGACTCTACGAGGTTCGTTGCTATCAGGCGAGAGTCTAGACGGTGATCCGATTTATTCTCATTCTATCGATGCTTATGATCAGCGATGCCCTCGCCGGTGACTCGAGCATTCGTGAAACGTCACGCTCGGTGCATGTCTTGGACCTCGATGCCCAAAATGCCGATGCAACATCACAGAGACTGTTTCAAAAGCGGAACGAAGCGGGACAACCGTTCGAATATTGGGTTGAGACTCAATCAGTGTTCTGTGTTGATGAACAATGTAAAGTGGTCACCGTTCGCATCGCATGGGATGAACTGGGGCACTACAAACGCTTTGAGTTGGCAGCGGGTGTGCAACTGGAAAAAGCGGAAGGCAAGCCCTTCTCCGAGGCAGACTACCAAAAATTGCACAACATCCTGGCGGACCAAGACTCAGCCTTGAAGACCATCCTGCCCACCGAGATTTTGAATCATGAAAGCAGCGACAACGATGTCGATGGAGTCTCGGCGGCGACGCCCCTGTTGTACGAGGGCGCTGTTGTCAAAGGTGCAGCGTGGACCTGTTACACGCTATGGCATTGCGCCAATGGCCAACTGAGGCAAATCATCCACGACCTGACCGCAGATCAGTGCACCGTCGCCGAAATTCGGACTTATCTTCAAACGGGAGACGAACAGCATCAGCTGTTTGCGATGGAACAGATGATGCGTCGCAAGCTGTACGACCCATCCTCACTCGATGCGGTCACTTCCCGGATCCCCGAAGGATCTCGCACCGTGATAAAAATGGCGCTGCAGTACCTGAATCAAGCACCCGACGATGCCTACTTTCCATCGATGACACAGGCACTCACCGATAGCCGAGCCGAGCAACGGACGATGGTGCTGAACGACCTGCTACACTGCTCGCGCTCGCCGCCAACCCACTTGATCGAACAATGGAGTGGCCAACTGGCGGATTCTCGGTCCTACCAGCACGTTGCTCTACTGCTACGTCTGCTGGAGAGCCACGATGCTTCATCCCGCACCGTAACCAACCACGTCCTTGGGCTACTGGACGATCCAAACTTCCTGATTGCCCGCCGAGCCTACTGGTTTCTCAAACAACGCTCCTTGATGGATGCCCAACAGGAACGACTGGATGCATTCCATCATCAACATGCTCAGCGGCTATAGCGACTTGGATTCCTTGGCCGCTACAAATCGTTAACGCAGTCAGTCTTGATAAGTTGTGAACAAGTCGACAAATTCCTGATGGATCTCGGGACGCTTCTCCTTCAGATCCTGGCTTTCTCTGGGGTCTCGCTCGAGGTCATACAACTCCACCGGAGCATCGAGACCATAGCGAACGGCTTTCCAGGAACCACGGCGCGCCGCTTGGTAGACTTCTCCAATGATTCCTGAATTTGGATCACCCGCTTGTTTTCCAAACTCCCAATACAACGTTCGATCCGGAATCGAACTCGGTTCGTTGCGCAGCAGACCCGCGATAGAAACCCCATTGGTTTTGACGCGAGGGACTTGATTCAATGACACGTCGGCTAATTCCGCCAACGTAGGCAACACGTCCGCAAACGCCCAAGGTGTATCGTCGACGCGTGGTTTGGAGATCGTACCGGGCCAACTGACAATCATTGGAACGTGAATTCCACCATCGTAAACGTCTCGCTTCATTCCCTTGTAGGGCTGGGATGCACGAAAGAATTTGGGATCACCGCCACCTTCGTCATGAGGTCCATTGTCAGAGGTAAAGAAGATCAGCGTCTTCTCAGCGATTCCTTTGGCCTGAATTACCGCAACGATCTGACCGACATAATCATCGAGCGCCGTCACCATTCCGGCCAACGTCGCATCGGGATTGGGAACGGGCGTGGGATAGTACCACGCATATTTGTCGCTGGGGGTGCCCGTTGACATGCCGAGGTACGGACGAGGTGCAAAGGTGGCTTCGTACGGGGCGCTGTATTTTTTTGGAACCGCCAGTTCAGCATGGGGCGAAGAGAACGCAAGCAACACAAAAAAAGGATTCTTGCGATCCTGACCGATGTACTCGACCGCCTGCTTGGTAAACAACTCCTGGGCATAGGCTCCCTGGTTTCCACCTTCGTTGGATTCGATCCGCAGTTTCCTTCCATCTTTCCACAAAAACGGGGGATATTGCCGATGGCCTTCGAGGATCGAGTACATGCCATACCATGTATCAAAACCCATCGCCAACGGATCGGTCACTCCCATTTGCGATCCGATCGAGTACTTTCCGAACAAAGCCGTATCGTATCCGGCATGCTTCAGCACATCCGCGATCGTCACGTCGATCTCTTTCAACTGTACCGTGTTCGAATTGTTCTCCATCAACCGACCATCACGTCCGGTAAACAACGACACTCGAGACGGCGAGCAGACCGTGTTACCCGCGTAGGCTTGAGTGAATCGAATACCGCTGCGGGCCAGTGAATCAAGATGTGGAGTCTTGATCGGAGTGTCGCCATAAACACCGATCTGATTGAAACCCAGATCATCCGCCAGAATAAAGACAACGTTGGGTTTCTCAGCGGGCTGCCCACCGCAGACGGCGCCATTCAAACTCGCGAGGCAAACAACAATGGTGAGCAACATCCGATACGACATGCCGGTTCACTTTCTGATTTGGGGGAACTCGTAACGCTTAGCAATCACCATTGATCGGGCACGCTAACATGGCTGCACCCGCCGCGACCAAACCGCCACGTCGTGCCGAAACCAACCCAATAGCTTTCGACGGATGCCTGCGAAAACGTATAGGTCTGTGTCGCATTGAACGCACCACCCGCAAAGAGATCAAGATCGACGCCCGGCAACACGTCGGTCAGCCCAATGCCCCCACTGATCCGGTGCTCGTTGATGTTGGGAAACAGAGCTTGGATATAGTCGACACCAGCTTGGGGAGTGATCGGGCCGAAGCTTGGAGCAACGATGTTCTTCGTTGTGTTTTCGGCGTAGGCATAACCCGCTCGGAGCTTGCATCTGCTGCTGGCCGTGTATTGAAGACCAGTCTGCAAAGCAAATTGGTCATCCCAAATGGCACCAAAAAAATCCGTGTTGGACCAATCAAAAACCATGAAGTCGACCGCTACCAGCAGTTTGCCGCCTAGCAGCGACTCGTCGGCAATTCCGATTCCGTATTTGTTGGGCAGCGAGACATCGAAATCCTGAAAGGGAGCGGTCGGCAGACCAATCTGCACATAATCATCGAAGGTAAATTTCTGCTCGGTATGCCAATACCCGCCGAGTGTCGTCGTGTCTCTGACGTCATAGGTGAACCCCAACGCGCCACGCAAGTTGTAGGCCGGTGTGGAGGCGCTGATTCCGGCAAAGATCCCATCCATGGAAGCCGAACCAACCGTTCCCAACATGCCAATCGAGAGTCGGTCCGTCAATTCGACCCCCGCGCCGACAGCCGTCTGCAAGACAGCCATTTCCGCTGAGGTGCCCTTGCTTTCTGGCACATAGCGATAGTTTACGCCGAGTCCCGAAGCGGTCAGCAGCCCTACGCCGACGGTGGCAGGCAGCCCCAATGCAGTGAAATCCTGGCTCAATGAAATGTTGCCAACGATCGAACCGGGGCGATGCGACTTCGCTTTGAACGGCTGGATCGATCCGGCCCCGATCCCGATCGTGGCATCATTGTCCAAGTTGATCGTGGGCTCGACCCAAGCGCCGCCGAAGCTGAATTGCGTGCCTTTTTTCTGGGCCAGCGTCGCTGGGTTGAGCGCCAACGTCGTTTGAAGATCCTGAGGGCGTGCGATTCCCGCACCTCCCATACCACCCGAAGCTGGCAACACGCTGGCCTGCAGCTCAACCCCAAAAGCCTGCCCAAAACTCTGCTTCGGGGCAAGCACCGTCAAGTGACAAGCCAAGACCGTCACAACCGCTAGAACTTTACCAATCGACACGTCCTGCACTCCTTTGCCCGCGGACTCTCCATCCGCCTGCAACGCTGAAGGCGAACCCTTTGCTGAATCGGCACGGCACAGATCCTCTACCTACGAATTTCAGCGCAATCAGAGTGATTCAGCGGCCATCAACCCGATGAATCTGCAACACGCGAACAACCGGCAAAGTCAAACAGCCAACCTGTATTCGATGACCCACCGATTCTGCGGAGGAGCCAGGATTTCAACCAGCACGGGCTCCAGGCAACTTCTTGACGCTGTTCGTTCAATCTTCGGCGGCATCTGCGTCATAGGGACTGTCGGAGCCGACGAGCTGGCAATTATCGCATTCGTTTTTTCCAGTCGGCTGACCGGGAGGGTGCCGTGGAGACGAGGCCAGCGATGCTTGAACAGCAGCATATGCGACCATGCCGTAGGTCGCAGACAGTGCGATTCCCCAAAAAGCCATGTCAAGTGTGTCATCCCATGCGTTGTCGACCGGAGCATAGTGGAGAAGAATTTCAGGAAGAGGAGGGTGCGCGCGTTCGTAGGCATTCAGAGCGGCGTAGTACCCCAAACTGTGCATGAACGTCCACGCGAGCGTTGAGATGTAGTGAACGACCATCGCCATTCGGATTCGCAATCGAAGCCGGAGATGGAGCAAACAGGTGATTGCGGTTGGGGTAACAGAGACAAGGTCAGTCCAATCCGAACTGCCAAAGGTCGCCTCGATACGAAAGGCCGCGAGATGCAACGCAACGAGTGCGGTGATTCCGAGAAGATCAAGAATCTTGAATTGACGCATTTTCAATTCGTTCTAGGCGGTTGCAACGGGCGGCGTCTTTCCTGGCATTTCTGGCCATCGTACAGATTCGTCCTGTTTGCGTCTATCTTCCGCTGCGGCTCTCCGCTTCTTGCACGCTCCGCAAGAAAGCTTGCCTCATGGAGTCGTCACGGACGTGGCGATCGTCGGTGCATTGTTCGAGATGACGCGAATGCGGTTCGTCTTTGCGCTAATTTACTTTGTCGTGATCGGTAGTTTCGGCTATTCTGTGTGCCACAGCCAACTCTGTTTTTCAAACCAGATTGAATTCGGGAGTGAGCAAAATGGCGTCAGCCGCGGAGGATTGACGTCTCCCCGTTGGAGTTCAAGCTCGAGATTGTGACAGCGCAGAATGCATGGTGAAGCTTGAACTCCAACCTTCGCAGGATGCGATAGCAACCGACCCTCTCCTTAGGAAGAAACCTATGAAAACACTGCAATTACTTACCATCACGTTGCTTGGCGTCTTGCCATCCCTCGGCATCGCCGAGTCACCCCGTCCGAATCTGTTGTTTATCTTTGCCGATGATTGGGGCTGGGGGGATCTTGGCTGTCATGGTCATCCCTATGTTCAAACACCGAACATTGACCGACTTGCTCGTGAAGGCACCGACTTTCATCGGTTTACGGTCGCCAGTGGTGTGTGTTCGCCGAGCCGAACGGCGGTGATGACGGGACATTTCCCAGCTCGCTACAACATCGACGGGCACTTTGCTTGGGTGGAGACGAATGCGAAACGCAACATGCCCGATTGGCTTGACCCCGCTGTGGTTACCTTGCCAAAACTATTGCATCGCGGTGGCTATGCGACAGCACACTTCGGTAAATGGCATCTTGCCAACGACATGATTCCTGATTCACCGTCGCCCGGCGTTTACGGTTACGACGCGTACGGCGCATTCAACTGCTCGGGCGAACAGATGCCGGTTCACGAAGATGCGGCCGGCGCGATTGCGTTCATCGAAAAGAGCCACCAAGCCGGCAAGCCGTTCTTTATTAACCTCTGGGTCCATGAACCTCATACCCCCTTTCACACGGTTCCAAAGTATCGCTGGCGTTTTCGAGACAGCGGACTCGAAGAAGCCGACGAAATTTATGCTTCGGTCCTGTCACATGCCGATGATCGAATCGGCCAGGTGCTCGATACACTCGATCGGTTGGAGTTGACAGAGAACACGTTAGTGATCTTCAGCAGTGACAACGGACCGGCTCGTGCGTCAGGCTCAACGGAGTTGTCGCTGACGTATGATACGGCCACAGGTGCGGGATATGGTATCGCTGCCTCCAAAGGCATCACGGCTGGCCGCAAGGGTTATAAGGCTGCGTTGTTTGAAGGCGGGATCAATGTCCCCTTCCTCGCCCGGTGGCCTGGGAAGATTGCGGCTGGTGAAATTGATCGCTCTTCGATGATTTCGGCAGTCGACTTGTTGCCCACGTTTTGCCAGATCGCAGGCGTTGAACTGCCACCTGACTATCAGCCTGATGGCGTCAGTCAGCTCGCTGCTTTGACGGGCACACCGTCGCAGGGACGAGAGGCCCCACTTTTTTGGAAAATGTCGGGACGATGGCCACCGAGAGTGACCCCCTCTTACCACTGGGTTACGTACGCTACGGTCAATCGCAATTGGAAACTGCTGACGAACGAAGCGCTCAACCACTCGGAACTCTATGACATCGTCTCCGATCCGTATGAAAAAAACGACGTTGCCCAAACGCGTCCCGAGGTGGTCGCGCAGTTGATCCAGTCGATTTCGCAATGGAAAGCGACTCTGCCTACCAAGCCGAGCGGCAAGGTGTTCTCAATCCAGCGAGAAGCTTCGACCGAGGCCACCGCACGACCGAAACACTAGTGGACCGTCAGCATTCTATTTTGGGGTAGTGGATCTTGTTAAAGATCCTAAAACACGAGTATCTTGAACAGAATCCACTAACGGCAACCTACAATGAAAAACAAGTTGATTATCACCCTCGTCGGATCTTTCGCTTGCCTTTTTGGGGGGATGACGAACGCTGCGGAACCGGATCGGCCCAACGTGCTGTTCATCGCAATGGATGACTTGAACGATTGGATTGGCTGCCTGGGGGGGCACCCCCAGACCATCACTCCGAATCTGGATCGATTGGCCGCCACCGGAACCCTTTTCACGAACGCACATTGCCCTGCACCTGCGTGTAACCCCTGTCGTTCTGCGATCTTCACCGGTCGCGCGCCCAACCGCAGCGGTATGTATGACAATCGGCAACAGATGCGCGAGGTTATGCCCGACGAGGTGCTGATCCCACAATACTTTCGCAACTCGGGGTATCGTGCAGCCGGGTCGGGCAAGATGCTGCACTACTTTATCGATGCGGCTTCTTGGGACGAATACTTCCCAAAAGCGAGTTCGGAGAACCCGTTACCCGAAACGTTCTATCCGAAAACTCGCCCCGTCAACCTGCCACGTGGTGGCCCTTGGCAATACGTCGAAACCGACTGGGCAGCACTCGATGTGACCGACGAAGAATTCGGTGGTGACTGGTCCGTCAGCAAATACGTGGCCGATCAGTTGAGCCAGAAACACAAGCAGCCGCTATTTTTGGCGTGCGGATTGTATCGCCCTCATGAACCCTGGTTTGTGCCGAAGAAATACTACGAGCCGTTTCCGCTCGAAAGCATCCAGTTGCCGCCTGGCTATTTGGCGGATGATCTCGACGATGTTCCCCCCGCTGGCGTCCGCGCGGCTCGAAATCGTTACTTCGAACACATCCTGCAGCACGATCAGTGGAAACAGGGCATCCAAGGGTACTTGGCCTCGATCCATTTTGCCGACGCGATGCTGGGCCGTGTACTCGATGCGCTCGAATCAGGCCCAAACGCTGACAACACCCTCGTTGTGCTTTGGTCCGATCATGGTTGGCAATTGGGTGAGAAGGAACACTGGCAAAAGTATACACCTTGGCGTGCGGTGACGCACGTTCCCCTGATGATCCGCGTGCCACCGAGCATTTCGAAGGCCTTGCCCGATGGCACAACGGTCGGCGCGGTCTGTGACGCGCCCGTGAATCTGCTCAGCTTGTACCCGACGCTGATCGATCTGTGTGGGCTCGATTCGAAACCAGACAACGATGGCCCGAGTTTGTTGCCATTGTTGATCACCCCTTCTAGAAAGGACTGGTTGCACCCGAGCGTAACCTTCTTGGCACAACCGGGCAGTTACAGTGTCAGCGGTCGGACGCACCGCTACATCCATTACCACGATGGTAGCGAGGAATTCTACGAGATCGACAGCGATCCCTATGAGTGGACGAACCTCGCCTCGGATGAGGCGTCGACGGCGCTGCTTGCCGATTTTCGAGAACGATCGCCGAAGACGTTTCACGAGCGAGTCGAACCGTCGATCGATTCACTCACGAAGCTGCTTTGGGTTCCCGACCGCGATCAGCCAACACCGCCATCCGTTCCGGATGGCAATCCATTTTCCGTTTACTTCACCAATCAACGCGACCAACCGGTTCAGTTGTGCTGGATGGATCTGGCAGGCAAACCGAAGTCTTACGGAACGATTGAATCGGGTGAACAAAAAGCCCAACAAACGCGTCCTGGTGCGGTTTGGCTGATTCGCGATGCGGCAACCCAGCAACCTCTGGGTTACTTCGTCGTTGACGATCGGACGGCTCAAGCGATCGTGCCCAAGTAGCCCTCTAAAGCCTGGGCTTCTTGACCGGTTTTCGAATCGAACGCCCTTTTGAGAAACACCCAACTTTGCTCACAAACCCTTCGATGGAATCGTCATGAAGTACGCATTCCTAGCCCAGATGATTCGTTGGAGTGGTAGGCTTTAGCCGATTGCGGCTGGACCTTGCTGAATCGGCTAAAGCCTACAACTCCAACGTGCGCAGTCTGTTCCTTACTCAATCGATGTAAGCTGATTGCATACAAAGGGTTACGGGGAATAGGTTTGGACGGATGAATAATCCGGGCTAGCTGGACAGCGCCACTTTGTGGGCATTTGCTGTAATTTGCCGAATCAATCTCGGACTGAGCGGCGAGCGTGGGCGATGCCATCTGGCACTGCCATCTGGCAACACACGCCACGCCCGCGAACGTCATGTTGCGATGCTTAAGACATCAACAACTGCCGAGCCTTGTCGTCATCGACGTCGGTGATGAACGCAATGCCGGTCTCCTCTTCCGTTTCGCGGTTCGCCGCAACGATGTCGCTGCGGTCGACTTGAGAAAGCGAGAATTTTCTTGCACCGGCCATCAACTGCTGCAGGCCTGCGGCCAATTTATCAGCCAACGTCCAGATCGCTATCGCACCGTAGGGCACGTTCTTCATCTCGTCTTTGCCTAACCGATTTTGCACTTCATGGTAACCAGCAAAAATTTCATCCGCTGAGTGTCCAATCTCTCGCACCGTCGCAGGCAATTTATCCCATGTGCCATGAACCGTATCACGGCGGACCAATTCGCCATCAACAATCGCTTCCCCCTCTTCGCCCTTCAACACACCTTCGACGTTCGAGCCAACAAATCCAGGGATCATCAAAGCACGCCCCATGCAGATTAACTTCGTAAAGGGTGCGCCGAGGGCCAAGGCTTTGAAGAGATGATCTTCACGAGCCAACCCGCCTGCGAACGCCATGTCGACGACGTTCTTCCCGGCATTGGCCAAGATTTGTCCATACTGATTTGCTTTCGCATGTAGCAACACCGAGGGCACGCCCCAGGTTTCCATCATGTTCCAGGGACTCATTCCCGTTCCACCGCCGCTGCCATCGATCGTTAACAAATCCAGGTTCGTTTCGCTGGCATACTTGATCGCCATTGCCAGGCCTTCCATGCCGTACGATCCGGTCTTCAACGTAATCCGCTCATATCCAAGACCACGCAGGTAGTCAACCGATTGCATGAAGTTCTCATGCACCGCGGCTTCGCTTCGAAGATCGGTGTAGCCGAGCCGACTGTGACGAGCAAACGCGCGGATGGCATTTCGATCAAACGCATCCTTCACTTCCGGTAGCGACGGATCGGGGTCAACCACATACCCACGTTCTTTCAGGAACATCGCGTAGTCGTACGTGCTGACTTGGATCTCGCCGCCAATGTTCTTTGCGCCCTGTCCCCACTTCAGTTCGATCGTGACTTTATCGCCATACTTGTCCACGACATATTCCGCAACGCCGTTACGAGTATCTTCCACGTTCAACTGAACAATGACGGCTCCAAAGCCATCGTAGTAGCGCAGGAAGGTGTCAATGCGGCGATCAAGTTCGGGGGCTTTCTTGACGCATCCCTTTTCGATGACGGATTGTCGGTCGACACCAACAACGTTTTCTCCAACCACGATCGGAAAGCCCACCAGAGCGGCACCCGTTGCGAACGATTCCCAATACTTCGCGGCAATAATCGTTGACCCAAGTGCTCCGGTCATTAACGGCACGCGAGCTTTGGTCTTTATCTTGGACCCGTATTCGGTTTCGACCGAGACGTTTGGGAACACGCAATCGTCGGCCGAGTCGGACAATCCCGGCGGAAGCCCCTTTGCACCGTAAACACCACCTTGGATTCGCAAATTGTTGTAATTCACGCCGACGTGCGTGGTGTTGCCGCTGCCGGCCGTGACCAATCCAAAGTCACGGGGATAGAGCAGTTTGCGCCCCACCAAGCTGCCAAGCCAAGTCTCGCACTTTCCTTTACAATCCGCTCGGCACAGGGTACACAACCCCGACTCACACGGATTACCACGGTTGGTTGTTCCCAATACGTCATTTGATCTGATCCACTCCGCCACGGTAAACCTCACAACATCCAAGAAGAAAATGGCATACAAGTCGACATCAAGATGCCGACGCACGATGCCAGATTATAGGCGGATGCAGTAGTGCAAATGCACAAACAGTCAAGACTGCGACTAATTGACACACTTGCCGTTCTCATGCCCTCGGCACTCGCGCAAGCAGTAGAACGGGCTCGAGTGAACAACCCGTTGAACCGAGAACGGCCACCGCATCATGGAAAAGGTGCTAGTGGACCGTCAAGCTTAGAACTGCGAGTTGGTACGTAGTGGACTTCGCCAGAAGTCCCTAAGAATATTTGAGTTACGGATTTCTGGCGAAATCCACTACCCTAGAATTTAATGCTGACGGTCCACTAGAAGGTCAACACGGCGTCGACCGCAAAGGTGAACTGATCGTCCTTGTCGCCTGAGTCAAAGGGAAGACCCTTTGGGCCCAGCGGCCCGCCCAAGTCAAAGTAGTCCCACCGGACCTCGGGGCGGATCCGTAGGTTGGGATGTGGTATGTAAGTCAAGCCATAGGTCAACTCGTAGAAGTCACCGACATAGCCGAAACCATCGTTGGCGTTGATTGCAAGAGCGGGGTAGTTGCCTGGACCCGCGATCTTCATGCCATCGTCGTCGCGAATGACTTCGAACCGTAGATTGGACGACCATCGAGGATTGATCGTGTAAAGGAGGTACTGATTCAATCCGTACCACTCCGCGTGATCGCCAAGGTTAACGGGCGTGTTTTGTTCGATCCCCAAGTTATGGACACCCACGTAGCGCAATTTCTTGGTCAGCTGGCGCTGATAAACCAAACTGTAAACAAAACGGTCCTGGTCACCGGGGATCCCATTCCAATCTGGTGTCATGCCGGGATCCTGTGGCCCAAAATTACATGCCCAAGCGATCGAGCTCTTTTTATCGAGACTCTCCCACTTGATCCCCCCCATGAAGTCCCAAGAGTCGTTCAAGTCCTCAAACATAAACCAACCGCGATGTAATCCGGCTTGAACGGAAAGCTGATCGGTCAGCTGATAGTCCGCCAAGAAACCGGTGACCAATTGCGGAACCGTGTAGGCGTAAGAGTAAGAGTGAGAATAGAACGGATTGGCAACCGCTGGGACGGATTCGTAATCAAGAATCGCTGCCATGTGCCCAAACTTGACCGACAGATCGTTGTAGGCAACCTCAAGGTATCCCTGCGGAATGACCAATCCGTAGTCCTGGTTGGCACCGTTGATGCGGTCCTCCAAACCGTGATTGACTCCGAAACGGAAATCCGTGCCATAGGTCATGTCAAGATGACCGCCCCATGCCCAACCGTTGCCGCCATTATCAGCCGGCCGATGGAGCCAGAGCCAGAACTGATTCAGTTGATACCGATCGTCCCAGTCGTTGGTTCCCAAAGGACCGTTGAATCCGTCTTCGGGGTTGCTGGCGTTGGACGTAAACCCCTGTTGCAACCAACCGCCAACTTTGAAACCGGACTGCTGCAGAAAACAAGGTTGTGGCATGCTCCATGGCTCGGCCGCTGCACAGCCAGATGCTTGGCAGCACAAGCCGTCACATGGCATTTCTATCGCATCGCAAGGGCCCGTCGTATCGCAACCACTGCAGCCGACATCGGGGGTCGATCCCAGCTCGCGACACACATTGCAGGCTGCTGCCGCATTTGCCGTTAGAAGAGTGAACACCATTGCCGCAATCACTCCCACGCAGGCGATTCGCGTCATGAGCTTAGCCAAGTTCATCCTCTACACTCCCTGCCTGAGACAAATCAATTAATCGCTACAAGTGGTTGTTCAACGAATACAGTCCGTTGTCCTGCTTCGTCGGTCGGAGTGGAGGACGTACTTGAGATCGAAACGCGTGTGACCCATTGCAAATGGAAAGCTTTCCCTCCGCTGGGTAGGAACCCAACGACAATGAGGATTCTTTGTGCTTGCAGGACGATGCAAGAACCGAGCCAAACCGAATCGTAGCGAACTGTCGACGGTTTCCTCTCAATTGCGGCATCGCCTCACTTAACCTATATTGTGGCGAGCGAGTCGATGGATGAGTGCACATTCCCACGATCTCAGAAGCCATCCACATCCGGACTCGCCTCTCACGCTCAAACGATCTCGAACCACCGACAAGCTCATGCCAATCCAGTGGTTCCCGGGCCACATGCACAAAGCTCGGCTTGAAATCCAGGCAATGCTTCCCAAGGTGGACGTGGTCATCGAAATCCTGGACGCGAGGATTCCCTATTCAAGCGAGAATCCAATGCTCGCCGAATTGCGGGGAAACAAACCCTGCTTAAAGGTTTTGGCGAAAAGCGATCTTGCGGACGAGACCATGACCGCGACTTGGCAAGCCCACTTCGAGGCAACCGCTGGCGTCCGCGCCCATGCGGTCACCACCGAAGACGTTCCCACGATACGACAACTGAAATTGATCGCTGCCAGAATGGTGCCGCACCGAGAGGGCAAGACGATGAACGCCATGATCGTTGGCATTCCTAACGTCGGCAAATCGACAATCCTTAATTATCTGGCGGGGCGCAAAATTGCCAAAACGGGCAACACTCCGGCGATCACCAAGCAACAACAACGAGTCAATATTGGCGACGGCATCACGCTGCTGGACACGCCCGGCATGCTCTGGCCCAACGTCCACAACGTGAATAGCGGATACCGCCTAGCCTTAATCGGTTCCATCAAAGAAACGGCCATCGACTATGCCGATATCGGTTTCTTTGGCGTTCGCTACATGCTAACGCATTATCCAGAACGACTGAGGGAACGCTACGATTTGGATTCGCTGCCCGAGACCGAGTTGGAGACGATCGAAGCAATCGGACGAAAGCGAGGATGTCTCGGCAAGAACAACCAGGTTGATATCGATCGCGCTTCGCGGATTCTTGTCACGGAACTGCGCTCCGGCGGACTCGGACGGCTGACCCTCGAAACACCGGAAATCATGGAGCACGAGAAAGCACGCACGGCAGCCGAGATCGCCGAGAAGGCAGAGCAGGCCACTCAAAAAGATGCCAAGCGAAAAAAGCGATTTCGTGACCAGCAACGAGCGAAGCGAAAATCACGCGAGATGAACTGAGCTTCGCCAAAAGAAGGTCGCGGGTTTCCCGCAATCCGATCTTGTTGTATTCGCATCCCCAAATTCATGTTCAGATCGACGGGCCCACGGACTCGTACAACTTTGCCAAGCGGTGGGCGTGTTCGTCGTAGGCGGACTCAAAAAGTTCCACCGCTCGTTCGGCACCGACGGTGCAACCCGCGGACAACACTTTGGGCGGTTGCCCCGCAGCACTCAACCGGGCGGCCACCTCCGCCTTCATGCAATTGATCAGCAAGCACCCGCCGATGGTCGAACCCGGTGCGACCGGAGTGTCCAGGTTGTCGACGTGAACCATCGCGTCGCCAGCGGGTGCCCCGGTATCAAGCACCAAATCGGCCACGTCCGCCAATTTCAACCCGCCGGCGTGTTTGGTCGCGCTCGCGTCACTATGCGATTGGCTAACCACCGCGACCACGCGGACACCGCGACGTTTGAACTGCTCAGCCATTTCGATCGGCACCACGTTGCAGCCGCTGCTGCTACAGACCAGCGCAGTGTCTTGCGTCGAGAGATCGAAATTACGCAAGATGCGCTCTGCCAATCCCGGCACATTCTCTAAGAACATCGCTTGCCGTTGACCGTTGGCTCCGACGACTAAGTTGTGGAACGTCAATGACAATTCGACGATGGGGTTGAACCCCGGAAACGATCCGTAGCGAGGCCAGAGCTCTTCGATCAGGATCCGGCTGTGGCCGCTGCCAAACGCATGGACCATCCGTCCGGCAAGAATGGTTTCCGCAAACCAATCGGCTGCTTGAGAGATATTCGGTAGTTGTTGCTGGACAATCCCAAGCAAGTTTTCGCTCGCCGAAAGATAGCGTTCCGCAGGAGAGGCCGAAGCTCGATCTAGGGAAGGGGCTCGATTCATAGAAGGGGCTTTACTCAGGAAGGTTTCCTTCGGTCACAGACCAACCGCCATCGACCTCGATGACTTGCCCTGTGACAAACTTGGATTCGTTGGATAGTAAAAAAACGGCTGCCCCATCCATGTCGGTTGGCTTGCCGACGCGGCCACCGTCGAGTGGCTGTTTGCGGCAAGCAAATTCCGAGATGGCTTCGTTTCCGACGGCTCGGGTCGCCATCGGAGTGTCCACCAAACCAGGAGCAATGACATTGAATCGAATGTTGTTCGTCGCGTATGCCGATGCCGCCGAGCGGGTCAGCCCGATGATGCCAGCCTTGGTGGCCGCGTAGGTGATCGTGCTGAAGTATCGTGGCGAAGGATGGTTGGCCAATACGCTTGATAGGTTCACCACCGAACCGCCATCTCCTTGGGCGAGAAACTGCTTGGTCGCAGCGCGGTTGGAATACAGGACACTTGCCAAGTTGAGCCGCAGGGTGAAGTCAATTCCCTCATCGGTCAACTCGTGTAGCGGCCCATCGCCGAACTTGCGTCCGCTGCCACCAGCGACATGGTAGAGAGCATCGAGTCGGCCGAAAACACGAACCGCTTCTTGCACAGCATGCTCAGCCGTCGCCGATTCTGCGGCATCCCCATCGAGGACCCAAACCTTATCGGAAACATGATGGTCATCGAAGCAGCGCTGCGCCGCGGCGATCGATTGTTGCTGGCGTCCCACGACGACGAGGTTTGCACCTTCCTGCAGACATGCCAGCGATGCGGAACGTCCAATGCCACCGGTACCACCGATGATAACGATGGTTTGATTCGCGAGTCTCATGTTCGGAACCCCGTAGAGAAGGACATCAATTGAAACCGCAATGATATCGCCCGTGTTCGTGGCTTCCAGCCGCTGGCTCTCTTTTGCATGCCGGTGGAGCTACCGCCAACTCGCTTGCCAGCAGAGATTACACGAGCAACGATTGGAAAGCAATCAGATTGAATAAAACTGGTAGGATAACGCATGATGGCACGCCCAATGTCTATAAGGGTTGCCCCACCATTACTGGCCCAATTCCAACTTGGTTGCCGCCTCAAAATCATGCTGTTGCGATTCAAGCGATTCACGATCCGTTTTGTCATGCTCTCGAACCGCTGCAGGAAACGTGGCTCTTCCGTTTGGGTAGGCAGCAGCAGCGTTAAAAACGCGGCCCATATCAGCGGTTTGCACCACCCCGGATACGGACTGGAGGATTCGGCAAGATAGCTAGATAAATTGCTGCCCATGACAAGACTCGCCCGACAAGACTCGCCCGACAAGACTCGCCCGACAAGACTCGCCCGACAAGATTCGCCGAAAGCTTCTAAAACCGAAAACCTCGCGTCCAAAGTTAGAGGAGTTGGATTAGTCCAACCCATCCGCCGCACGTCCACGATTTGACTTCAAGTAAAAGAAAGCTGCTGCCGCTACCGTGACCACAATCATGACAAGCCATAACACGATCGTGTACTGTTCCAGTGTTGCCATCGCTACCAACATGACCGTCAAGACGACACCCATGATCAGCAGTAGCCAGTCGAAATGGATTCCAGCCAGGCAACAGCTAAATGCCAATAACAGCAATGCGAAATCCGAGGAAGACTCGCGGCTAATGATCTCCTTTCGTTCCAGCACCGCCAGCACACCGAGAAAGGCCAGTAGCACAGCCCAATGCGCCAGTTCACGACTGATCAGATTCTTCAATCCATGGCCGCCTCGCTTGGCTTTGCGTGTGCTTCGCCACAATCCGAGTGCCGCATAAGTGAACACGACAAACAACCAGTACCACCAGGCACTTTGTTCCAATGCCTGACTCAATCCCATGCCAATCAATGCCAGCATGAGCATGCCACAGAGCACGCCGAACTGCAGCTTCCAACCTGTGCTGGTGTTTGTTTCTTTAACCGAACTCGACTCAGCATTCTCGTTCATCATGGTCCCCCCAAGGATCAAGTTTTCAGCACCTGTACTCCGGATCTCGTGAGGCGAAGACGCTTCGACGTATCTCGTGTGGTCAAAAATCTCGTGTGGTCAAGAAAAGGAAACAAGCAATACAAACGACGTTTTGCGAGATCGAGTCGTTTGAGGAGTCCAAGTTTTCGATCGAGATCGATACCGTACTGAGCAATTCTACTTCATTCAGGCGACGAAACCAACCAAGTGGGTGCGCAACCGCGGACTATACGGAGCCAAGCAAACTGGTTTCTCTCGCTCATTCCGTTGGAAGTAGCGAAGCGACCCCTTGAACGCCAGCTACATTTCTATCGAATTCGATTTGCTGGGTTGATTCGATTTGGCCCGTCGCATAGGTTCGAGTGAACGAGAAACTGCATCGCACTCAATCCTATTCGACGGAATCAAACATGGCGAGACCGCAATTCGAAGCGTTGGCTGCCGAGGGGGGCAACCGCTCGTGGCAGAGCTACCGCAGGGGTCGCTTGTTTGGCGAAACCGCGGCGCCACTGCTGGCGTTCATGCCCGGATCCTTCATCGCCGTTGCGGGCTTGGTGTTGACGAGCATGACTTCAGTTCTTGCATTCGCACAGAACGAGCCAAGCGAAACCGCTCGCACCGAAGTCGATGCCAAGTACCCGTACTGCATCGTCGATGTCGAAAACCTCGAAGCTCGCTCGCTGGCAACCGCCATCGAAACGTTTAATCAACAATCGATGGAAAGCCCCATTGGACGTTTTCAACCAGCGGTCACGGAAGACGAGACGCTTGATGCGATCAGAGCGTTCAGCATGCAGCCACATCTTCCCGTGAACGTGAAAGCAACGCTCGACAGGATTGCCCAAACGAAACAGCTACCAGCTACGGCTTACTTTCGACGTTTCACTCGTTACGACGATGGCCAGCGGATGAATCGAGTGTGGTGGGTGAGGTTGGTTATCACAAGTGACGAACCGCCCGTCTACGGCGTACCCGTTCGCACCAAGGAAATCTCCTGGCGATCCTACACCCAAATGGAACGCCAACAGAACGCAGCACGCGGTGTGATGCTGCTCAATCGATTCTCGAGCTACTTTGAAGTCGAGCCGAATATCCTGTTGAAGGCCGAATTTCCAAAGGATGCCCAGAAACGTCTGATTGCCGACACCAAGGCGGCCATCGAGGGGGACTCCGCCGCACTTGCGCGAGCCTTTGAATGGAACGGCGTCAGCGATTCGACTCGTGAATTTGCTACCTCCGAGCTGGAACAAATGCGTCAAGCGAACATCGAGTCGATCAAGATTCGCCCCCGCAATTTCAAGGCCCCCATGGTCCATTGGTCGGCGTACCAACATTACCAACCCAACCTTCCCATCGTCGGCTACATGGACATCGATTACCGAGACGCCAGCGATCAATCGCAACCCCTGAGGACGCTGTCGTTGGAAATCGGCAAGTTGGGCGATGAGTTGCGGATGGTCCATTACATCAAAGACGGGAAACCCAAATTGCCCAAGGAGCTCGTCAAGGGACTTTCGATCCGTGGTCAAATCGAACCACTCGCCGATGGGACCTACCTTCTCACTAACATCATCACGAATCCAGGCAGCCTCCTGTCGGCGCATCTCGCCAATGAAGAAGTCTGGAAACGATCACCCTCGCTCCAATTCTAGCATGCATCCCATCACGTTTTTCTACGCCAACCACTGCTCAAGTCATGACTGCCGAACAAAGCGACGACGTTCTTCGAAAGAGGTTTGATCGATTTGCTACGACCCACTGGAGCGTCGTTCTGTCGGCCAAACAAGGTAGTGAATCTCAAGTGCACGAAGCACTCGAGACACTTTGTCAAACTTACTGGTACGCACTCTATGCTTACGTTCGCCGCAGCGATTACGCATCGCATGATGCCGAAGAGTTGACTCAGGAATTCTTGACGCGGCTGGTTCAGCGTGATTTCCTCGGGTCGGTGGAGCCTCAGCGAGGTCGATTTCGCTCGTTCTTACTTGCTGCCATGAAGCATTTTTTGTCACACGAGCGAGAAAGGGCGAAGGCTCTGAAACGGGGAGGTGGCCGAGGCGTTCTATCACTTGATTTTCACCGGGCTGAAAAGGACTATCGATCGGAACCGGTCGACGCGATGACTCCCCAGCGTTTATTCGATCGACGCTGGGCGCTGACAATCTTGGAAAACGCGATGACGGTTTTGCAAGAGCGGTACGCGGCGTCAGGAAAATCAGACTTATTCGTTAAACTGCAGCCCTGTTTGACGCAGGCGTCGGATTCACCGTCCTATCGCGTCATCGCTAACGAATTGTCCCTGTCCGAAGGAGCCGTCAAGGTTGCCGTTCATCGACTCAAACGTGACTACCGCCGTTTGCTGAAACAACAGGTGAGCCAAACGCTCGAGAACCCAGACGACGTTGAAGACGAACTCCGAGATCTCTTTGCAGCGATCCATTCGCAAACCTAATGGAGGGAACCTGCGATCAATCGCCGAACCACCCTAAGAAATTCGTATATTTTTCTTGGTAACCTTTTACTCGCTTTCCGTCTGTAACTTGTGAACTCAACCACAACGGCCAGGAAAATGTGCGATGAACGATCCCAAGACTTGCCCCCAATGCGGCGCCACGTTGCCATCCGACGCTCCAGCGAAACTATGCCCCGATTGTCTATTGAAACTGGGGTTCGCTTCCGATTTGCAGAGCGGGGAGGCGGAAAGCGGCATGGCAAGTCACGTTGCCGAGACGATGGCTCATCCAGTCGATTTGCAGCCGGTTTCCCAAGCCCGAACGCTGGTCAGCGGAGACCAATTTGGTGGATATCAAATCATTCGCCGTCTCGGACAAGGAGGAATGGGAACCGTCTACGAGGCTCAGCAAATCGACAACGGACGGCGGGTCGCGTTGAAAGTACTGAAACACTCGCTGGAATCCCCCGAGGCTCGGCGTCGTTTTCTGCGTGAAGGTCGCTTGGCCGCTTCGGTCAATCATCCCAACAGCGTCTATGTTTATGGCACAGAGGAAATCGACAACAAACCGACGATCGCCATGGAATTGGCTGGTGGTGGGACGCTACAGCAGCGCGTCCAGCATGAAGGAGCGTTGCCATTCGGTGAAGCCGTAGACATTTCACTCCAACTGATCGCGGGATTGGAAGCGGCGCACGTGAAAGGGGTCTTGCATCGCGATGTGAAACCAGCCAACTGTTTCCTTGACGACGATGGAACCGTCAAGATTGGCGACTTCGGCCTTTCCATCTCGACATTGCCACGAAGTGAATCGCAGCTAACGATCGATGGCGAGTTTATCGGCACTCCAGCTTTTTCGTCACCGGAACAATTGCGAGGCGACGACTTGGACCTGCGGTCGGATGTTTATGCGGTCGGCGGCACGCTGTATTATCTGATTACCGGACGAGCTCCCTTCGACGCAAAGAGCATGATCCAGCTGCTGGCTCGCGCGTTGGAAAGTGCGCCGACACCGATGAGCAGTCCTCATGGCGCCGTTCCCGATGGCTTATCAAGAGTCGTGATGCGATGCCTACACAAACGCCCTGCCGCGAGATACGGAACGTACAGCGAACTGCGTGCAGCACTTCAACCCTTCCGTTCGATCGCACCGACGCCCGCAACGATGGGCTGGCGAACGATCGCAGCCGCGTTAGACATCGGGATTTGGTCAGCCGTTTTATGGGCGGTAACACTGGTCGCAACCCTGTTGTTTGGAACAGATGTGGGAATTCCTTTTCTGGATTCCCGTTTTGTCGAATATGCAGCTTGGTTCTCACTCGTAACGATCCTATTCGAGATTGCCTACTATGGAATCAGTGAAGGAATTTGGGGAGCGTCGCCTGGAAAAGCAATCTGTCGACTACGAGTCGTCAATCCCAGGAACGGTGATCGGGTTGGGCTGGGGCAAGCGTTCGTTCGTGCATCGATCTACATCATGGTGCCGGGGATTGCAAATCTGAGTTTCGCCGTTTGGATGTCGCCTCAAAACGACTATTACCCAGGCAACTACGAAATGCCGTGGATTGCTCCCGTTCCCTGGATTGCAAGCATCAGCCCGATGATTCTAACTCTGCTGCTATTTTCAAGCGTACGGCGCCGTAACGGGTATGCGGGATTGCATGAATTGGCCAGTGGCACACGAGTCGTTCAATCCTCGTCGGAGCAACAACGCCCTCTGATTGCAATCGAGGTGGGGTCATTCACAGACTCCGAGGGGACCTCCAAGATTGGTCCCTATTTCGCTCTGGATCGTCTCTATCAAACCGAATCGGAAGAGCTGGTGCTTGGTTACGACGCACAACTACTGCGCAGAGTCTGGATTCATTGCACCAAGAGCAAGGACAAGATTGAAAGTGAGGCGATACAAAAGACTCGTCGCGTCGGGCGACTGCACTGGCTGAATGGTCGTCACACAACCGACGATTGCTGGGATGCGTTTGAAGCACCGCTCGGAGTGCCTCTAACACAATTGTTGGACGACCCACTCCCTTGGAAGCAAGTTCGCTATTGGCTGGTTGACATTGCCGAGGAGTTGCAAGCCGCACGCCAGGACGGATCCTTGCCGCACAGTCTCTCACTCGATCGTATTTGGATTACCGATGATGGGCGAGCAAAGCTATTAGAATTCGTTGCACCGGGCGGTACGTCGCAGCCAATCACCCCCTTCACAATCGAGGCCGAGGTCATCGAAAACACTTCGCTGCATGTGTTCCTCAACCAGATTGCAATCGCAGCGCTCGAAGGAAAAATCGTGACGGCTGACGAGGCTGCTCGGCGCCGCGTGTCCGCTCCGCTACCGGTTCACGCTCGCCAGGTGTTGGAGGAGGTCGTGTCGTGCCAAAGCCCAGATCTTCCCGTCCCGAATCTCCACCGCTTGTTGCAAGAAACGCCATTGATCTCAAGAACTCGCCGTGTGGGTGTGCTAATCGGATGTATCTTGTTCCCCTGTTTTGCAGCGAGCACCCTGCTGCTCGGGCTGATGATCAATCAACCGATCATCGACAAGGATCCGGAAGTGCTCACCCTGCGTGATAGCTTGTTGCGTTTACAAGTGCTCGAAAATCCACACAGTACATGGAATGAGGAAAAACAAGAAGAGATTGAGTCACTAAAGACCTATGTTGCGGGCCAAACACAACAAAGACTGGCGGATCCCGATGCATGGAAATCCCTTGCAATGCGAGGGCTGATCCCCGCTGCACAGCAGCGATTGGCCGAACAGATCGCGTCGGAAATGCCACCACCTTCCGATCAGCAGATGACCGCTGCGACCACCCAAGTCAAAGAATTGCTCGGTGCCCCGTCCACCTTGATAGGATTCCCGGTCGTCCCCTTCGCTGTGCTTGCGGGGCTGATGCAGCTTCTGATTCTGATTGCCATCCCAAGCCTGTTGTGGGCATTGTTGTTTCGTGGCGGGCCATTGCTGCGAGTTTTCGGTATCGTGATCGTCAACGGAGATGGAAGCCGAGCATCAAGGATGCGTGTGCTTTGGCGCTCGGTTATCAGTTGGTCGCCGCTCCTATTGCCATTCCCACTGCTTTGGATTCTTTCCAACAAGGAAACAACCGCGTATTTGTGGTCCATTCCAATCATCACTGCCGCATCGTTTATGATACTCAGTTGGGTATCCGCATTGATCCCCTCTCGCGGCATCTCCGATCGACTGGCGGGCACCTTCCTTGTCCCTCGGTAACTCGATTTTCTCAACAAACGGCAGTAGCCGAGCTGACACCGATATCGGATGACGCGGCAAATTCAAGAAAGCGCTCACCTGCCAAAAACTTTTCGAGCTCTTTCATGGACCTCTTGTCTGCTTGGGCAGCCAACGGCGAAATTGCCGCTTCCAAATGGAATCTCGGAATCACTCCGCAGACTCAGGAATCGCCTTACCCATCAAGCTGCACGAAAACGCCATGGCGCAGACGAGCGGAAAAATGTGAGTCAGGGCTCGCAAGAACGCACCACGACCATCAATCAAAGATTCCACAATCAATGGAAGTACAAAAGACGCAAGCATCCCCGCTGCCAACACCGCTGCATTGATCGCGATCACTCTCTGCTTCTGAGTCTTGTTCATCATCAGATTCTTTGTGTAGATAAGTCAGCCACTCGGTTACCACTGTAGCATAATCGTTTTCCGTCGGATGGTCACCGATGGCTTGACGCCATGAAATGCTAAACACTTCCGTTCCGAGTACAACGGCTCTGGTGCATGAAGCCTACCTGCGCCTGGTCGGTGATAAGAATGTTCAACGGTGGGACCGTTATGGCCACTTTTTTGCTGCGGCAGCCGAAGCGATGCGGCGGATTCTGATTGAAACCGCTCGTCGACGGCAAAGAACTCTGGACCTATCCTTACGGGGATAGGCGAATCGAGAGTTATGATCTCCGTCGTTAATTTCACCTTCTCTGATTGCTTTTCACCACGCCCAGTCCCTGTAAATGATCCGCGTCATCACGGTGGGTTAGCGCTGCATCTGTCTCGGCATCCTTCCTTCGATACGCATGCACATGGGGCACGTATTCGCCCCCCACCCACCGGAAGTTGCGAAAGATCACATTCGAGTCCTGCCACATTCTGTTCTGCGGCGACAGTTCCAGCACTCCCACCTCATTGATCGTGTCACCAATTGATGCACCGGTCTTCTCATTCTGAAAGCGGGACGGGGGCAAGGTCACCGTCTGCCATCCACTATCCGCGTCCAATGCAACCTTGCAGGAATAGGTCTGAAAGTCAGCCACCCAGTAGTTCTTGTGCAACTTCACGGTGAAGTCTTCACCCGTCTCCGTTTTCATATCAAACTGCAGTGAAGCCCCCTTGGGTGCGCGAAACTCGGGATCACTCGGCGCATAGGTAAAGGGACTCACGCCTTTGGCGGAAAAACCAGGCTTGCCCTCTGGCCCCACCACCGCGTTAAGCCGCTTATCGATTCGTCCGGGAATCGGATCGGTACCGGTCGAGTTGCACGTCCAGCTTCCTACCCCCTCCTTGCCGTCGTAGAGGACACGACACGGTTCCTTAATTGTTGCCACCGCACCTAGGCTTGACGGGATCACGGCTTCCAGTGGACTCGAGATGACGACGCCCGACTTGTAAAAGATATTCGCAAAGGCAAACAGATATTCTCTCGCGTTCATCACGGGGATCGTTGCGGTATACAGGCCTCCCGACTCGCGAACCGTCGCATTACGCCAGTGCCGATTGACAGCGAAAGGCGTTTCAAGTCCGCAGAACACCTCAACCTTCACCACGTCCTGCGCGTTCGCGGGTTTCACTCTCAACATAGGAACAGCATCCTGCCCCAATGCGATGGCCGTTTCCGGATTGTCGGGCCAAGTGCCCTCACCCTTGAGGTGCACATCAAACCAGGCGGGCAGGTCATGCACAAAATCCAAGCCGATATGATGGCGGAAACGCGGCGTCAGTGCCCACGCCCTGGGCACACCTGCCGGAATCAGATCCAAGGACTGCTCCGCACGATCCATATAGCCATGGCGGTCGTTGGAGGAGCTCAAAAACAACATGGGAAACTTCACGTAGGGAGCCGACGCCTCCGGAGCCAGCGACGCACGCCAGCGTAAATCATTTGCGCTGGGCCGATACTCCGGCATCCCGACCGAGTATCTCGGATCTTCATAGGCATAGGTATTCCACCCCGCACCATAGATGGCGCAACCCGCCTTAATGCGCGGATCAAAGGCAATATTCCACATCATCGAGCCGCCCATGGAAATTCCGTAGGCCCCGATCTTGTCCGCATTCACCTCCGGCTGACGCTCCAGATAGGTCACCGCCCGCATCGAGGCCTGCGTCCACAGATAGTAGGCGTCGCTCCGTGGTGTGGGCAGGGTCACCTGGTGGCCCGTCCGTTTCTTATGGTCACCGTTCTCAACCCCGTTCCAAAGCGTATAACGCTGCCGCTTCGGCCACTCGCCGCCCCAGTTAAACGTCATCACCGCATAGCCGCGACCGGTCAGCTTCTGGAGCCAGCTTTCATTAACCGTCTGTCCACCGCCATGGATATGAACCAAACCCGGCAGATTTCTGCCGCCGGCGGGCGCAGCGTACATCCCGTAAATCCGTACATATTTGCCGTCAAACTGCTCGCCGTTGAAATAGACCTCTTTATAGCGAACGCCGTCTTGCTCCCACGTTTTCAGGACTTCCTCATCGAGCGGCTCCGCGCGAGGATCATAGCCCTCCCAAATTTCGGGAGGTGACATCGTCTTCACAGGAGCTGTTTCTGCTCCTGATGCAGAGGCGGCAAATACCAACAGCCCAGCCATCACGGTTAGCAATACTTTCACCCTATCTTCTCTCCATCCAAATGACTGATTCAATCACGTAAACTTGACATTCTCCAGACGCAGAAGGTTCTTGGTTCTGACGGCGTCGAAGAAGGCGGGATTCTCTTTCATCGCTTGCTCCGCCATGGGGGTTCGAGTCACCGTGGGAGCAACCGCATTGACGCGAATCCCATGCTCCGCCCACTCCGCTGCCATCGTTCGCGTGAGATTGTTGACACCGCCTTTTGCGCCGCTGTACGGGCCGCGGTCGGGTGCCCCGACCACTCCGGCCTGTGAAGAAATGTTGACGATCGAACCACCGTCACCCTGAGCCATCATTTGTCGAGCAACGACTTGGCTGCAAAAGAACACACTCTTCAGATTGGAATCGACAATCAGGTCATATTGCTGTTCGTCGTAGTCCAGTATCTTCTGCTGCTTGTTGTAGCCGGCGTTGTTGATCAGAACGTCAAGACGTCCGTACTGTTTCACAACGGCCGCCATAAAGGTGTGGATCGACGCTATGTCCGTGACGTCCAGCACATGAGCGAAACATTGACCGCCTGCTTGCTCGATTTCATCCGCGAGCGACTCAAGCTCGGCGGTCGTACGGCTTCCAACCGCGATACGCGCTCCCGATTTGTGAGCATCCCATGCGATGGTTCGACCGATGCCACGACCGGCACCCGTGACCACCACGACTTTGTCCTGCAAGCTGAAACTCGGCAAACTACTCATGTTGATTCTTGTTTTCGAGGCAATATTCCAGAATCCGTCCGCTCATAATGTGGATCGTAACCGCTTTGAATGGGCAAATGCCTACTGAACTTGAATTTGCTGACGAATACGCTCGATACAATGGCGAGACTCGCCGTGCCCATTGTTAACCATCGCATTTCAAGCGAAAATCGATAAGTCCGACGATTTGCCGGACAACCCATCACCTTCGGGTACTCGTGGTTGGAAAATTGGACGCAAACCTAATGAAGAAAATCCTCTTCGGCAAGCTTTTTTACCAGCTCAACCGACAGTTGCATCTCTACATCGGCGTCTTCCTGTGCCCATTCCTGGTGCTGTTCGCAATCAGCACCCTGTTGATGAACCACCCAAGTCCGCGCGATCCCGACAACCCCAAGTTCACGGAATCCACCTCGACTGTCCCGCTAAGCATCCCCGCGCAGGTTAGCGACAACCTGACACTCGCCAAGCAGAAACTCGACGAGGCCAAGGCGATCACCGACAACCCTGTCGCCAAGAGGGCCGCGCTCCAGGCCGGCAACCAGGCCAACAGCGCCGCCGCCTCGGAGCTCACCGAGCACGCCCTGCAGGAACTCAACCTCTCAGGCGAGCTCTTCTCGTTCGGCCCGGTCCGCGGCGGTCAAAAGAAGATCACCCTGATGGTTCCGGGCCGCACCACGATCGTCACACTCAACGTCGCCAAGCAGGAAGCCACCCTGCAGTATCGCGACTTCAACTTCATCGACACCATGTCCTACTTGCACCGCAACCCGGGACCGCACAAAACCAAGGGCCCCAATTGGTCCGGCTCCAAAGCCTGGAGCTGGGTCGCCGACTGGACCGTCTACCTCACGCTCTTCCTGACCGTCACCGGTATCTACCTGTGGCTGGTCATCAAGGCCGAACGAAAGGCCGGGCTTGCCTTGCTGGGCTTGGGTTTCGCCTCCTTCGCCGCCATCACCTACGCCCTGCTCGCTGCATCGTGACTCCGCGCCAGCCTCGAACACGCGTGACACAAACCCTTCCCACCTCAAGCCAAAACGCGGATGCACGATGACCGAAACCAACGAACACAAGCCCGAAACCAACACCCCCGAATCCGCTTCGACGGGTACCGCCACCCCAACTGAAATCCTCTCCCCTGCTCCCTCGACCACACTCAAAAAGTGGAACCGTAAGATCCACATCTACCTAGGCATGTATATGCTGCTGTTCCTGTGGGTGTTCTCGCTCTCCGGTCTTTTCATGAACAACCCCATGTGGTTCACTGGGGGACAACCCGATCGCGTCAAACAAGAGGCTCATGTCAACATGCCCGAGTCTGGCACACGCCTCGATAAAGCTTGGGACATCATGCGGCAACTCAACCTGCGCGGCGAGGTTTACTTCATGCGTGAGCCCGCCCCCGGAACGTTCGGTTTCCTGTGTATGCGTCCCAACGTGCGAGATTTCGTCACCGTGCAACTAGACTCCGGCGACACCGCCATCAACCATGTCACTCCAAAAAACAGATCCATTGCCGCCATTATCAACCAAATGCACGTGTTCACCGGCAACCTTGGCGAACGGCAACGCGACTGGCTTCCCACCAAGATATGGAGCTTCAGCATGGATGCCCTGGCCATCGGCCTGATCGTGCTCGTGCTCAGTTCGCTCTACATGGGTTGGCACTCGCCCCACCGCATCGGCGTGGTGATCTCGTTCGTACTCGGCATGGCCGTGTTCGCCTACTTTATGTGGGTACAAGCCGCGCTGGCTTGATAGAAAACTCAACTCCGGCCCGCTATCGCCTCCTTGCACACGCATGGGTCTGGCGCAGGACACAACGCAGGCTCGCTTTTGCTCAGACCATTTCAAACCGCTACCGGTCAACAACATCAAAGTTGCGGGGTCCCTCGCTAGGAGAAGTGAACACGCTACTTCTTTTTGTTTCGGTCGAGCAGCAATCGGACACCGACCAGGATCACGATATGGATTGCCAAGATCACTAAACCAGCAATGATCGCCCAGACTTTGATTGTCACGTCCGCTATACCTTTCGAACTATCTGAAACGACGAACGGGTGTTCCTCGATGATGGATCCCAACCTTTGCTCTGACGTTGGGCCATTCTCCTATCAACACCTTTCGATGGATGTGCCGCACCATCGCGGGCTGACTGTCGATGGCAATCACCTTACCCAGTGGCACCGCCTTCGAAAGTCGGAATGTGAAGTAGCCTGAACCATCCCAGATCCACGACCGTTTCGGTTCCCTTGAGTTCCAACGCCTGCACAACGGCTTCCGGCTTTTGCCATTCAGCTCGATCTGAACGCTCAAGGAAGTTGATGTAATCCTCGACTTCTTCGAATGGCTTCAGCTTCGTCTTGTCGATCCCAGCCTTGCTGAGCGGGCATTCGATGGGAGGAAGAGTTTGGGTGTCGTCGGCAGCCTGAATGCTGGAGAAGCTCGCAATAATGATAATGGTGACAATGATCGACGCCAGCGGCACCATGCCCGAACACAGGACAGGCGGCAACAGGTTTGACAGTCTCATTGGAATTCGCTTCATCTGTTTTCGCATTTCAGTTTGTTACATTTCGTGTCAACTCTTGATGTCCAGCACAGGTGTGTCTTGGAAAGCGTCGCTGCTTTCGATCTCGATCACATTGTCGTTTACCGAAACGCTCTTGCCTTAGTTCTTGGCTTTCTTATTTCGTTCCTGCTTCAACCTGCGGAAAACGATTCGAGGCACCGTAACCAGGGAGGATTGATGAACTGAGTCTCCAAGCCTAGATCTTACAATTCGGTCTCTTTGAATTGAGACTCTAACGGGCTTGGCTGGACATGACTGCTTTTCTGTTGCCCATTCATCCGTCAGGGTTTGCGACGTAGACGAATTGAAAAGTCTTCGGCTTTGGGAGATGTGGCTTTGAAATCAGCCTCGTTAACAAAATTGGTGGGCCAAGTCATGCTCCGGAAGTTTCCCGAGTTCATGGTATAGCACAGTTTCATAGACTTCGTCGGTTTTGAAGCCGTACGATTTTCTCAATGCCACTTTTGCTTTC